>DATDAP010000187.1:0-3766 GCA_036525335.1 Microlunatus sp. | reverse complement strand
TGGAGCACATCCTGTGGGCCCAGTACAGCCATGACCACGTGACCGACGAGAGCGGGCATTCACGCCGAGGGTGAAGCTGCCGTCCCTGGAACGACCCCTGGCCCGCACCAGACGATCACGTCATCCGTCGAGACAAGTCGGGCGACGAATCAATGCAGGTCAGCGCGAGCTAGACATTTCGACATCTTGTGCGCGACGCACGGACCCCCGGTGTCCCCCGCATTCACAATGAGCGCAGCACCGCCCACAGCCCGTAGGCTCAGACAACGTCGAGGCCTTCCGGTCAGAAGCTTGGCCGCTACTGATCTTCGGGTGGCCTCGACCCGGTTCCCGTCAACTCAAACCTGCGAGTCCCTCACCCACCCACCTGTTGAACGGCGCTCAGGATGAGGATGACGGTGTCATTGATGGTGAGGATGTTCTGGTGGCATGAAGAGGCCCCGCCGACTGCTTCGGCGGGGTTTTGGTCTTCGTGGTGTCGGGCTGGTGGTCAGGTTGTCGCCGACGGGTTCATTCGGCGGTGACTTCGGCGACGGCGGCTCGGGCGCTGGATTCGTCGACGATCGTCTTGTTGGCGGCGTAGGCGGCGACCAGGGCTTGGATGGCGAGGTTGTTCACCGCTCGGGGTAGGCCGCGGGAGACCTGGTGGATCAACGCGACCGCGTCGTCGCTGAACAAGGTGTCGGACCGGCCGACGAGTTTCAGGTGGTGGCTGAGGTAGCCGGCGGTCTCGGTATCGGTCATCCCGGCCATCGCATACCGCAGGGTGATCCGTTGGTCGAGGGCGGCGAAGGTGCCGAGCTTGATCCGGCGTCGCAGGGTGGGTTGACCGACGAGCAGGCAGGCGAACGGTGAGTGGGAGTCCATCTCACTGTTGGTCAACAAGCGGAGCTCTTCGAGTTGACCGGGGTCGAGGAGGTGGGCTTCGTCGAGCACGAGGATGGTGGTGCGGCCGCGTTCGTGTTCTTCGGCAGCGAGTAGATCCGTGGTTTGCGGTATCAGCGCTGCTTTGTGGAAGCGTGGGGTGCCGCCGAGGGCGGTGACGATGCAGCCGTAGAGGCCGCGGCCGCCGACGGCGGGGTTGCCGAGGTAGATGATGGTGTGTCGGCTGGAGTCCAGCGCGGTGAGGGCAGCGCGGACGGCGACGGTCTTGCCGGCGCCGACTTCGCCGGTGATCACGCCGAGGCCACGTTCGTGGATGCACCAGCCGATCCGGGCGACTGCTTCGGCGTGGGCGCCGTGGCGGTGCAGCGTCTGCGGTGCCAGGCCGCGGCCGAACGGGGTGCGGCTGAAGCCGTAGTGGGATTGCAGCTTCTCGATCATGCGGGCACCTCGTCGCTGGTGTGGTCGTCGTCATGGGTCTGGTCGGGGTCGGGGTCGGTGATGCCGGGCAACGGCTGCTGCCCGGGCAGCGGCCCGTCGGGCAGCTGGCAGTAGCGGAGCCGTTCAGAGATTTCTTTGGTGTGCTGGGCTTCGACGAGTGCGAGGTAGTTGATCCCTGTCGGCGCCGCAGTGGCAGGTGTCGCCTCGTCGGGTCGGGCTTTGTGGTGGACGTGGCGCCCGATCCGGTGCGGAACCGCGTGTCCCATCGCCCGGCCCTGCCAGCGGACCTCGATGTCGGTGAGGTCGAACGGGTCGAACACCAGCTCGACCTTCCGCCCGATCAGGGCGGCGTCGACTTGATAGGTGTTGCCGTGCAGCGACACGGTCGCGGTCTTGGTGACGGTGCGCCACTCCGACCACAAAAACGCCTCCCGCAGCTGGGTCGGTGTCGGCAGCGTCGGGGTGATCGTCGACCAGCGGTCCCACGGCGTCTGCTCGGTCTCTGAATGGTCGCGGCGGTGGTAGACGGTCTCCACCCAGGCGGTGAACAGCGTGTTCAGCTGGACCAGGTCGTCGAGCTCACGACCGGAGCCGATCTCGACCAGGAACTGATCCCGCACGGTCCGGAAGAACCGTTCGATCTTTCCGCGTCCTTCGGGCTGCCCTGGCCGGGAGTGAACCAGCCGGATCCCCAGCGACGCGCAGGCCCGCAGCAGCTGCTTGTCGACGAACGCCGACCCGTTGTCGACATAGATCGTTGCCGGGATCCCGCGGGCGGCGAGCCCGCCATGCAACGCGGCTTCCAGCCGGACGGTGTCTTCGCGGCGGGCCCACCGATACCCGGTCAGCAGCCGGGAATGATCATCGATGAACGCGCACAAGATCGCCTTCCGGCCGTTCACGGTCGGTCCGTGCAACGCGTCCCCGGTCCACCGCTGGTTCGGCGCGTCGGCCTCGAACCGGCCGAACGCGGCCGGTGGCTGCCCGGTCGGGCGGGTCGTCAGCTCCAACCGGGCGAAGTGGCGTTGCAGGGTCCGCTCGTCCGGCGCCCAGCCGGCATGGGCGCGCAGGATCGCTGTGACCTGCACGGCGGTCCGTTCCGGCACCTCCCGCTTCAACGCGGCAGCCAGGTCCAACACCTCGGCCGGGGTCCGCGGCGACACCCGCCGTGGTGGCGGCACCAAAGCGTCGAAGCCGCCGCGGCGCCAGTCCCGGATCCACCGGTCGATCGTGGCCCGCGACACCCGGACCGGTTGCCCGAACGGACCTTGATGCTCAGCCTGCGCCAAGGCGCGGACCAGCCGGCCCCGCTGCCTGGTCGTCAACTCGGAGTCGGCGGCCTCCCGGATCAGCGCATATCGGAACAGCCCGACCGTCCGAGCCCGCTCCGCCCGGACCTGCTCCTCGTCTCTTCCGGTCACGTCCTCGTCTCCTCATCTCGTGGTGAACACACAAGCGGCGAGGCTTCCCGACCGGCCCGGCGGCGCCAAGGGTCAGTTCGTGTTGGTCACCGCCACTGTCAGATCCTGGGCAAGCAGGCGGCCGTCGGTGACTGCGGAGGCCAGCTGCCACGGCGACACCGCACCCACCATCCCGAGCCGGCGACGGGCCGCAGCCACGACAGCGCCGACCATCTCGACCGCATCAGCGAACACCGACCCGGCCGGGTGGACGGGACCGTGCAGCGGGTCGATCTCGACGAGGAGCCCGACCAGGATCGACCGCGCTGGCTCAGCGTTCCGGCTGAACGCGCGCAGCCAGCCCCGGACCGTGGACGCCGGCCGGTCCAGCCGGGCAGCGATCGGTCGATGCCCGGCACCGGCCGCCTTCTGTCGCAACGCGGCACCGATCACCTCGGCGCTATCGGCCCGCCGCAGTAGGCACGCGATGCTCAACAACACATGCGTCACCCGGCAGCCGGCGCAGCGGACCCGCCGCGGTCGCATCTGCCCCGCCCCGCGGACCGTCCTCGCCCGGGCATAGCCCCAGCGGGTCAAAGCCCCGCCACACGGGCACACCAGCTCGCCTACCGACAGCCGCCGCTCGACCTCGGCCGAATCCGTACCTACCATGATCACGGGTGCCTCCATCAGCACCAAGGAACGGCCCTCCCTTCCGGCCAAGGAAAGGGGAGGGCCGTTGCGCTTCCACCACCGTGATCGAATTGTCGTCGCACACCAACCAGCAGCCGCGTGATCGACAACCCCGTGGACGTCGTCACCGGCAACGTCGGTGCCCCGCTACGACGTGCTCACCTCAGATGTCGCCCAACACTGGTCACCCGTCATGATCAACAACTACTCTGACCACCGATCCCGGCTTGGGGTATCCGTGCGATTTCGGCGGAAGTCCCACCCGGGTAGGATAATGTGCACTAAGGATTCTTCCGCTGACGGTCGGTTGGCGGTCCCTGGCGATTGGCATCCGGCCCGATCGACGGGCC
>DATDAP010000186.1:0-4412 GCA_036525335.1 Microlunatus sp. | reverse complement strand
CAGCGGCACCACGCCGTCGGCGTGCTCGGTCTCCACGGCCAGGTCGAGCATCCAGTCGGCGAGGAACGTCTTGACGTCGAACAGGTAGGCCGCGGTCGGGGCGAAGACGGCGATGTCGCCGGTCCAGCCCTGTCGCTCGTCACGTTGCGGGCAGTCGGTGGGCAGGTCGAGGAAGTTGCCCCGCTGGCTCCACACCACGTTGTTGTGCAGCCGGTTGACCAGCTCGTCGGAGCAGGCGAAGGTGCCCGTCCGCGGCAGGTCGGAGTGCACGACCACGGCCACCACGTTCTCGGCACTGACCGGCTGGTCCAGACCGGTGATTTCGGCGTAGCGGAAGCCGTGGAAGGTCAGGGTGGGCTCGAAGACATCCAGCCCCCCGCTGCGGATGAAGGTGTCGGTCGCCCGGGCCGAGCGCAGTGGCCGGATGCCGAGTTCGTCGTGCTCGATCACCTCGGCGTGCCGGATGGTGATCGTGGAGCCGGCCACCCCCGCGGTGGTGATCTTGAGCCAGCCGACCAGGTTCTGGCCGAAGTCGATCAGGGTCTTGCCACTCGGGGAGGTCCACACCTCCACCGGAGCGATCTCCTCGTGCCGGATCACCGGCGGACCGACGTACGGCGTGAGCACGGACAGATCGGCGTCAGCCAGCTCCACCGCGGACACCCAGGCCGGATCGGTGAAGCCCGCTTTCAGCCAGGCGTCGGAGTTGAGCCGAGCGTCGATGGTCTGACCGTCGTAGAGGTCGTCGGCCAGCACCGGCGACGGTCCGGCGGTCCAGCTCGCATCCGTGCCCACGACCTGCCGGTGGCCGTCGGCGTAGCTGATCTCCAGCTGGGCGATGGCGGCCGGTCGGTCGCCGTACACGCCGCGCTCACCGGTCCAGGCGAGCCGTCCGCTGTACCAGCCGTGACCGAGCTGCAGACCCAGGACGACGGGTTCGTCGCGCTCGGCGGCGCTCGACACCTGATCGGTGACGTCGTACGTCCGGTAGCGCAGCCGCCACTCGTAGCTGGTGAAGCCGGGGGTGAGCACGTCCTCACTCACCGGTCGCTCGCCGAGGTGGGCCTCGACGACGCCGCGGGCGCTGACGTGCCAGACAGCCGCCGCCACGCCCCCGTGCCTCGCGTCGGGGAGGAACTCGGTCCGCAGTCGCGGCGCGCCCGTCGGCGCCGCATCCGGCGCGATCAGCACGGCACTCCAGGCAACCGACTCCATCGGGGGGACCTCTCGACTCCACGACCAGCTCAGCTTGATGAGCGGTCAACTCTACGGCAGCGTTGAAACGATTCATATTCAATCAGTCGACACCTCCGACGTCAAGACACCGGGTACGCGCGATTCGATGGATAGACCGGGAATGAATCGTGCCGAGGCCGAGTTCACCCTGGTATTCCTGAATGGCCGTTCAGTCACATCGAGGTGGCGCTGCCCGCTCAGCCGATCCGACTCCTGGAGGAGCGCCCGATGACCGCAGTCGACGCACCCGTTGCCGCCCCGCCCACCGTGACGGCTGCGCCCAGCGACCTGTCCAGCCGCTTCGTCGGCCGCAAGTACGTCCAGCTGGTGCTGGTCCTGGGCGCGCTGAGCGCCATCGGGCCGCTCACCATCGACACCTACCTGCCGGCGCTGCCGGAGCTGTCCCGTCAACTGGGCGCGACCGACGCCCAGGCCCAGGCGACCATCACCGGGCTGCTCATCGGCCTCGGTCTCGGCCAGCTGATCATCGGCCCGTTGTCCGACTCGATCGGCCGCCGCAAGCCGCTGCTGGCCGGTCTCGTGCTGCACGCCCTGATGTCGATGCTGTGTGCGCTCGCCCCGAGCATCGGCCTGCTCACCGTCACCCGCACCCTGCAGGGTTTGGCCGGTGCCGCCGTCGCCGTGGTCGCGATGGCCGTGGTCCGCGACCTGTTCAGCGGCATCCGCGCCGCCCAGCTGCTCTCCCGCCTCGTGCTCGTGCTCGGCGTCGCACCGATCCTCGCCCCGTCCCTGGGTAGCGCGCTGCTCGCCCTGACCTCCTGGCGCGGCATCTTCGTGGTCCTCGCCGTGATCGCGCTCGGCATGCTGGTGCTGGCCTTCTTGGCCCTGCCGGAGACCCTGCCGGTCGAGCGCCGCCGCCCCGTCAGCATCACCGGCTCGCTGCGAGCGTACGGATCGCTGTTCCGGGACCGGCTGTTCATCGTGATGGTGCTGGTCGCCGGGCTGATGTTCGCCACCCTGTTCGCCTACATCTCCGGGGCGCCCTTCGTGCTGCAGGATCTGTACGGCCTGACCCCGCAGCAGTTCGGCCTGGCGTTCAGCGCCAATGCCGTCGGCATGATCGCCATGACCCAGATCAACCCCTGGCTGGTCAAGCGCTACAGCCCGGTCAGCGTGCTGAGCTTCGGCGTGCTGCTGGCCGTGGCCGGCGCGATCACCCTGTTGGTGCTGATGCTGCTGGGCGTCGGCGGTTGGTTCGCCTTCATGGCTCCGCTGTTCTTCGTCATCTCCGCCGCCGGTCTGTCCTTCCCCAACGCCCCGGCCATCGCCCTCAACCGGCATGGGGAGTCCGCCGGTACGGCGGCCGCGCTCCTGGGTGCCTCGCAGTTCATGATCGGCGGCCTGGTCGCGCCCTTGGTCGGTGTCTTCGCGAACGGCACCCCGGTGCCGATGGCTGTCATCATGGTCGGCACCACCGGCCTCGCGGCCGTGCTGCTGCTCAGTGCCCGCAAGGCCCTCACCAAGTACGACTACAGGTAGTCGTCGTCCGCTGTTCCGCTCGGTTGTAGCGTCGAGCCCGCCGCGAGCGGCCGCCGCCAGTTCGAGCCTGGTGTGTTCGCGGCCGTGCCGGACTTGACCAGCTGCGTTCCCGGGTGGCTCGGAGCTGGACGGTTTCTTGCTGAGGTGCTCCCTGGATCAGCGTCTTCGCAAGACCCCCCGTTCACCGGGCACGTTCTCTCGCGCGGGTCTTACGAGAATCGGGCTGCACGCTCATGGCCGCCGAGATCGGATGGTCGGGGTTGCCGGTGAGCGGACCCCTTGTGGACGCCTGAACTCGTCGCCGCACCACGCCTCTGCGGCCCACTGATCCCGTGCCGTGGCGCTGGTCTACGGTTTCACCGTGGTCACCTTCGCGATGATTGGGAGCGGCTGGCGAGCGCGGATGTTCCTCGATGTAGCGCGAGAGTTGGAGACTGTCGGCTGCGGCGGCGTGGTGGTACGGACGGCACGCGATCTCGGGATACCGACGTATGTCTCGCTGGACGCCTGCCTTTCTGAGGTACGGGTGGACTTCATCCTGGTAGCGACCCCGCCGAGTGTCACCCCCGGGTTGGTCGTCGACCTGGTCGAGCGCGGCTTGCCCGTGCTGGTCGAGACCCCGCCCGCGCCCAATCTGGACAGCCTCCGCACGTTGTGGTCCGCGGCCGGGGCATCGGGCCTGGTCCAGGTCGCCGAGCAGTATCTGCTGATGCCGTCACACGCCGCCCGGGCCGCGCTCATCGGCGGCGGCGTGATCGGTACCCCGACCCAAGTCCAGGTCTCCTCGACCCAGCACTACCACGCGGTCTCTATGATCCGTGGGCTACTCGGCGCGGGACGTGGTCCGGTCACGGTGCGAGCGACGCGCTTCACAGCGCCGTTGATCAGCCCGTTGGACCGAGCCGGCTGGACCGACGACCCGGAGCCGCACCCGACGACCACGACGATCGCGACTCTGGACTTCGGCCGGGGGCGTTCTGGGGTGTACGACTTCACCGAGCATCAGACGCGTAACCAGCTCCGTTTCCGCCGTCTTCTCGTCCGAGGTTCCGCAGGCGAACTGCGCGACGATGAGGTAGTGCAGATGACCGGAGCCCGTACGCTGGCGCACATCCCGTTGGTGCGCCGCCAGACTGGCCACGACCTTGATCTGAACGGATTCGACACCGAGCACATCTCATTCGGTGCCGACCTGCTCTATCAGAACCCGTACGTCGGTCGGCGCTGGATGGACGACGAGATCGCCATGGCGACGTTGCTGGAGCAGATGGCCGCCTGGGTGCGTGGTGAGGCGCCCGAACCGTACCCGCTGCCTGAGGGCGCCCAGGATCAGCAGATCGCCCTCGCGATCGAGAAGGCGGCAGAAACCGATACCGCCGTGACCACCACGGACGAGGCTTGGAGCCTTGTTGGCACGTGAGTGCGTGGACCACATCCCAGCCGTGGTGAAAGCGGGAGAACGTGGACTGCACGGGCGTCAAGAAGGATGGTGCGGTTGGTGCTCTTTGCCCGAGACGACGGGTTGTAGTGGACCGTCGGCTCACGGCGTACCCGTCACCACCTCACCAGAGCCCTGGGTGGTGTGCCGTCGGAGTCCCTTGCGACGACAACTAGCGTCTGTCTGCTACCAGCAGCGGGACATGTCGACCTCGCGTACCCGAGCTGCACCGGGAGCC
>DATDAP010000185.1:0-3925 GCA_036525335.1 Microlunatus sp. | reverse complement strand
TAGAACATGAACGTCTTCTCGAACTCGAACTTGATCAAGGCGTTCGACTCCTGCCGCACCTTGGCCACGATCGGGTCCAGGTGGCCGAGCTCGCTGGTGCCCCCCAGGTCGTCGTCCCAGTTGGCCGACCAGGTGATCTTGGTGTCCTCGCCGGTGATCAACGACTTCGGCCGCGCCACCGGGAAGTCGTCGCCGAGCGGGGCATCGATCAGGGTCTGGTAGTCGTACGTCCACGGCTCGTAGTAGTCCTTGAGCTCCGGCTGCACCGGGGAGGCGAAGATGCCCAGCAGCTTCTTCAACCGTCCGCCGGACCTGAGCTTCAGCCGGCCCCGGCGGTTGAGCACCCAGCCGCCCTTCCACTTCTCCTGATCCTCGTACTGCCGGGGGTAGCCCTGCCCCGGTCGGGTCTCCACGTTGTTGAACCAGACGTACTCGGTGCCCGACCGGTTCGTCCAGGCCTGCTTGCAAGTGACCGAGCAGGTGTGGCAACCGATGCACTTGTCCAGGTTCATCACCATGCCCATCTGAGCCATGACGCGCATCAGGCTGCCTTTCCCGTCGACCTGAGTTCGTTGTCGTTCCTGCTGTCGCTGCTGTCGCTGTCTTTGCGGTGACTCTGCGAACTGAGCATCAGTACTGCACCTCCTGCGACCGACGGCGGATAGTGGCGACCAGGTCTCGCTGGTTGCCGGTGGGACCCAGGTAGTTGAACGCGTACGACAGCTGCGCGTACCCGCCGATCAGGTGGGTCGGTTTCACCAGCAACCGGGTCACGGAGTTGTGGATGCCGCCGCGGCGGCCGGTACGCTCCGACTTCGGGACGTCGATGGTGCGCTCCTGGGCGTGGTGGACGTAGACCACGCCGGTCGGCATCCGGTGGCTGACGATCGCCCGACCGACCAGCACGCCGTTGGCGTTGTGACACTCCATCCAGTCGTTGTCCCGCACCCCGATCGAGTCCGCGTCGGCCGGGCTGAGCCAGACCGTGGGTCCACCGCGGGACAGCGACAGCATGAACAGGTTGTCCTGGTACTCGGAGTGGATGGACCACTTCGAGTGTGGCGTCAGGTAGCGGACCACGACCTGCTTGGCGCCGTCCGGACCGAGCTCCGGCTCCCCGAACAGCCTGTGCATGTCCAGCGGCGGCCGGTAGAGCGGCAGGGCCTCGCCGAGATCACGCATCCAGTCGTGGTCCAGGAAGAAGTGCATCCGGCCGGTCAGGGTGTGCCACGGCTTGAGCCGCTCGACGTTGACGGTGAACGGTGCGTAGCGCCGTCCACCGGTCTCCGAGCCCGACCACTCCGGGGAGGTGATCACCGGCACCGGGGCCTGCTGGGTCTGGGCGAAGGTGATCCGCTTCTCCTCCGACCCCACCGCCAGATCATGCAGCAGTTTGCCCACCCGGCGTTCCAGCGTCCGGAAGCCCTGGGTGGCCAGCTCGCCGTTGGTGGTGCCGGACAGCGTCAGAATGGCTTCGGCCATCTTCGCGTCGGTGTCGATCGCCGGCCTGCCGTCGGCGGCGCCGCCGAGCATCACCCCACCCGACTCGGCCAGCCGGGCCAGCTGCTCCTCCAACCGGAACGTCACGTTCTTGACCGTGAAACCGAGTTTGTCGGCCAATGGTCCGATGCTGGCCAGCTTGTCCGCGATCGCGGTGTAGTCGCGCTCGACCAGCTGCAGCGCCGGCATCGTCTGGCCAGGAACAGGCTCGGCGTCACCGCGAGCCCAGTCGCGGACGACCCCGCCGGGCTGAGCCGTCTCGCCCGGGGTGTCGTGCTGCAAAGGGACGGCGACCAGGTCGTGCCGGGTGCCGAGGTGCGTCTCGGCCTGCTTCGACAGCTCGCGGGCGATCAGGTGGAACATCTCGAAGTCGCTCTTGGCCTCCCACGGCGGGTCGATCGCCGGGGTGAACGCGTGCACGAACGGGTGCATGTCGGTCGAGGACAGGTCGTACTTCTCATACCAGGTGGCGGCCGGCAGCACGACGTCGGACAGCAGTGTGGTCGAGGTCATCCGGAAGTCGGCCGACAGCAGCAGATCGAGCTTGCCCTCCGGCGCCTCCTCCCGCCAGGTCACGTCCCGCGCCCGGACGTCCTCGGCGCCCTCCGTAGCCATCACGTTGCTGTGGGTGCCGAGGAGGTGCTTCAGGAAGTACTCGTTGCCCTTGGCCGAGGAGCCCATCAGGTTGGACCGCCACAGGGTCAGTGTCCGCGGCCAGTTCTCCGGGGCGTCGACGTCGGCGATCGACGGCTGGAGGCTGCCGTCGGCCAGTCGGTCAGCCACGTACGTCGCCGCATCGGGCGCCTCGCCGGCTTCGACCGCCGCCTTGGCCTGATCGGCCAGATCCAGCGGGTTCGCGTCGAACTGCGGGTAGAACGGCATCCAGCCCATCCGTGCCGACTGGGCGATCGTGTCGGCGGTGTGCATACCGGTGAAGCTGCCCTCGGCCAGCGGGGACGCGAGGGCATCGGCCTGGTAGCCGTCGAACCGCCACTGGTCGGTGTGCATGTACCAGAACGCCGTGCCGATCATGGTCCGCGGTGGCCGGGACCAGTCCAGCCCGTTGGCCAACGAGATCCAACCGGTGATGGGACGGCACTTCTCCTGGCCGACGTAGTGGGCCCAACCGCCGCCGTTGCGGCCCATCGCGCCGGTCAAGATCAACAGGCTGAGGATCGACCGGTACGCCGCGTCGGCGTGGAACCACTGACAGACGCCGGCCCCCATGATGATCATGGACCGACCTTCGGACTCCTCGGAGTTGTGCGCGAACTCGCGGGCGATCCTGATGCACGCCTCGGCCGGCACGCTGGTGATCTCGGCCTGCCACGCCGGGGTGTAGGGGCTGGAGGTGTCGTCGTACCCGGTCGGCCACTCGCCCGGCAGGTCCGGCCGGCCAACACCGTACTGGGCCAGCATCAGGTCGAACACGGTGGTGACCAGCCGTCCGTTCACCCGGGTGATCGGCACCCCCCGGCGCAGCACGCCGCCCTCACCGCGAGGATCGGAGAAGTGCGGCAGCAGCACCTCGGCCGTCTCCGGGGCGACCTTGGCGTCCCGCAAAGACAGGGCCGGGGTGACACCCTCGAGATCGAGGTTCCACTTCCCTTCACCCGATGCGGCGTAGCGGAAGCCCAGTGAGCCGTTCGGCACCCTCGGCTCGCCGGATGCGGCGTCCAGCAGCACGGTCTTCCAGGCGTCCTCGGGGGTTGCCGGTGTGCCTTCGGAGGCCAGATCCGCGGCGGTCAGGAACTTGCCCGGCACCAGACCGCCGTCGGGAGCGGCGGCGGAGACCGGAGCCTCTGTGAGTGTGATCAGGAACGGCAGGTCGGTGTACTGCCGGACGTAGTCGATGAAGAACGGCACCCGGCGAGCCACGAAGAACTCGTTCAAGATCACGTGACCCATGGCCATGGCCAGCGCGGCATCGGTGCCGGCCTGGGCCGGCAGCCACTCGTCGGCGAACTTGGTGTTGTCGGCGTAGTCGGGGCTGACGGTGACGACCTTGGTGCCGCGATAGCGCACCTCGGCCATCCAGTGCGCGTCCGGCGTTCGGGTGACCGGGACGTTGGAGCCCCACATCATCAGGTACGTCGCGTCCCACCAGTCCCCGGACTCGGGCACGTCGGTCTGATCGCCGAACACCTGCGGACTGGCCACGGGGAGGTCGGCGTACCAGTCGTAGAACGAGGTCATCACCCCGCCGATCAGCTGGGTGAAGCGGGTGCCGACGCAGTGCGACACCATCGACATGGCCGGGATCGGTGAGAAACCGGTGCAGCGGTCGGGGCCGTACGTCTTGATCGTGTGCACGTGCGCGGCGGCGGCGATCTCCACCGCCTCGGCCCAGGAGGCTCGGACGAGTCCGCCCTTGCCGCGGGCGCGGTGGTAGCGGCGGCGTCGTTCCGGATCGCCGACCACGTCG
>DATDAP010000184.1:0-8177 GCA_036525335.1 Microlunatus sp. | reverse complement strand
TACATCGTGCCGAGCGTCTTCGACGCTCGCGTCGCACCTGCGGTCGCCGAGGCGGTCGTCCAGCAGGCCCACTCCTGACCGCACCACGACCACGAGAGACACGCCATGAGCATCGAGATCACTGACCGCCATCCCATCGACCGGGCCGAGGAGATCCTCACCGACGAAGCCCTCGCCTTCCTGGAGAAGCTGCACCAGAACTTCGCCGGCCGTCGCGACGAGCTGCTCGCGGCTCGGGTCGGCAAGCGGCAGGCCGCGGCGGCGGCGAAGTCGCTGGACTTCCTGCCCGAGACCGCCGACGTCCGGAGCGGTGACTGGCAGGTCGCTCCAGCCCCGCCGGCGCTGCAGGACCGCCGGGTCGAGATGACCGGCCCGGCCAGCCCGGCCAAGATGGCGATCAACGCGCTCAACTCGGGCGCCAAGGTGTGGCTCGCCGACCTGGAGGACGCGAGCTGCCCCAGCTGGCCCAACGTGATCGACGCGATCCTGAACCTGCGAGACGCCGCGCGCGGCACCCTCTCCTTCAGTCAGGCCGGTGTTGATGGAAAGGGGGGCAAGGAGTACACGCTCCGGACCGACGCCCCGCTCGCCGTGGTGGTCGCCCGGCCGCGCGGCTGGCATCTGCCCGAGGCGCATGTGATCGTCGACGGTTCTGTCGGGATCGGTGCGCTCGTCGACTTCGGTCTGCACTTCTTTCAGATCGCCCAGCAGCTGATCGACAACGGACAGGGCCCCTACTACTACCTGCCCAAGATGGAGAGTCACCTCGAGGCGCGGCTGTGGAACGACGTCTTCACCTTCGCCGAGGCCGAGCTGGGGATCCCCCACGGGACCGTCCGGGCCACCGTGCTGATCGAGACCATCCCGGCCGCGTTCGAGATGGAGGAGATTCTCTACGAGCTGCGCGATCACGCCTCCGGTCTGAACGCCGGCCGTTGGGACTACCTGTTCAGCATCATCAAGTACTTCCGCGACGCCGGACCGGAGTTCGTCCTGGTCGACCGGGCCGACATCACCATGACGGCGCCGTTCATGCGGGCGTACACCGAGCTGCTGGTCAAAACCTGCCACAAGCGGGGCGCGTTCGCCATGGGCGGCATGGCCGCGTTCATCCCCAGTCGCAAGGACGCCGAGATCAACAAGGTGGCCTTCGCCAAGGTGAACGCCGACAAGACCCGCGAGGCCGGCGACGGTTTCGACGGCTCGTGGGTCGCCCACCCCGACCTGGTCCCGGTCTGTCGCGAGGTGTTCGACGGTGTTCTCGGGGACAAGCCCAACCAGATCGACAGGCAGCGGCCCGAGGTCGAGGTCACTGCGGCCGAGCTGCTGGACATCTCCTCGGCCACCGGCAGCAACACCGAGACCGGGTTGCGCGGCAATCTCGAGGTCGCGGTCGCGTACACCGCGGTCTGGCTGTCGGGTAACGGGGCTGTCGGCATCCACAACCTGATGGAGGACGCCGCCACCGCGGAGATCTCCCGTTCCCAAGTCTGGCAGCAGATCAGGAACGGCGTGGTGCTGGCCGACACCGGCGAGACCGTGACCAAGGAGCTGGTCGCCCGGATCCTCGACGAGGAAGTCGCCAAGCTGCGTGAGCAGGTGCCGGCCGAGCAGTTCGAGAAGTTCTACCTGCCGGCCAAGCAGCTGATCGCCGATCAGGTGCTGTCCGACGACTTCACCGACTTCTTGACCCTGCCGGCGTACGAGCTGATCAAGTGAGCGTGCTGACCGCCTCCGGCGGACCGCGCCTGGACGAGCGCGTGCTGGCTGATCTCGACGCGCGGCTCGCCGACACCGACGCCTTCCTCGACCGGGCCTACCCGGGTGAGGACGGGCGTCGGCAGCCGGTGCACACGGTCTACGTGCCGGCCGATCGCTACACCGTCGACCTGCCGCAGCGCTGGGGTACCGAGGCGGCCGCGCTGGTCGCCGCTCAGGGCGGCTGGCCGGCGATGTGCCGCTCGGTCGGGGTGGCCGAGCACCTGGTCGAGGCGGTTGCCGTACGTGCCGAGGCCAAGCTGGCCACCGAGCCGATCGAGGACCTCAGGCTGGACTTCGAGGACGGCTACGGACCGCGACCCGACGCGGTCGAGGACGCCGACGCGGTCGCGGTGGCGGAACGGCTGGCCGACGCGCTGGCTTCTGGTGCCGCCCCGGCTTTCGTGGGACTGCGCTTCAAGTGCTTCGAGGCACCGACGCGTCGACGTGGGCTGCGGACCCTGGATCTCTTCCTGAGCACGCTCCTGGAGCGCACCGGGGAGCTGCCCGAGGGTCTGGTGATCACCTTTCCGAAGGTCAGCACGGTCAGCCAGGTGGAGGTCATGGTGGCCGCCTGCGAGGCGTACGAGACCGCCGCCGGACTGCCGGCCGGACGACTCGGCTTCGAGATCCAGGTGGAGACACCGCCGCTGATCCTGGGTGCCGACGGCACGGCGCCGGTCGCCGCGGCGATCCACGCCGGGGCCGGGCGGGTCACCTCGCTGCACTACGGCACATACGACTACAGCGCCTCGCTGCAGGTGTCCGCGGAGTACCAGTCGATGGAGCACCCGGTCGCCGACTACGCCAAGGACGTCATGCAGGCCGCCGTCGCGGGCACCGGCGTGCACCTGTCGGATGGGTCGACGAACATCCTCCCGGTCGGCACCGACGACCAGATCCAGGCGGCCTGGCGACTGCACCACCGGCTCGTCCGGCGTTCGTTGGAGCGCGCCATCTACCAGGGCTGGGATCTGCACCCGGCACAGCTGCCGACCCGCTTCGTCGCCAACATCACCTTCTACCGTGAAGGATTCGATCGAGCCGCCGACCGGCTGCACGCCTACCTGACCAAGTCAGGGGGCGGCATCCTGGACGAGCCGGCGACCGCGCGGGCGCTCGCCCGCTACCTCTACCGCGGCTTCGTCTGCGGGGCGGTCACCGACGCCGAGCTGACCAGCGCGGTCGGTCTCGGCGCCGCCCGGATCGAGCTGCTCGCCCGGCCGAAGTCCGACACCGAGAACGTGGTGGTCGCCACTCGATCCTGACAACTCACTCAACTGCACCACTTCACCGCACCACCCGCACACGTCATAAGGGAGTGACCTCGTGTCCAGCACCACACCGATCCGACCGAGCGACAGCCACACCGAGGCCGTCGCTCCCGAACAGCAGGTTCCCAACCACACCGGCTACTACGCGCCGCACGGCGGCCACCCGCCGCAGACCGATCTGCTCACCGACCGCGCCATGTTCACCGAGGCGTACGCGGTCCTCCCGCGCGGGGTGATGCGCGACATCGTCACCAGCAACCTGCCGTTCTGGACCGAGACCCGGCTGTGGGTGATCGCCCGGCCGCTGTCTGGCTTCGCCGAGACGTTCTCCCAGTACATCGTGGAGGTCTCCTCCGGTGGCGGCAGCGACCGACCGGAGCTCGACCCGGGCGCCGAGGGCGTGCTGTTCGTGGTCGAGGGTCACATGGACCTGACCATCGAGGGGGAGCGACACCGGCTCGATCCGGGGGGCTACGCCTTCCTGCCGCCGGGCTGCGACTTCACCGTGCACAACGAGTCCCCGCTGCCCTTGCGCTTCCACTGGATCCGCAAGGCGTACCAGGCCGTCGAAGGGCTCGAGGCTCCGGCGGCGTTCGTCACCAACGAGCGCGACGTGGTCCCGGGCGCGATGCCGGGCACCGACGGCCGCTGGGTGACCACCCGCTTCACCGACCCGGCCGACATGCGCCACGACATGCACGTCAACATCGTCACCTTCGAGCCCGGTGCGGTGATCCCGTTCGCCGAGACCCACGTGATGGAGCACGGCCTGTACGTGCTGGAGGGCAAGGCCGTCTACCGGCTGAACCAGGATTGGGTGGAGGTGCAGGAGGGCGACTTCATGTGGCTGCGCGCCTTCTGCCCGCAGGCCTGCTACGCCGGCGGACCGGGACGCTTCCGCTACCTGCTCTACAAGGACGTCAACCGGCACGCGGTCCTGTCGCGCCAGTTCGTCTGAACGGGTCCGAGTCCACCGGTCACTGGAAATCGACCTCGAGAATCCCCACCTTGCGCCCGGCAGCCTCGCGAAGGAGATTTCTCGTGGTTGATTCTCGGTGCGGCCCTCACACGCGCGCCGCCGCGAGCGCCACGAAGGCGTCCAGCCCCTCGCTGTTCCCGTCGTCCCCGAACGACACGACGTTGGTCAGATCCCAGTACGGGTGGTAGTCCGGTGTGCCGGTGAGCTCCTGCCAGATGGCGAGGAACTCGTCGGCGCAGTCCTGCCCGTGCCGGATGGCCAGGTTCGCCCGACAGTGACCGATGTCCTCCTCGGGCGGGCCTGCGCACGCGGACACCCAGTCGACCACCCCGGTGATCACGCCGTCGCTCCACAGCACGTTGCCGGGGTGGAAGTCGCGGTGCAGGAAGACCCGGGTGCTGGCCGGGCGCGGCCCTGCCCAGAGTGCGTACGCGGTCAGCCAGGCCTGCGGGTGCCGGCTCCACGGCGGCGGATCGCTGCTGGCCGGCGGGTACGGCGCCCACTCGCTCAGCTCGCCAGACACCGGCATCCGGTGGATCCGGGTGACCATCCCAGCCAGCGCCCGCAGCCAGACGATCCGGTCAGGGGGATCCCAGACGACCGTCCCGGGCGCGGCGGTCATCAGGGTGGCCGGAACCCCGACCGCCTCGCCCTGCGGATCGCTGGCCAGCAGCAGCGGAGCCGGGACCGAGCTCGCGCCGGCACCGGCACCGGCTCGTGCGATCAGCCGCAGCGCCAGCGCCTCGTTGCCGGGGATCTCCGGCTCTCCGCTCACCCAGTCCAGCACGTAGCGTCGCAGCACCACCCGGTCTCGCGGGGGAGGAGCGGTCGTGGTCACCAGGTGCACGGCCGACGAGGTGCCGCCGACGAGCGGCCACTGGCCACGGACCGGCGCGCCGATCGTGGTCGCCACCCAGTCCAAGGCCTCGCGGGGGACCGGTCCGCGCAGCTGCCGGTGGAGGTCCGGCTCGAGGTCGTGCCCGTACGGGGTCCGAGCGTCGCCGTCGCTGCTCACGCCGTCATTCTCCAGATACCCCGCCGGGGTGGGAACCGGCGGGGTCGGGTGGGCGGAAGGGCATCTGGGCCGCGGGCGTGAGCGCGCTCCGGTGCGCGGGGTCCAGCGCGGTCAGGGCCAGGCCGAAGGTGATGTTGATGCCCTGGCGGTTCCGTAGCCGCCAGTGAGCATCTCCGGGCGCAGCGTCGTCCTGTGCCCGTTCGATGCGTCGCCGTCGCCCTGTGCGGCCAGTGCCTCGTCCAGGATCCGAGCGAAGGTCGCAGTCGGTGTCGACAGCAAGCGCGTTGCTCATGCCGCCACGTCCGATCCCGGCGTCACCGCGCCGTCACCATCGGGTGCTTGCGGCGATCGTGCCGGGTCGGATCCCCGTCAACGGACCGGGGCACCGATCGCCCCACGGTGGTTGCTGAGGTACTCCAGGACGAGGCGGGTCTTCGTCTCCGTTGGGGCTCCGCCACCGGCGTAACCGCGCAGCGCTGCCTCGAATGCCGACTGTCTCGATTCTGCGTCGGCGACGTCATCGCATCGAATCGACAGCTCGAGGAAGTCCAGGTCGCCGACGGTCCAGCGTTCTGCGACGGCGTCGTCGATGGACGTCTGCTCCCACTTCGTCGCCTGAATGGGGCCGAGCAGCGTGAGTCGGGCGAGGGGGACATGGATGCTGCCGCAGGCAGTCAAGAAGTCCAGTTGCTTCTCGGTGAACACCTCTGCGATCTGGCGGTGGTCTCGAGCGACGTCGCGGACGGTGTCCGCCGCGAACTTGGCCACGCAGGAGGCAGCAAGGGATCGGCGAGGTCCGGCCCAGTCCTGCTCGATACGGAACTTCAGGCGAGGCTTCTCGAAGTCCTTCTGCCAGTCGTCGGTCAGCTGTGATCGCACGCACGGCCGGAGCTTCACCGTTGAGTCATCTTTGTCGGTGTCGTTGCTGCGAAGTCGGAGCACGATCCCTGCGTCGAGGAGTGGAAGGGCGGGTCGGGCATCCGGGGTCCGGAGCTCCAGGAAGTAGACGAGTCGGCCAGTCTCAGCGGCTCCTTGGCACAGGCGGTCGACAGCGTCGTCAACGAAGGTGTCGATCGTCACTTTGATCTCGACGGGTTCAGACATCGCTTTTCCTCGACCAGGTTCGGTTTGCGGAGCTCGGCGCGGAGCCGGTCTCGCCACGGCGTTGCCGGCTCGAACCAGGGGGGGCGAGTCGTCGAGCGCACGGTTGTCGCGAGGTGATCCGTCCGACTTCTGCACACGCGGGGACGTGTGGTCGGCGCCATTGCTGGCAGTTCATCTGTCGAGCATGACGCATTGTGTGCGGGGTTGCAGCAGATTTTCGCGGGAGCCTGGAGCGGTCAGTGACGCCGCTCCGAGAGGTCAGGGAGGCTGACTCCGGGAGCGCCCCGCCGCACTGCTCGGTGAGCTGCTCCGTACCGACGAGAAACACGGTTGTCATGAAGAAACTGGAACTCTTCCAGTTGACAACGTCCCTTGATGGGGCGCAAACTACACATATCGGAAGTTCGATTCCGCTTCATGGAACTCAACTCCACGACCGAGAGGGACGACATGAGCTACGTCACCGCCCACGTCCTCGACGCCACGTCCGGCATCCCGGCCCCCAGCGTCTCCGTCACCCTGCTCACCGGTGAGGGTGACGTGGTCGCGAGTGCGACCACCAACGACGACGGGCGGGTCCCCGAGCTGGGACCGGACCTGCTCGAGGCCGGCGACTACCGGATCGAGTTCGGCACCGGGTCCTACTTCGCCACCCGCGGCCAGGCCACCTTCTACCCCCGGGTGGTCATCGACTTCACCGTCGTCGCCGGCCAGGCGCACTACCACGTGCCCCTGCTGCTCAGCCCCTTCGCCTACTCGACCTACCGCGGGTCCTGACCCGCACCCACGACACACAGCCCTACAGACAAGGAAGTCATGATCATGAGCGACGTCGTGCTCACCCACAACCAGTACGGCAAGGCGGAGAACCGGGTCGTCCGGATCACCCGCGACACCCCCCGGCACGAGATCGAGGACCTGAACGTCACCTCGCAGCTCCGCGGGGACTTCGCCGCCGCCCACCTGCAGGGCGACAACAGCCACGTGGTGGCGACCGACACCCAGAAGAACACGATCTTCGCCTTCGCGAGGGACGGTGTCGGCTCCCCGGAGGCGTTCCTGCTCCGGCTCGCCGATCACTTCACCGGCGACTTCGACTGGGTCACCGGTGGTCGCTGGGCCGCCGAGCAGTACACCTGGTCGCGGATCAACGACCACGATCACTCGTTCTACCGGACCAACGCGGAGACCCGGACGGCCGTGGTGGTCCGTGACGGTGACACCGACACCGTGATCGCCGGCTTCCACGGGCTGACCGTGCTCAAGTCCACCGAGTCCGGCTTCGAGGGCTATCCCAAGGATCGCTACACGACGCTCAAGGAGACCAACGACCGGATCCTGGCCACCGACATCGCGACCCGGTGGCGCTACAACACCGCCGACGTCGACTACAACGCCGCCTACGAAGACATCAAGGCGATCATCCTGTCGACCTTCACCCAGGGCTACTCAGCTGCGCTGCAGCAGACCCTCTACCAGATGGCCGAGGCGGTCCTGGCGGCTCATCCCGAGGTCGACGAGATCAAGTTCTCCTGCCCGAACAAGCACCACTTCGTGGTCGACCTCTCGCCCTTCGGGCTGGAGAACCCCAACGAGGTGTTCTACGCCGCCGACCGCCCGTACGGTCTGATCGAGGCGACCGTCCAGCGTGCCGATGCCGGCACCGCGGACGCCGCCTGGGTCGGCATCGCCGGATTCTGCTGAGGAGTCGGATCATGAGCGCAGCGGGTACGCAGGTCGCCACGAAGCGGCCGGAGGACGAGTTCCTGGGGATCGGCAAGAGCCTGGGCTTCGGCGCCCAGCACGTCCTCACCATGTACGGCGGGATCATCGCCCCGCCCCTGATCGTCGGGGCGGCGGCCGGCGTGCCGGCGCCCCAGCTGGGTCTGCTGGTCGCCTGCTGCCTGTTCATCGGTGGCCTCGCGACCATCCTCCAGTCGGTGGGCATCCCGTGGTTCGGGTCGCAGCTGCCGCTGGTCCAGGGCACCTCGTTCGCCAGCGTCGCCACCCTGGTGGCGATCGCCACCCAGGGCGGTGGGATGGCGGC
>DATDAP010000183.1:0-24025 GCA_036525335.1 Microlunatus sp. | reverse complement strand
TTTCCAGTCGATACCCGGGTGGGCACCGTGGTCACGCTGCACGAGGTCCAGGTCACGGACAGCTTCGACCTGATCAGCACGCTGACCACACCCCCCACCTGGGGGCTGTTCCACGTACGCGGGCTGGACCCGACGTCGTTGATGGTGTGGCCGACGGTGGCGGTGCCGCTGACCGGGTCGGTGGTGGACGACGTGATGGTCGGCGTCGATGAGGACGCGAATCTGCTCTGGGCGGTCGAACGCCGCGCGGCCGGCCGCGAGCTCGTCCCGCCCCCACCGACGACACCACCGGCGGCTCCGGCTGGTGAGGTCGTCGGCAGTGCCAGGACCCGGTACGCCTACCGGCCCAGCACGACTGTGCCCGCCCACTGGCACCCGTACGTGGTGGCCGAGATCGATGGCCGACGGCGTTACGTGCAGGGCCGGCTCGCCGACCTCCAGCAGCGGCCACCGGTGCTGATGCCGGAGCCGGTGAGTCCCCTGCTGGCCGATCCCGCCGCGGCGGCCACCGCCCCCGTTCACCAGATCGAGCCGGCAACCGTGCCCACGACAGGCCTGCGACTGGAGACGCGGTGGGTGCTCGGTCGGCGCACCGACGGCCTGCCGGTGCTCTGGCTGCAGCGCCGTCGCCTACCGCTGGTCGCTCCGCCCGTGTCCGGGCTGCGGTTCGACGTTGCGGAGCAGACCCCGACCACCGCTCCGGCGCGATAGTCGGTCGCGGTCAGCCCAGGCGCAGCAGATGGACGTAGCCGGCTGCTCCGACCTCGAAGCACGTCACCGCCGTCTGACGGCCTACCGTGCCGGCCTGCCTGCTGTCGATGGTCGGGCCGATCGTGCCGTCGGCCCTGATCGGGCGGATCCAGACGCGACCGTTCACGTCGCTGAGCACGATGTGGTGGGCGTTCCCGACCTTCGCGTGCGCCGCCCGGAGTACCGTCGTCATCGCGAGTGGGCTCGAACTGGCCTCCTGCCAGATCGGCGGGCCGACCGAGCCGTCCGTGCCGAGACGGAAAACTGAGATCTCGTCGCCGAACGCGGCAAGGTATCCCTGGCCGCCGATGTCGTAGCCGACGACGGCCGAAGACCGGCCGAGGTCGCGGGTGCCGGCGACCGGCCCGATCTTCCCATCGTCGCCGATTCTGTAGACGGTGGCGTCCCCGCTCTCCGAGACGAGGCACAGGAACCGGGCCGTGCCGACTCGGACCGCAGCCAGGTGCTGCCACGTGGTCCCGAACAGCGTGCCGCCGATCCCCGGCGGGCCCGAGGGGACCTGGGCGGCGATGCCTCCTCCGGGCTCGATCCGCAGGATGATCACACCCTTGCCGAACTCTCTCAGCAGGGCCAGATAGGTGAACCCGCCCCAGCTCCAGCACGTGGCTGCCGTGACGTCGGCCGACAGTGTCCGCTCGCTGATGGTCTCTCCGAGCAGCCCCTGATCGGAGATCCGGACGGTGCGGCTGCGGCGATCGTGGCCCACCAGGAACAGCACGGGAAGCGGACCCACCGGTAGCGCCTGCGCGACGCTCGGACGCGGCAACACCGACGTGAGCTCGACGGACTCGCCGAGTCCGCCCTCCGGGGTTCGGCGGAAGGTAGTCCCATTGCCGCTGCGCCTGCGGTTGCGGATCTGACGAATCGTGTCGCGGATGAACGTGGCGGTCTTGTCGTGCACGAACTCGCTCCGGGCGATGGCGTTGTGACTGAACAGATCGGTCAGGTCGTGTTCCTCGGTGGCCTGCGCGATGGAGTTGCCCGTCTGCCAGTAGACGGCGTCTTGGGCGGTCTGGAAGAAGCCGAGCACCTTCTGCGGGCGGGGGCCGACGTCGTCGATCCCGCCGAAGAGCGAAGTAGCGTCCCAGGAGACGAAGAGCGCGATCTCGAGGTCGTTGTCCCACTTCCAGTGGTCCTTGACCATCTCGGCGAACTTCGCACCGCCCTGGCTCTGCCCGAGCAGGATCACCTGATGTCCACCGGTGTCCCGGTACCTGGTCAGGATGTACTCCCAGGTGAGGATCCCCGGGGGCCGGAGCTGCTCGCGCTCGGAGTTCTCCCACTTGCCGAGGACGACGAGGTTGCGCAGGCCGGTTTCGAACGTGTCGAGCTCTTGCAGCCCGCTGCCGGTGAGGCAATCGAGCTGGTCGAGCAGCCCGTCCTCCTGCAGGCGCCGGGCCAGATGCTCGATGAAGTTGACGCAGTCGGTGTCGTCGAGATCGTTGCATTGGATGTTGCGGTTCGTCGTGAGCATGCGGATGAGGGTCGGGTCGATGCCACGGCGCCGACACGCGTCGCGGTCTACCTGAACCTCCGCCACCTCGAGATTCGTCTGAGCGTCACGCGGCCCATCCGGTATGGGTGGCGGAGGAAGCAGCGAGGCGCCGCCCATGGACATCAGGGTGAGGATCTTCGGTGCCTCACGGACGTCGACGAACAGCGGCTCGCCGAACCGCGGACGGCCCCGGGCTCGGTCGAGGCGGCACCGGACGCTGAAGCTGCCAGTGCTCAGCCGCAGGTCCCGCCGCACCGCCGGCCCGGGTGGGCCGCTGACTCCGACTCGCACGACGTCCCGGGTCCCGGCCCGCCCTGTCTCCTCGATCACGATGGCCGCCGTGTCACGCCACTCGGCGGCCGTGAGCTCAACCATCACCGACACGACCTCGTCGTTGAGGACGGTCCGCCGCGCGTCACCCCGAAGGTGGACCGCTTGCCCGGCCGGCGATCGCCGGTGAACAGCCTCCATGCGAACCATCTGGCGCTCTTCCGTTCAGCCCTTGTGCATGCCGTGCGGAAGTGCGATCGCGTCGGGTCGGCGCGGGAAAATCCGGACGCGACCGTTCGGCAACTGATGATGGCAGCAGTTCGACTGTCGGAGCAACAGGCTGAAGGGCTCGCGTACGCGGGCACTCACTCAGCTTCGACCAACGCGCCTTGCAAGCTGACCGCATGTTCCGCCGCCGGGCGCGACACAGGCCATGGCCCTCGGCCAGTGTTGAGGGGCATCGCCGGATTCACCATCCGTGCAGATCGCCAGCTCGGCGATCCGGCTGAAGGTGGCGATGAGCTGGTCGGCCCAGGGCCAGTCGGCGGCGAGTTGCTGAAGGCGCAGCGGATCGAGTTCGGCGCAAGCGCGCCGACCGTACGCTTGGTGACGTCTGGGGCCCGGCTCACCGCTCCCGGCCGCCGCCGACCTGCTGACCACCGGCTGATCGAGGATCGCCCCCGCTGTCCGTGGGTTCCGGAGGCCCGATGGTGACGCGGGCCGTTCGGGCCGACGCTTGCGTCCTCAACTGTCTGAGCCTGCCCTGAGCAGCCACCAAGAATGTGGCGACACGTTGCCCAGCTTGCCCGTAAACGCATCACGGGCGCCTCCGTGAGTGTCCACTATATGAAGAAGGGATCCGAGGCAGATCGAGTCAGCGACGGAGGGTCCCACGGACCGTACCGATCGGGGGAAAGGGCCATGAGCACGCACGTCCATCGCGATGGAGCCCACAAGATCACCGTGCAGGACGAGACCGGGCGGGAGGTCACCCTCATCAGCCAGGACCACACCCTCGAGATCACCACCGCCGGTGCCGGGCCTCGTCTCACCCCCCAGATGGCGCACGACCTGGCCGACGAGCTGCACCAGTGGGCCACCTGCCAGCAGACGGTGCGCAGTCAAGGCCATCGCCGCGCCGAGCCGTCCCACGGGGAATCTGCCGTCGACTAGCCCGCTCGGCCGAGCTCGATCAAGTGCCGCCGTCAGCCCGCACCGAAGCAGACGAACCCCGTGACCCCCGCCACCGCCCCCGCATCGGCCAGGGCGCGGGCAGGACCGTGGCCGGACAGGATCCCGTCGTAGAAGGCCCGCATCACCGCGGGGGCGAGCTCGTCGCCGATCCGGCAGACCGCGGCGACCACGGTTCCGGCGCCGGCGGCGGCGAATGCGGTCACCATCCCCAGGGACTCGTCGCCTGGAGCGATCTCGGGCTGTCCGACGTCGCAGGCCGACAGCACGACCAATGCGGGGACCGCGGGCAGCCGTTGGATGTCGTAGCCCATCAGCGTCCCGTCGGCGAGCTCGAGCCCACTGAAGAGGGCGTTGTCGCCGGCGTGATGACCATGGGCGGCGAGATGGGCCAGCCGGGCGTGGGACAGGCCGGCGAGCACCCGGTCGATGGTCGCGCTCGACCCGGTGAGCACCACCGTCTCCCGCAGCCGCCGGGACACCTCGCCCACCTCTCGCTCACCGTGGCTGATCCGCGGACCGGAGGCGGCGAGGACCCGATCCGCGTCTGAGGTGCTGGTGACCCGGTGGTCGGGCCGTCCGATCAGCTCGGTCAGCCCCATCAGCTCGGTCAGCTCCGCGGACCGCCGGCGGCCGGACAGCCAGCTGGTTGCGGACAGCCCCACCGACACCGGCCGTCCGGCCAGCGGCGGCAGCGCGGCCCACGGCACCGAGAACAGGGCACCGGTGGGTACGACGACCAGCTCCCGATCACCCACCAGGTCGAGCAACGGCTCGACCAGCCGGGCCGACAACGCCGCGCCGTCCCGCTCGGTCGAGGCGGCGATCGCGGACGCCAGACTCGCCGGCAGTCGTCGACCGGCGGCGACATCGAGGTCGATCCGCAGCCGCCGGAGCGGTTCGGCGAACTCGTCCCGGCGGCCCATCGAGACCACCTCGGCCCGGCGGCCGGTCACGACGAGGGCCGCGATCCGATCGGGCAGATCCAGGTACGACACCAGTGCGGCATCCCCGAGCCCGGCCCGCACCTCACCGATCCCGGCGGTACGTCGACGGCCGGTCTCGCCGGTCACCGACCAGCTGTGCTCGCGCACCCGGTGGCGCAGCGCATCCCGACGGCGCCGCAGGTCGACGAGGCCACGGGCGCCGGGGGTGTCCTGGCGCTGCGCGATGCTCGCGTCGAGGCCGCGGAGCTCGGCCAGCACCGCCGCGCCCTCGGGCTCGGCCGGCGGACGTACCGGCGGCAGCAGCAGGGCCTGGGCGCGGGAGAGCTCGCTCCAGTGCAGGATCGCCGTCGGTCGCCCGTCCCGGACGGCGGAGGCGAGGCCCAGCCGAGCCAGCGCTCGGCCGTGGACGGCGGCCCCCGACCGTAGATCGACCGCGCCCATCCGGCTGCGTTGCTGGTGCAGCTCGGCCAGTCCTCGGGCCAGCGTCCGCCGAGCCGGACCGGTGCGGCCCGCTGACAGGTCGACCTCCGCCTGGGTCAGGGCCCACAGCAGCCGGGTGTCCAGACGGTCGCCGGCGCGCGGTCGCGGCCGTACGCCGGAAGCCGCCGCCGAACCGCTCCGCTGGGCGGCCCGTACGGCCAGGATCTCGGCGACGCGCGCCTCCTCCGGCAGCCCCACAGCGAGGCAGTCGGCGGCCAGGGCCCGGAACCGAGGTGTCAGCGACCCGGACCGACCGACCAGCAGCGCCGCCCTCAGCTCGAGCAGCCGGGCCCGCGCGGCCCAGCGCAGGTTGCCCCGGCGGCGCAGGATCACCAGGGCCCGCTGGGCGTGCGGCCGTACGTCGGCCGGACGCTCGGCGAGCAGCGCCACCTCGGCCAGGGCGAGGTGCGCCTCGGCCAGGTCCTGCTCCAGCCGCTGCCCCGCCAGCCGGCGGACGACCTGGCGCAGCTCGGTCTCGGCCTCGGTGAGCAGCCCCGCGGCGACGAGCGCACGCGCTCGGTCCAACGACAGCTGGGGGAGCATCCCCGGTGCACGTTCGCGGTACTCGGTGGCGGCCACCCGGAAGGCCCCGAGGGCGCTCGGCAGATCGCCTGCCACGAAGTCCAGCAGACCGAGGTTGTGCCGGGCCTTGGCCGCCATCAGGGGCAGATCGTGAGTCTCGGCGAGGGCCAGGCAGCGGTCGAGGTCGGCCCGCGCCGCCTCGAGCCGGACCGCCGCCAGGTGCATCATCGACCGATTGAGCCGCACCCGCGCGTGCTGCAGGGGTTGGCTGTCCGGGTCGAAGGAGGCGAGGGCCCGGCCGTACGCCGCCGCCGCCTCCCCGTCCCGGCCACTGCGCCGGAGGAGGATGCCACGCTGCCCCTGCAGCAGGCCGAGCTCGGACCGGGGGAGATCGGGCTCGGCGTCGGCGAGCAACCGCAAGCCGAGTTCGACGTCACCGCGTTCGGCTTCCGCGAAGGCGAGCGAGACCCGGATCCGTCCCCGGAGGGTCCGCGCAGCGACCAGGTCGATTCCTTCCGTTGCCTCGATCGCCTCTGCCGGATCGATCCCGTCGATCTGGTCCAGCTCGTCGAGGGCGGCTCGCAGCAGGCGGGCCCCGACCGTTGGCCGCATCTGGTCGTTCGCCGCCATGCCGCGCATGTGCAGCGCAACCGCCTGCTTCAGCCGCTGCGAGGCTCCGGGCAATCGTTGGGAGGCTCCGGGCAACCGCTGCTCGGCGGTCCGCCCGGCGCCGGCTCCGGCATCGCTCACCGCTCAGGGCTCACAGCTCGGGCACTCACAGCTCGAAGGTCGGCGTGACCACACCCGCCCCGTCGTCGGTCGCCACCACGACGACCTGCACCAGGCCGCGCGGTACACCGGGATAGCCGAAGCGACCGAGCTCGTCGGTCACCGTCTCGCGTACGTCGCCGTCGACTCCCCGCAGTCGCACGGTGCGAGCGGCCGCCGGAGCCAACCAGCCGTCCACCCGCGTCCGGCCGTCCCTGGTCGGCTCCGCGGTGACCAGGATGGTCAGGCTCGCGGCCTCGAAGGTCCAGGTGCTGGCCGGTCGGTCCTGCCCGCGCGCCGCGACCGCAGCCGGCTCGGTCAGCTGGGCCAGCTCGTCGGCCAGCCCGCGGGCCGCGACGGCGAAACGCATCCGCTCGGTGAAGCCCTCGGGCGGTCCGTCGGCCCCTGCGAACAGCTCGCCGAGACGTCGCAGCACATCCTCGTCCGCAGCATCGACCGGCTCGTCGGCCCGGTCCCGGTCGCGCCGCGCGTCGCGGCCCGCGGGGTCGTCGCTCATCAGGCCTCCAAGCCGGCTTCGGCCAGCAGCATCGACCGCAGCTTGGCGAGGCAGCGGCCACGGGTCGGGCCGATGCTGCCGTGCGGCATCCCCAGGGCCTCGCCGATCACCTCGTACGTGGGCCGGTCGACCATCGCGACGATCCGCAGCAGCTGGCGGCAGCGGTCGGGTAGCCGGGCGAACACCCGCCACAGCACCCGGTCCCGCTCTTCGGTGAGGAGCGCCTCGTCGACCTCCGGCAGGTCGGCGGACGGCTCGCCGATGGCGTCGAGCTCGGTGGTCGTGCCCCGTTTCCGGCCGAGTCGCCAGGACTCTCGTTTGGTGGTGGTGATCAACCAGGCGGTGAGGGTGGACGGGGTGCGGATGTCGGCCAACCTGGCCACCAGCTCGAGCCAGGTGTGTTGGACCACGTCGGCGACGTCGTCGGGTCGCACGCCCTGGCTGCGCGCCACGTGCCAGAGCAGGGGCGTGCACTCGACCACGATGTCGTCCAGACCGGACGAGTCGCCGGACCGGGCCCGTTCCAGGGCCTCGGTCAGCCGATCGATCCGGGTGGTGGTGCGGGAGTCAGGAGGTGGCACGGGACTCCCTCGGCAGCCCGTCGGTCTGCTGGACGTCGGGTTCGGCCAGGGTCGCTTCCAGAGCGGTCGCGGCGCGCGCATGGGTGGCCTCGACGCTCAGATCCTCGAGCACCGCATCGTCGTCGAGCAGGTGCCGAGCGATCTTGGCCGAGACCCAGGCGGCGGCGAAGGAGGTGCCGCCCCAGCGGGCGAAGCCGCGGGCCTGGTGGTTCGGGTTCGGGACCGGGATAGGGCAACCTTGATCGTCGAACCAAGGTTCGGGCAAGGGAGCATCCGCAGCAGGGGGCACACTGCTGATCAGTCCGGTGCCCGGCGCCATCAGCCGCACCCAGTCTCCGGAGTTCGAGTAGGCGGCGACCTTCCCATTCGGGTCCAGCGCTCCGACGCTCACCAGCGGCGTTTCCAGGCCCTTCGCGTCAGACTGCTCTCGCGCGAACGCCGCCGGATACACGGCGGTCGTGGAGGAGCGGTTGCCGGCCGAGGCCACGATCCGCACCCCAGCGGCTCCGAGATCGCGAACTGCCTTCCCATAAGACTCGGCAGGGAACGCGGTGCCCTCGACGTCGGGATACCAGCCGAAGGACAGGTTGACCACGTCCACGAACAGATCCGGCCGGTCCGCGGTGCGCGCGTACTCCACCCGCCCGAGAAGCCAACGGAGTGTGTTCAGGACGTCATTCGTGTCGGCATGCCCGCTGTCTCTCATCACCGGCAGGGAGAGGATGGTCGCCTCCGGGGCGAGCTGGCGGACGATGCCCGCGATGAAGGTGCCATGGCCGTACGCCTTCGCGCTCGGACCGATCCGATCGCTCGGAGCGATCGTCTCCAGCCCATCATCCGGTGCGGGCGACAGGTCCGGTCGGCTCCAGCCGTCCGCGGCGTCGGGAGTCCGCCAGAACGGGTCGGGATCGGTGTCGCTCCCGAGCCAGGGATGAGCTGTGATCACCGTGTCGACCACCGCGATCACCGGACGTCGTCCGGCGACCTGGCGTCTCACCTCCGGCGGTCGCTCGTCGAGCAGGACGACTCCCGTTCGACTGAGACCGTGCGGTGACTTTGCCTTGGACCCGAAGGTCCCGCTGAGATCGGCCGGAGGATCGGCGACGACGTACGACCGAACGGGCTTCGCTGCGCCGACGAGCGATGTCCGGTGCGGGCGCGGGGATTCTTCGGCGGGGCCGGCAGACATGTTTCCTCACTCTCCTGACGGGCGTGGTTGCCCATCGAGAAGTGTCGGGCGGTGGCCCCGAGATACTTCGCCGCGCGACATTCCTCATCGTGGCAGAGAACCCCGGTCCGCCGCATCCGTGCCAGTACGGTCAGCAGGCTGCGCACGTATCCAATCGGGTAGGTGCCGCCCCCTCTCAGTCATGGACCTCGATCTGCTGCCGTTCCTGGCGGTGACGGCGCTGGTGATGGCCGTCCCGGGACCGTCGGTCCTGTACGCGATCACTCAGCGACTCGCGGGCGGTCGTACGGCCGGGGTGGTGGCGGTGCTGGGACTGGAGACCGGCCTGCTGGTTCACGTGCTGGCGGCCTGCCTGGGCGTCTCGGCCTTGATCGCGGCTTCGCCGCCGACCCTGACCGCGTTGCGCTACGCCGGCGCCGGCTATCTGGTGGTGCTCGGGGTGCGGCAGCTGGGCCTCCCGCTACCCCGGCCATCCTTTTCTGTGCTGTCCTTGCCTCGACCCACCGTGTCTCGACTCACGCTGCCGCTGCCCGCGACGACCCCGTCGCACGGAGGCTCGCTGCTGGTGACCGCTCCCGGGGCCGACGCGACCGTCCGGCTGTGGGCGGTGTTCCGGGCCGGGCTGCTGGTGGATCTGCTCAACCCCAAGACGGTGATCTTCTTCCTCGCCCTGCTGCCGCAGCTCGTGCCCGGCGGTGTCCTGACCGCCTCGACCGCGGCCGTGATGGTGGTCTGCGTGGTGAGTCTCGGCCTGGTGTTCGACGGCGGGTACGCCGCGTTGGCGGGTGGGCTGCAGCGGCGGGGTCTGACCGCCCTCAGCCGGTGGGGTCCCCCGCTCGCCGGTGGCTGCTTCCTCGCCCTGGCCGCGGCCACGATGCTGAGCTGAAGCCCGCGGAACCTCACCGATCCGCTGACGCACTCCTCGCAGGACTCACGCACGTGATCCACCACCTGCGTGACCGCACGGAGGAGTGCGTCAGCGAGTCGAGGTGGACTACCGGCGGCACCGACCACGGGGCAGTGGGTGGCCCCCTGACCACTCGGGTGCGCTAGACATGTCCTGTGAGCAAGCGCGTCCTCATCCTGTCCGCCGGGGTCGGATCCGGCCACAACATGGCCGGTGGTGTCATCGAGCGCTACCTGAAGGCGACTCCGGGCGTCTACGCCGAGATCGTCGATGTCCTCGAGCTCTCGAACGACGCCTACCAGTACCTGTACGGCAAGACCTACTTCAAGCTCGTCGACGCCGTGCCCTGGCTGGTCGGCTGGGGGTACGAGGCGAACGACCCGCCCTTCAAGCTGAAGAAGCCGGTCGAGATGTTCGACCGGATCAACACGATGTCCACCGTGCGGCGGATCCGCAACTACAACCCCGATGTCGTGGTCTGCACCCACTTCCTCCCGGCTCGGCTTGCCGCCCTGCTGCTCGCCCGCGAGGTGATCACCGCGCCGATCTTCGTGGTCACCACCGACTACGACTTCCAGGGGCTGTGGCTGAACCCGCCGTTCAGCCGCATCTTCGTCGCCCGGGAGGAGACGAAGGCCTACATGGAGGCCATCGGGGTTCCGGCCGACCGGCTGACCACCTCCGGCATCCCGGTGCGCCCGCTGTTCGGGGAGCCGGTCGACGCCGACGCCGTACGCAAGCGGTACGACCTGGACGCCGCCAAGCCGCTGCTGCTGGTGTCGGCCGGTGCCGCCGGGGGCAGCTACACGACCGCGGTGGTGAAGCAGACGCTCCGGATGACCAGCGATTTCCAGGCCGTGGTGATCTGCGGGGCCAACGCCGAGCTGAAGACCGAGGTGGAGAAGCTCGTCGCCGGTCGGGAGAACCAGTACCGGGTGCTCGGCTACTCCAGCGACATGCCCGACCTGATGCGGATCGCATCGCTGTTCGTCGGCAAGCCCGGCGGACTCTCCTCCTCGGAGTGCATGGCGGCCGGACTGCCGATGGTGCTGATCAAGCCGATCCCCGGGCAGGAGGAGCGCAACAGCGACTACCTGCTGGAGCAGGGCGCGGCGGCCAAGTGCAACTACGAGGGAACGATCGGCTACAAGATCGACGAGATCCTCGGCGAGCCGGGTCGGCTGGAGCGGATGGCGGCCAGCGCCCGGCGGGTCGGCCACCCCGACGCGGCGGCGACGGTGGCGGCTGCCGTGGCCACCGATGACGCGCCTCCGGTGTGGATCACCCGGGCCGCGCGGGAGTCGATCGTCGCAGCGAGCGAGCAGGGGATGTCGGTGGTCGACCTGGACACCGATCAGCGACTGATGACGCTGTACCACCAGAGCAGCGGCCGCTCGGCCGCGGTGATCACCAAGGAGCAGCTCGACTCCCTCGGCCAGAAGGTGAGCTCCGGGACCTTGTCGCTCTCGTCGGACGACCTGGTCAACCAACGCCGCTGGCGTCGCTCCGAACCCGACCTGCTGCTCGAGCTGCGTCGCGCGATGGGCGTCGCCACCGAGGTGACGTTCGACCTGCGCTAGCTCCCCCCTCCGACTTCGCGTGTGTTGCAGCACACGCGGAGTGGGGCAGCTGGGTCGGCGTGAGATGACCTGCTCCTTGGGATACCCCTCAGGGGTATGTAGTCTGGGGGCCATGGGTACCCCGATGAAGCTTGCGACCTACGCCCTGGCGTTGGTCGTGGTCTTCGTCGCCGCCCTTGAGCTGGGCTTCCGGGTTCGCCCGGAGGCGGGTGCCTCGGTCGGTGCGGACACCTCGGCCGGCACGTCGCCCGGCGGGCACGGGGGCTCGGGGCAACGAGAGACGGGGCACGCCGACACCGGCCGCGCGGAGGACAGCCCGAGTGAGGCGTCCGACCAGCGGGAGCCCGAAGGTCTGGCCGCGACCGCCGACGGCTACCGGCTGACACTGCTCACCCCACGACCGGCCGCGGGACCGGCCACCCCGATCAGGCTGTTGATCACCGGCCCGGACGAGCGACCCGTGACCACGTACGAGGTCGCGCACGGCAAGAGGCTGCACCTGATCGTGGTGCGGCGTGACCTGGCGAGCTTCCAGCACCTGCACCCCGTCCTCGATCCGACCACCGGGGTGTGGACCACCACCATGGACACCTCGGCGGCCGGGACGTACCGGGTGTTCGCCGATGTCGTGCCCCAGGGTCACGACGGACTGACCCTCGGCGCCGACCTGGCCGTGCCGGGCTCGTTCGCGCCGGAGCCGCCGGCGACGACCGAGAGCAGAACGGCCCGGATCGGCGGCTACGAGGTCCGGCTCGCCGGTGACGCGCACGCCGGACAGACCGGCACCGTCACGGTGACCGTGACCAACCACGGCCGCCCGGTCACCGACCTCGACCCCTACCTGGAGGCGTACGGCCACCTGGTCGCCCTCCGTCAGTCGGATCTCGCCTACCTGCACGTCCATCCCGACGGGCACCCCGGCGACCAGACCACGCCCGCGGGACCGACGATCGACTTCAGCGTCGAGGTGCCGACGACCGGGGTGTACCGCCTGTTTCTCGACTTCCAGCACGCCGGCGTGGTCCGGACCGCGCCGTTCGTGATCGTGGTGGACCGCTGACATGGCCGTCCCCGACATCCGTTCCGGCGCCGAGACCGGCGACACCCGCGGCGACGCCACGTCCAGCGTGGAGCTCGCCATCGGCGGCATGACCTGCGCCTCCTGCGCCGCGCGGATCGAGAAGAAGCTGAACCGGCTGGACGGCGTCACCGCCGCCGTCAACTACGCGACCGAGAAGGCGACGGTCACTTTCCCCGAGACCGTACGGCCGGACGAGCTGATCGCCGTGGTGGAACAGACCGGCTACACCGCCACCGTGCCGCGCCCGGTCGCTGACCGTGGTGACGGTGCGGGCGCCCCGACGCCCGAGGACGAGCGCGCGACCGAGCTGGCGGCGCTGCGGCAGCGGCTGATCATCAGTGTCGCGCTGTCGGTGCCGGTGGTGCTGCTGGCGATGGTCCCGGCGTGGCAGTTCACGTACTGGCAGTGGCTGTCGCTCACGCTGGCCGCGCCAGTGGTCGTCTGGGGTGGCTGGCCGTTCCATCGGGCCGCCTGGACCAATCTGCGGCACGGGGCCGCCACCATGGACACCCTGGTGTCGCTGGGCACGCTGGCCGCCTTCGGTTGGTCGCTGGTGGCCCTGTTCTTCGGTACGGCGGGGATGCCCGGGATGCGGCACGGGTTCGAACTGACCCTGGCCCGCGGGGACGGACTCGGCTCCATCTACCTGGAGGCGGCCGCCGGCGTCACCACCTTCATCCTGGCCGGCCGCTATCTCGAGGCCCGCTCGAAGCGGCAGGCCGGTGCGGCGCTGCGGGCGCTGCTGGAGCTGGGGGCCAAGGACGTCGCCGTGCTGCGTGACGGGTCGGAGGTCCGGATCGGTATCGACCAGCTGGTGGTCGGCGACGTGTTCGTGGTCCGGCCCGGCGAGGCGATCGCCACCGACGGGATCGTCGAGCAGGGCAGCTCGGCGGTGGACACCTCGATGCTCACCGGCGAGTCCGTGCCGGTCGAGGTCGGACCGGACGACCGCGTGGTCGGGGCCTGCGTGAACGTGGGCGGACGCCTCGTCGTCCGCGCCACCCGGGTCGGGGCCGACACCCAGCTCGCCCAGATGGCCCGCCTGGTCGAGGAAGCCCAGACCGGCAAGGCCCGGGCGCAGCGGCTGGCCGACCGGATCTCCGGCATCTTCGTTCCCATCGTCATCGGTCTGGCGGTGGCCACCCTGGGCTTCTGGCTCGGGATCGGCGCCGGCTCGTCCGCCGCGTTCACCGCCGCGGTCGCGGTGTTGATCATCGCCTGCCCGTGCGCGCTCGGCCTGGCCACGCCCCTGGCGCTGATGGTCGGTACGGGCCGGGGGGCTCAGCTGGGGATCCTGATCAGGGGCCCGGAGGCGCTGGAGTCCACCCGGTCGATCGACACCGTGGTGCTGGACAAGACCGGAACGGTGACCACCGGCGTGATGGCCGTCGCCGACGTGCTGACCGCCCCGGGTGAGAACCCCGAGCGCGTCCTGGTCCTGGCCGCCGCCGTGGAGCACGGTTCCGAGCACCCGATCGGCCGGGCGATCGCGGCCGGGGTCGAGCCGGCCGCTCTCTCACCGGTGCGCGACTTCGCCAACCTCGAAGGCCGCGGGGTCCGTGGCGAGGTCGACGGACACACCGTGCTCGTCGGTCGGCCGTCCCTGTTGACCGCCGAAGGTCTGATCCTGCCCGCTGACCTCGCCGGCGCCATCGACCGGGCTCGGGCAGCCGGCCGTACGGTCGTCGCCGTCGGCTGGAACGGCGTCGCGCGCGGGGCGGTGGCGGTGGCTGACGAGGTGAAACCGACGTCGGCCGCGGCCATCCGCCGGTTCCGCGAGCTCGGGTTGCGACCCCTGCTGCTGACCGGTGACCACACCGTCGTCGCCCAGGCGGTGGCCCGCGAGGTCGGCATCGCCGCGGAGGACGTGCGGGCCGAGGTGCTGCCCGCCGACAAGGTGGAGGCGATCCGGGCGCTGCAGGCCGAGGGCCGCAGCGTGGCCATGGTCGGCGACGGGGTCAACGACGCGGCCGCGCTGGCTCAGGCCGATCTCGGCATCGCCATGGGCTCCGGCACAGACGTGGCGATCGAGGCCAGCGACCTGACCCTGGTGCGGTCCGATCTGGAGGCCGCGGTCGACGCCGTACGCCTCGCGCGCCGCACGCTGGGCACGATCAAGGGCAACCTGTTCTGGGCGTTCGCCTACAACGTGGCGGCCCTGCCGCTGGCGGCCGCCGGCCTGCTGAACCCGATGCTGGCCGGCGCCGCCATGGCGTTCTCGTCGGTGTTCGTGGTGACCAACAGCCTGCGGCTCCGCCGCTTCCGCGCCCTCTCCTGACCTCGCCTCCCACCTCATCCCCTGTCGCGAACAAGATCCCACCCTCAGCCTGAAGTCGCTCGGGGTCGTGGGAGCTGCTCTATCTGCAGATAGAGCGAATCCCACAAACCGAGCGACTCGGCGGTGGGCGGGGCTCGGCCGGGTGGTGGGGCTGGGCCGGGCTACGTGGTCAGGGGCGCGGAATGCGTACGGCCGTGAACGTGGTGGTCGGAGTCTGCGGCGTGGTGAACCGGGCGTTCGGGAGCCAGAGACTCTTCCCGTACGCGGCGATCGTGGTCGGCACGTCGAAGCGCGGGTCGGTCACCGTGGTGAGCAGCCGACCGGAGCTGCCCGAACGATCCAGTCGGATCACCGCCACCTTGTTGAGCTGGTTCTGCACCGCGTAGAGGGTCCGTCCCTCCACCAGCAGACCGTCGCCGTTGGTCAGCAGGGCGTCACCGAGATCCACTCGCGCCGCCACACCGGACCGGGGATCGACCCGGAAGAGGAAACCGGTGGCGGACTGCACGACCAGCAGCGAGCGCCCGTCGGGGCTGAGGGCGATCCCGTTGGCGTTGAAGCCGGTCACCTGCTGCCACGCTCCGGACAGCGGCACGGTGCGGACGGCCGACTCCGGCGCGAGACGACCGCGACGGGCCAGCGGCACCGCGTAGAGCTGAGCCTGCTGGGAGTCGGTGAACCAGGCGGTGTCCCGCGTCAGCACCACGTCGTTGACGAACGACGCCTTCGTGGTCAGGGTGTACGACACGAGGGTCCGGCCCCGGCGGACGTCGACCACCCGGGCCGTCCCGGCCGCACCACCGGCCACGTACAGCAGCCCGTCGCTGTCGGTCTTGAGTCCGACCGAAGCCGTGCCGGGACCCTGGCTCACGACCTCGCCCCGGCCGGTGCGCAGGTCGGCGGCGTAGATGTCGCCGTCGGCGCGCGAGCCGAAGTAGGCCGTGCCGCGGTCTCGGTCGCGCTGGTCGATGGTGATGCCCTCGGGCAGGAAACCGTCGGGCAGGGCGATCACGTCGGGAGTCTGGTGGTCGCGGTGCCGGGCGTCGGCGGGTGCGGCGCTGGGCACCAGGAGTCCGAGCGTCAGAACGGTCAGGGCGGCCCAGCGCACGACGCCCCGTCGGCGAGTGGCAGCGGGCGAGGGGAGTGGGCTGGTGCGGGACGTCGACATCGACGGCTCCTCACTGCCGGCCAGACGCCGGCGGTCGGGGCCTACCACAGTAGGTCGCTCCGCACCCCTCCACCAGGTCACCGGGTCGCGTGGGACTCCATCCCCGCCATCGACGGCTCGTTGATGATGCCGACCTTCGCCACCTTGACCGTGCGGTCGCCGGCCGTGCCGCCGATCACCACCTTGCGGTAGGAGACGTTGTTGCCCGTCTTCCTCTCGTACAAGACCTTGGCGGGGTTGGCCTTGATCTGGATGTAGTACGTCCCGTTGGCCAGACCTGCCAGATCGAACGACTGCCCCGGCAGGTACTGCGCGTACGTGTCACCGGACCCAGCGTCGAGAACTTCGCGCACCCCGAGCGACGCCCGGTCACCGCAGGATGTGTGCAGGTCGGTGTTGTCGGGCTTCCAGTTCGCGCCCTTGACCGTGTAGTCGACCGCATCGGTGTTGGCGAGGCAGAAGGCCTCCTTGGCGCTCCGCACGACGAACTTCTTCTTCGAGTCGACGAGACGGTAGGTCGCGAAGTCCTGGAAGTGCCAGTGCTCATGACCGTCCCGGGGATCCCACTCCATGCCGCCCACCCGGGCGTACCCCTTCTGCTTGCCGGACTTGGTGAAGAAGTACTGGTACGCCTTCATCAGATCGGGATCGGACTTCGACCGGAACCCGTCGACCACCAGCGGACCGGGGCCGGCGTTCCACACCGTGGCGCTGAAGACGAGATAGCGGCCCTCCTCGACGCCGATGCCCCAGGCGGGCAGGGAGCGCAGGTCGGGCAGCGGACCGGACGGCTTCACGCGCTTGCCGGAGAGCTTCTTCGGGCTCGCGGCCGCGGCGACGGAGCGCTCCTGCGCCGCCATCCGCTGGGCCCGCATGCTCGTCATGCAACCCATCGGATCCTCTTCGTCGCACTGCTCGTCGGCCTGGACGGTGACCTTCACCGACACCGTCGCCTTGCTCTTCGAGAGGCCCAGCGCCTTGCGGTACGCCGGGTTGATGGTGATGGTCGCCTGGTAGACCCCCAGCGGCAGGTCGGGGAGCCCGCCGGCGGAGTACGGGTCGCCGAGCAGCGGAACTGCGTAACCGGCCTGGATCCCCCACACCGCACCGCGCGAGTAGGGGTTGTAGTCACAGCCCGCCGGATACGGCGAGGTGGCCGGCGCGCTCGGGCGGCGCCGGACCGGCTGGTAGGTGTTGGGACAGAACGTCGAGTTCGACGAGGCGACCACCGTGCCGGCTGCGTTCCGATACGTCGTCGTGGAGAACTTCGTCAGTCCGGTGAAGTCCGCCGGCGAGGGCAGCGCCTTGTCCTTGCCCTTGCGGACCCAGGTGGCCTTGATCTTCTTCGCGTACGAGGACCGCTTGGCCTTGACCCTGAAGGCCTTCTTGCCGGCGACCGCGTACACCCCCAGATCGCCGTAGACGTAGCCGCCCTCGTCGCCCGCGATCCGGTAGAGCGTGACGCTGGACCTCGACCGCTCGAGGGTGAGACCTGACTTCGCCGCGGCCTCGGCCGGCGTGCCGCCGACGAGCCCCGGTCCGGCCAGGGCCAGTCCCAGCACGACGACCATGGTCGCGCGCCGCACCTTCGCGGCCAGCGAGAGATTCATCATGCTCCTCACGTCCGTCCAGATCACCGCGACCCGTGACGACCCTGTGCACCATAACGCTGAGGTCGGACAGCGTGAACGGGTGCCGGCGAGGTTCTTTTCGCACCCGAAATCGGGATTCGTGGAGCGAAATCACCTCGCGAGGCAGGGGTGTCCCTGAACCTCCCCCCGAGTCTCGGCCGCTGACAGGATCTGCACAGCACAGCCGGGTTTCCTGGAGGGGTGCTGATGCCGACCCATCGCTTTCAGACCCGACCACGGGTGGCTGTCGCCACCCCCGTGCGAGCGTCGGTAGTGCCAGTGCGGAGGTCTGCGGCCCTCGAGGCACCTGTCGCTCGGCGCCCGGACCGGTCGGCCGCCGGTCCCGGTTCTTACGATCTGGTGCTCGTGGGTGGGGTGCCCGGGGCGGGCAAGACCACGGCCATCGCCCAGGCAACCGATGATCTCGCCCACGTCGGCGCCATCGATCCGGAACATGTCAGCTGGTGGCTGCGCCGTCGGCTGCCCGCTCGCGTCCCCTACCGGGCGTACCGCTGGATCGTGCACCTCGGCCACACGCTCCGGGTCCTGCTCCACCTGCTCAACGGCCCGGTCGTGGGCCGTCGACTCGTCATCCACGACCCCGGCACCCGGGCCGGCCGTCGTCGCCTGTTCCTCGGGCTCGCCCACCTGGCCGGGTGGCGCACGGTGCTGCTCTACGTCGACGTCGATCGGCCGGCCGCCCAGGCCGGGCAGCTGCGACGCGGTCGGGTCGTCCGCTCCTTCGATGAGCACTGGCAGAACTGGCTGCGGATCCGGCCCGCGCTGATGGCGGCTCCGGACCAGATCGTCCCGGCCGGCGCAGATGCCGAGCCCGTGATCCTCACCGACCGTACGCATGCCGCGGACGTGCTGCGCCGACTCTGCCTCGCCGCCTGAACTCCCCTCGAACCGCCGGCTCGCACCGCCGGCTCGCACCGCCGGCTCGCACCGCCGGCTCCGAACAGCCGACCGCCGGCCGTCCCTCAGTCGTCGCGGCGTCGCGCGGGGCCCATGCTCGGCAGCCAGAACGCCAACAGCGCGACGATCGCGACGCCGGCCAGGGCCATCACCTGTGGCAGGACGAAGCCCAGCCCCGCGACCAAGCTCCCGGTCAGGGCGAGCAGCTGCGCGAACAGCTGGATGGCGAGGTAGCGACGCATGGGCAGCTCGAGCACCCGGAGCTCGATCCGGGCCAGCCAGGACGCCTGCCCGGCGATCGTCGCGAGCTGCATCATCAGCGGCAGCCCGGCCACCAGCAGGGGCGTTCTCCAGGGCGCGGCCGGGTCGGTGTCGAAGACCATCAGCAACCCCAGCACCATGAGCAGGACGCCGGTCACGAGGGTGCCCGGGGCGCACGCGATCGCGATCAGCAGCGCGATCACCACCACCCAGCCCGGCGGCCCGGTGACCACGAGTGACGCGCAGAGCAGCCCGAGCGCCACCACGGTCAGCCGCAGCACGTAGCCGGGCACGGCGGACCCCGTACGGATCCGGACGGCCGGCCGCCGCGCGTTGCTGCGGTCCGGTAGGTACGCCAGCACCCAGCTGCGGGTGACCACCCAGAGCCGCTCGAGGCGGGGCCGGGTCAGCGACGCCCGCAACGCGCCGCCGGGCGCGGACGGCGGGTTCGTGTGCTCCCCCGGGCCACTCATCGCCGCCCCCGTAGCTGACTCATCATCGCCAGCTCCAGACCCGGATCGGTGGCCGGATCCATCCAGGCGAGGGTCTCCACACCGACCGACGCCAGCTGTTGGATCCGGTCCGAGCGCTCCATGGCGACGATCCGGTAAGCGATGTAGAGCCGCTCGGGGATCCCGGAGATGAGGAGTCGCGGCAGGGTGTCCACGGCCAGCACCCGATGCCCCGCACGGCGCCAGGTGCGCGCCATGGCCGCCGCGTCGTCGTCGAGGAAGGTCGAGAAGACCAGGATCAGCGCACCCGAGGGCAGCCGCGGGATCCGCTGCCGATGGGTCGGCTCACCCTCCGGTTCGGCGAGAGCGAGCTGCTGGGTCAGCAGCTGGAGCTGGCGCCGGCCACCGGCCGGCGGCGCCGGTCGGCGCAGCTTGCCGAGGTCCTCCAGCCCGACCCGGTCGCCGGCGGACACGTACTGGCGGGCCAACGAGATGGCCGCGTGCCTGGCGATGTCCAACGAGGTCGACTCGTCCTCGCGGAGCCGGGCCGCGTCACCCCAGGTGGCGACCCGCGGCCCGACCTGGTCGCGGGAGTCGATCACCAGCATCACCGTCGCGTCGGCGGTGGCGAAGGTGCGACGCACGTACAGCCGGTTGATCGTCCGGTCCGCCCGGCCGGCGCCGGCCGCGCGCGCCGCTGCCCCGAGTACCGCCGGAGCCGTGTTCAGCCGGGCGGTCACCCGCCAGTCGATCCGGCGCAGTCGGTCACCCGGGGCGAACACCGCCACGTCGTGCAGGTCACCGCCGGAACCGGCCCGCCGCGACGTGTGCGGACCGGTCAGACCCTGCAGCCGGAACGGCAGGGGCAGCTCCTCCAGCGACCGCGCGTTGGGCAGGATCGTCATGGTCAGCGGCGGGTCGCCCGCCGCGCCGGTGCTGGTCAGGGCGTCGGCGGCGACGGCCCGGTGAGCGAGTCCGAAGAGCTCACGTCGCCCGGTACGGACCGTCCGCATCGACACGTCCAGCGCTCGCCGATCGGCCACCACCAGGACGTCGCTCGATCGATGACCGGGTGCCCGGACGCGCAGGGCGAGCGCGGTGGGTCGCTCGGCCGGTGCGATCTCGACCGTCGCGCTCACCGTTCCGGTGGACCCGGTCGGCTGGTCGTCACCGATGAGCCGGACGGCCGGCACCCGCAGAGGCCGCTGCGACGTCCCCCACGCGAGACCGATCAGCAGCGGCACCCCGATGGCCACCACATCGGGTCGCCGGGCGACGATGCCCAGCGCCAGCAGCACCACCCCGGCGCCTAGCCAGCCGATGGCAGCGGGCGCGAGCCGCCAGCTCAGCACCCGTGCGGCGGCAGCCTCGGCCGACTGCGGTCTATTCGGTTGGTCCTCGTACCCCAGCTGGGCCCCGAAGCTCACGGGGCTCAACGGCCCACGGTGGACGGGCCCGGCACCTGGTCCAGCTGCGTGGCCACCACATCCGCGGCCTGCAGGCCCGAGGCCCAGGTCTGCGGATTGAGGGTGATCCGGTGCGCCAAGGCCGCGACGGCGATCTCCTTGACGTCCTCGGGCAGCACGAAGTCCCGGCCCGACAGCACGGCGAGCGCGCGGGCCACCAGCAGCAGCGCCAGGGATCCGCGCGGGGAAGCACCGACCTCGACACCGGGGTGTCGCCGCGTGCTCGCGGCGACGGCCACGCAGTAGGTCACGATGTCCGGGGCGACCGCGACGGCCTCGACCCCGGCCTGCATCCGCAGCACCGTGGCCGGATCGACCACCGCGTCGACCGTCGCTTCCTCGGTCCGCCGCGTGAGACGTCGGGACAGCACATCGGCTTCCGCCAGCCGGCTGGGGTAGCCGATCGCCAACCGGACCATGAAGCGGTCGAGCTGGGCCTCCGGCAGGGGATAGGTGCCTTCGTACTCCACCGGGTTCGACGTCGCCATCACGTGGAACGGTCGGGGCAGCACGAAGGTGGTGCCCTCCACGGTCACCTGTCGCTCCGCCATCGCCTCCAGCAACGCCGACTGGGTCTTGGGCGCGGTCCGGTTGATCTCGTCGGCCAGCAGCAGGCCGGTGAACACCGGACCGGGCCGGAACGAGAAGACGGCGTCGGCCGGGTCGTAGATGTAGGAGCCGGTGATGTCGGCCGGCAGCAGGTCCGGGGTGCACTGCAGGCGCCGGAACTCCAGCCCCAGGGCAGCGGCCAGGCTGCGGGCGGCCAGGGTCTTGCCCAGTCCCGGTACGTCCTCGAACAGCACGTGTCCGCCCGCCAACAGCGCGGCCAGCGCGATCCGCAGGGGCTTGTCCATCTCCACCACGACGGTGCCGACCCGATCGAGAACGCGCTGCGCGAGACGGGCGACCTCGGGCACCGACAGCGGCTGCACCGGTTCGATCGGCTCATCGCCCTCGACGGTGATGGCGGTGGTGCTGGTCATCGACGATCCCCCCTCGATCCGGGCCTCGCGGTCCCGGACGTCTCGGCCCCGATCTTCTCGACGGCCGCGACGGCGGCCACGAAGTCGGCGTACATCGGTCGTTCGTCCGGTTCGCTGATCACCCGGTACGCCCGCTCACCCAGGGCGGCCTGGCAGGCGAGGTAGTCCCGGGGGTCGTTCAGATCCAGGTCGCGTTCACCCAGCCGGTAGCCGGCGATCTCGTGCAGCCGGCGGACGGACTGCCGTTGGACCCGCGACTCGTAGCCCTGCATCGACCAGGAGAGTCGAGCCACCTCCCGGCGGGCTCCGACATCGGAGCGGGAGTCGCCGGGGTCCGGCCACGCCTGATCGGTGTTGACCGCGGGTGCCCGGCGCAGGCCGATCAGCGCCACCATGACCGCGCCGAGAGCGAGGGCGTGGGCGATGTCGAGGCCCATGATCCACAGCAGCAGGCCCCAACCGAGCAGTCCCGCCGCGGTGAGACCCAGCGCCCGCCCGCTCACGACTCGGTCCTCGCCGTGTGCCGCATGGCGGAGTCGAATCCACGCCAGGTCGCGGCCAGCTTGATGACCGCGGAACGGGCGGTCCGGACGTCGTCGTCGGTGACCGGGTGGTCGGAGAACCGTGCCCGGTGGTACAGCCTCAGCAGGGTGTCCACCGACGACCGGTCGGCCTCGGTGGAGCGCAGCACGGCGCCGGTGAACTCGGTGGGGCTGTCGGAGGGACGCCGCGGGACGCCCGAGGCCTGCGCCGCTTCCTCCAGCGCGAGCCAGCAGCGCAGGACGAGGTCGCGGGGCACACCGCCGGTCTCGGCGAGGATGCGTTCGGCGGCATCCGCGCCACTCACCAGGGCGGGCAGGTCGGGTCCGGCGGCCGTCACCCCGGCCGGAGTGGTCTCGGGCTTCTCCTCGATCAGCACCGCCCGGCGGGGTCGCCGTTGCCAGAGCCAGCGGGCCAGGTAGCCCAGCCCGACCAGCACGGCCAGACCCACCAGCGCGGCCAGGATGCCCGCGATCCACTGCTGGAGCGCGCTGGCCTCGGACACCGGCGGCGGGCGGGTCGGCGGGCTGATCGCCGGCGGCGACGCGAGCCCGGGGACGGGTTGGGCGTCAGCGAACCAGATGCGTGGTTCGAGCCACCAACCGCCGGCCGTGCCCGCCGCGATGACCGCGAGCGCGGCCACCGCAGCGACCGCCACCAGGGCGGGCGTGAGCCGCGGCGTACGTGACGTCGCTGGCTCTTCCCCCGGCCCGGCCGACATGGGCTCAGGATAGGCGAGCGCGCTCCCGGGATGAGCGGGAACGCTGACCCGCCCACCCGATGCGTAGCCGCCGGCGTCGGACCTCTCGGTGTCAGGCCCGCATGCCGGTCTGGCCCGCGTACCGGTCAGCCTCGCGTCAGCGGCCGGGTCAACGTGAGCGGATCGGCCAGGCACGCATCCCGGGCGGACATCGCCGCCCCGCGGACGACCCGTGGCTCCACGGTCTCCAGGGAGACCACCAGGGTGGCCGAGAAGGCAGGATCAGACAGCCGCTCGCTGAGCCGGGCGTCCATCGCCTCCCGCAGGTACGGCGACAGGACCCCGACGTAGCCGCCGATGATGGCCGCGTGCGGATTGAGCACGCCGAGCACGTCGTCGATCACCCCGCCGAGCGCGGAACCGGCGTCGGCCAGCGTGGCCAGGACCCGCTCGTCACCCGCCTCGGCGGCGGACCGCAGCTGATCGACGGCCCCGGTCGGATCGTCCCGTACGGCCTCGATGGCCGTCTCCATGCTCATCAGACCGCTGTGGCTCAGCAGGGCCTCCGGGCCGAGCACGGTGGTCAGGCAGCCCTTGCGGCCGCACTGGCAGTCCGTGGTCTCGCCCCCGACGTTGCTGTGGGCCAGATCACCGGCCACGCCATGAGCGCCGCCGAAGATCTGACCGTCGACGATGAGTCCGCTGCCGATCCCCCGGAGCCCACCGACGTAGACCGCCACCGAGTTCGGCGGCAGTCGCAGCTCGGTGCGGGTCGCGTACAGTCCGGCCAGCTGGCAGTCGTTGGCGACGCCCACATGGACCCCGGTGAGGCCGGCCTCGGCGAGCACGTCGCGGATGCGTTCGCGGATGCCGAACTCGACCCAGGGCAGGTCAGCGGAGTGTTCGAGCTGACCGCGGTCGCGAACCACGACGCCGGACATGGCGACCTCTACCGAGATCACCTCTCGATCCGCGGGTACTTCACGGAGCCGACGGGCGAGCACATTGCGCACCTGTTCGAAGGCCTCGTCGGGATCGGCGTCGGCGAGCTTGACCGGATCGGTGACCAGCCAGAGCTCCTCACCACCCATCGAGGTGGCCGCGATCGCGACGACGTCGTGGCTGATGTGGACGCCGAGCGCGCACCAGGGAGCGCCGTCGAGAGCGATCGGGCGGGTAGGCCGCCCAGCACCCGGACGACGCACCGGGTCCAGCTCTTTGACCAGTCGGCGGGACTTGAGGTCCCCGATCAGGTCGGTCAGTGTGGAGATCCCCAAGCCGCAACCACGAGCGATGTCGTGACGACTACAGGGTCCATGATCTCGGACG
>DATDAP010000182.1:0-3870 GCA_036525335.1 Microlunatus sp. | reverse complement strand
CTGCTCGTCGGGATGCAGGAAGTTGTGCCGCTCGGCGGCCAGGCCGTCGCGGCGTAGCTCCACCCAGGAGGTGACCGACCAGACATCGGCGCTGACCCCCCACTCCGATCCCAGGATCATGGCTGCTTCCTGCACCCAGGGCAGCGACACCCCGGAACCGAGCAGCTGCACCTTGGGACCGGAGTCACCCCCGCTGCTGACCTTGTGGATGCCCTTGAGGATGCCTTCGACGTCGACGTCCTCCGGCTCGGCCGGCTGGGAGATCGGCTCGTTGTACACCGTGACGTAGTACATCCAGTTGCGGTCGGTGGAGTCCGCGCCGTACATCTGCTCGAGTCCGGCCTCGACGATGTGGGCGATCTCGTACCCGTACGCCGGGTCGTAGATCTTCATCGCCGGGTTGGTCGACGCCAGCAGCGGCGAGTGACCGTCGGCGTGCTGCAGTCCCTCGCCGGTCAGCGTGGTGCGACCGGCCGTGGCACCGATGATGAAACCACGGGTCATCTGGTCCATGGCGGCCCACATCGCGTCACCGGTGCGCTGGAAGCCGAACATCGAGTAGAAGACGTACACCGGGATCATCGGCTCGCCGTGGGTGGCGTAGCTCGTCCCGGCGGCGGTGAAGGCGGCCATCGAGCCCGCTTCGTTGATGCCGGTGTGGAGCAGCTGGCCGTGCGTGGATTCCTTGTAGGCCAGGAAGAGCTCGCGGTCGACCGCGGTGTAGTTCTGACCCTTCGGGTTGTAGATCATCGCCGACGGGAAGAACGAGTCCATCCCGAACGTCCGCGCCTCGTCGGGGATGATCGGCACCACCCGCTCACCGAAGCCCTTGTCCCGCATCAGGTCCCGGAGCAGCCGGACGAAGGCCATGGTGGTGGCCGCCATCTGCTTGCCCGAGCCCTTCTTCGCCACCGCGTAGAGCTTGGTGTCGGGCAGCGCGACCTGCTTGGGGCGGTTCCGCCGCTCGGGCACCCAGCCACCCAGCTTGCGGCGGCGCTCCAGCATGTACTGGATCTCCTCGGAGTCCGCGCCCGGGTGGTAGTAGGGCACCTCGTACGCGTCCGACTCGATCTGGGTGTCGGTGATCGGGATGTGCATCAGATCGCGGAACGTCTTCAGGTCCTCGATCTTGAGCTTCTTCATCTGGTGCGTGGCGTTGCGGGCCTCGAAGTTGTGGCCGAGTCCGTAGCCCTTGACCGTCTGCGCCAGCACGACCGTCGGACGACCGTTGCGCACGGTGGCGGCGTGATAGGCCGCATACACCTTGGCGTAGTCGTGACCGCCGCGCTTCATGTTCCAGATCTGGTCGTCGGTCATGTCCTTGACCATCAGCTTGGTCGCGGTGCTCTTGCTGAAGAAGTTGTCGCGGATGTAGCCGCCGGACTCCCCCTTGTAGGTCTGGAAGTCACCGTCGGGGGTCTCGTTCATGATCCGCACGAGATCGCCGGTGCTGTCGCCGGCGAAGAGCGGATCCCACTCACGACCCCACAGGACCTTGATCACGTCCCAGCCGGCACCCCGGAAGAACGCCTCGAGCTCCTGCACGATCTTGCCGTTGCCGCGGACCGGTCCGTCGAGCCGCTGCAGGTTGCAGTTGATCACGAACGTCAGGTTGTCCAGGCCGTCGTTGGCGGCCAGCTGCAACAGGCCCCGCGACTCGGGCTCGTCCATCTCGCCGTCACCGAGGAACGCCCACACGTGCTGGTCGGAGGTGTCCTTGATGCCGCGGTTGCGCAGATAGCGGTTGAACTGCGCCTGGTAGATCGCATTCATCGGGCCGATGCCCATCGACACCGTGGGGAACTGCCAGAACTCCGGCATCAACCGCGGGTGCGGGTACGACGACAGCCCGTGGGGCGCCTTCGACTTCTCCTGCCGGAACCCGTTCAGGTCCTCCTCGCTCAAGCGACCCTCGAGGTAGGCGCGCGCGTACATGCCCGGCGAGGCGTGTCCCTGGAAGAAGACCTGGTCGCCACCACCCCGGTGATCGGGTCCCCGGAAGAAGTGGTTGAGACCGACCTCGTACAGGGTGGCCGCGCCGGCGTACGTGGAGATGTGCCCGCCCACGCCGATGTCGGAGCGCTGGGCCCGATGGACCAGCACCGCGGCGTTCCAGCGGATCAGGCTGCGGTAGCGCCGCTCGATCTCCTCGTTACCCGCGAACTCGGGCTCCTCGGACACGGGGATGGTGTTGATGTAGTCGGTGACCAACGGCGAGTTGGCCGTGCTGACCGACGCGCCGGCCCGTTCGCTCAAGACGTCCAGGATCTGGCGCGCCCGGTCCTCCCCGTGGGTCTTGACCAGTCCCTCGAAGGACTCCAGCCACTCGGCGGTCTCCTCCGGATCGACGTCCTTGCTGTTGTCCACGCTCATCGGTCGTGCGTTCCCTTCCTCTCGTGGGCCCGGGCTGACGGGCAGTCCTTCGCAGGGCTCGGGCACCTGTGGGTGCCCGCGACCCGGTCGCGACCTAGGGCGAGCCTAGCGGCGTGCGCTCGGGAGCGACACGGCACGGCCGCCGGGCGGGCCCGGCGGCCGGCGCGTCAGTGTCCGCTGTCGGTCTGGCAGACCTTGACGTCGACGACCTCGCCGCTGCTGTCACGCACCTGGACCGGCTTGCCGTCGGCATCCACGATGCGGCCGTCGACGATCCGGTCCCCCTCCTGCAGGTTCCCGTACGCCTTCACGTCGCTCAGGTCGATGAAGCGGTCGGCGGCCACGAACACCGACGAACCGGGCTTCTGCCGGGCGAAGGTCAGGTGGTTGAAGAACAGGTTCAACAGCACGGCCATGATCGCCGCCGAGCTGATGCCGGAGTGGAAGATGGTGCTGAACCACTTCGGGAACTCGTCGTAGAACGTCGGGGCGGCGATCGGGATCAGCCCGGCGCCGATCGAGGCGGCCACGATGATCAGGTTCATGTTGCCCCTGTAGTCGACCTTGGCCAGCGTCCGGATCCCCGACGCGGCGACCGTGCCGAACAGCACGATCCCGGCGCCGCCGAGGACCGGGGTCGGCACCGCGGCGACGACCCGACCGAGCACCGGCAGCAGCCCGAGGATGACCAGGATCACGCCACCGGCGGTGACCACGAACCGGCTCTTCACGCCGGTGATGGCGACCAGGCCGACGTTCTGGGCGAACGCGCTCTGGGTGAAGCCGTTGAACACCGGGGAGATCAGCGAGGCACCCATGTCGGCCCGCAGACCGTTGCCGATCCGCTTCCGATCGACGTCGGTGCCGACGATCTCACCGACGGCCAGGATGTCGGCCGTGGTCTCGGTCAAGATCACCAGCACGACGATGGTCATCGACAGGATGCCGGCCACGGTGAAGACCGGCGCACCGAAGGCGAACGGGGTCGGGAAGGCCACGATCGGCCCGTTCCCCACGTTGCTCCAGTTGGCCATCCCCACCACGGTGGCGCCCACGGTGCCGATCACGATCGCCAGCAGGATGGACAAGCGGGAGATCGCCGGCACGTTGGCCCGGCTCAGCACCAGCACGACGAGCAGGGTGAAGCCGGCCAGCGTGATGTTCTGGACCGACCCGTACGACTCGAGCCTGGCGTTGCCGCCCATGGCCCAGTTGGCCGCCACCGGCATCAACGACAGCCCGATCGTGGTGATCACCACGCCGGTCACCACCGGTGGGAAGAAGCGGATGATCCGGGCGAAGACCGGGGTGATCAACAAGCCGATCAACGCCGAACCCATCACCGAACCGAACACGGCCGCCATCCCACCGCCCTGGGTGGCGATCGCCACCAGGGTGGCGACGCTGGCGAACGAGGTGCCCTGGACCAGCGGCAGCTGCGACCCGAACCACGGGATGCCCACCGACTGGAGGATGGTCGCGAGGCCACCGATGAAC
>DATDAP010000181.1:0-5278 GCA_036525335.1 Microlunatus sp. | reverse complement strand
GGGCAGACCAGCGGCTACGCCGCCTACCTCGGTCTCGACCGTCCCCGACACAAGGCCGTCATCGTCTTGTCCGACATCGCCAACGACGGCGCCGACCTCGGCGGCCAGCTCCTCGTCGACCGCACGTAGACCACCACCATGACCGGCACCGGATTCGTGCCACCCGACCGCCAGAAGGACGACATGACCAGCACAGACGCCCCGCCAGCTCCCGATAGTGCGTCCTCCCTGCCCGCCCGACCGGGCGGGGACCCGATGATGAACGCCGTGTCCTCGGGGGCGGGAAGCACCGCGTTGGCGACGGACCCCACGTCCGACACTTCAACCGCGCCCGCGCCCGTGCTGCGTCGGCCGCGCCGGCTGGTGCTGCTTGTTGTGGTTGCCGGTCTACTGCTGGGCGGGCTGGTCGGTGTCGTGCTCGGGCCGCGCTCGTTGAGTCCCGGGCCACTGATCGTGGGGGATCAGCTGTTGGCCGGAGACTTCCGGGCAACCATGGGTGACGACCGCGGATTGGGTTCGGTCGAGGTGGCCCGGCTGCGCGACGGCAAGGTGACCTATGCGGGTCTGGCCCCGGACGGGACGGTCCCGCCCACGCCGCAGACCCCGTTCGAGCTGGGCTCGATCACCAAGACCATGACCGGTTTGCTGCTGGCTGACGCTGTGCGACGCGGCGACATGCGGTTCGACGCGCCGGTCTCGGACTACCTCCCCGAACTGGCCGGCACTCCCGCCGGCGCCGCCACCCTGGAACAGCTCGCCACCCACCACAGCGGGCTGCCCGCCCTACCGTCGGGCCCGCCCGTGTCGTCCGTGCTCGCCGTGTGGGGCAACGCGAATCCGTATGCGATGAGTGTCGAGACCTTGTTGCAGCTCACCCGGGACACACCGCTCGGCCCGCCCGGCCAGTTCGCCTACTCCAACCTGGGCATGTCCCTGCTGGGGCACGCCGAGGCACGCGCCGCCCGCGCTGCTGACTGGCCGGCTCTGGCCCGGCAGCGTCTCCTGGTTCCGCTCGGCATGACGAACACCACCTTCGTCACAGCGGCAGACCAGATCCCGGCCGGAACGGCCAACCCCCACAAGGACAACGGCTGGCGGGCTCCGCACTGGTACGGGGCCGCGTTCACCCCGGCCGGCTCGTCCACCTACACCACGGCCGAAGACATGATGGAATTCGCTCGCGCTCTGGTGGAGGGTCAAGCGCCCGGCCTGGCCGCGCTCGATCCGGTGGCCGACGCCGACGACGGCCGGATCGGGCTGGCCTGGATCACCTCCCAACTATCCGGACGAACGATCACCTGGCACAACGGCAACACCGGCGGATACCGCTCCATGCTGGCCCTGGACCGACAGACCGGCCAAGCCGTCCTGGTGCTGAACAGCTCCACCCGCTCGGTCGACGATTCCGGGCTGCAGCTCGCTGGTGCCGCATCCGCCGCCGAGGTGCAGCCCACCGCACTACCCGGCCTGCACCTCGGCCAGATCGCAGCGCTCCTCATCGGCCTGGTCCTCCTGGTGTCCGGTACAGTCGCCCTGCTCCGATCGCGGCACCGGATCGCTGCCGGCCGCGGCGCCATCCACGCCGTCGCCGCACTGGTGCTGTTACGCGTCCACGGGCCGTGGGCCCTCATGCCGGCGGAACTGTGGTCAGCCCTGGTCGGGCTGGTCCTGGCCAGCGTCGTAGTTGGCTCCCTCCGCTCCGAGGCTTCGCCGGTCGGCCCGGAACGCCACCGCTGGGCCTCCATCACATCCGTCGGGTTCGCCGTGCTCATGCTGCTGGCCCTCGTGTGGACTGCCTGAACCAGGTTGCTGTCGACGCTGAGGCTGTGAGACCGGGACCGCTGCGTAGCGCGCCCTTGCCATGACGCTGACGCCTTTCGATGTCGCTGATGCGGGCGGCGATCCCGACCCCGACCAGCGGGGAGCACGAACGGGCCGTTGGAAGGCACGTTTTCGACCGGCTCATGACTCACGGCCAGTGAGCCCATCCGTACTTGACGAGGTTCACCATGTGCTCACCCCCGGCGAAGACCGTGCGCTCCGGGTCGAGAAAGTCCTTCTCGAACCCACTCTCGACACCCACGACACGGAACTGACCTTCGACCCCACCCCACAGCGGTCCGCCCGACCAACCACCCAAGGCGAACTTGTGAGTCTCGATCTCCAGCCCGTCGCCGTCGTTGTCGATGTCGCGTACACGGACAGGGACCTCGATCGCTTGTCGCTGCCCCCCGAGGAAGGACGCCGGGTAGCCGACGCTCAGCCACTCGCGGTCGTAGTAGAACGACTCCCGCGACGACCACCACGACCCCAACCAACCTGTCAGGTCGCCGATACGCCAGTTGAGGCGGCAGATCACATAGTCAAGTCCTGTCACATCATCGACATTCCGCACACCACGCCACTCGTCCGCCCATGCATGACCGAAGCGAGGATCGTTGCCATCCTTGTAAGCGGGAACGAATCGAACTGAGGCATCGTCGTCACCCCAGGGCATGGCGTGGCTCGCCGTCAGCAGTAGCTGGGGGCCTACCAGGACGCCGCTGCCCACCTGTAGCGGCTGACCACGCCGCTGGATGAACACCTTGCCCATAGTGCAGAAGGGGTACGCCATCGCGGTCTGCTCAAAGATGAGAGGACGGACCCCTCCGCCCAAAGTGGGGAGAGAGCGTGGCCTCAAACGCGGCGCGAATTGCATGCCCAGCCACTCCGGGCGGAACGCATTCGGCACGTCGATCTGTCCACCCAGCTCGCGGAGGTCCTCCATGCTCACATGTTCACGAGCCCCCGCTCTCGGCCCGACCTCCACCAGCTCGCCGCGTGTGCTGACGCGAACACCTCCACTCTCCAGGCGCTCGTATTCCACCTCTTCGCCGTTCAGTGCTTCGAACGTGCGACTGTCAGGCTCCACTCGTGGCGGCAGCTCCGCAGTAGGAAGGATGTCGCGACGACTGAACAAGGCGTCAAGGGACAGATCTTCATCCGCCACGGTCCACTCCGCTCGATTGATTGCGACCAGATGTTTGCTGAAAGTAGCACTGGCGCGAGGATGCCGACAGCCATGCCGCTGGCAATACATCCCCGCGTCCACAGGTGCCTTCACCCAGGACACCCGTGAGGCCTCCACTGGTGCGTTGGGGCTGCTTCCCAGCTCGGGAAACGACCTCCAGGCACCAGTGGAGCGTTTCAGCTGGGGTGGGGCGGGGGAGCGATCACCCCGGGGCGCGGGCGCCAGCGCTTCCAGGACGAGTACGCGGTGGCGCGCACCTTCTGCTGCCACCACAGCTCGGCGCCCACCAGGATCTCGTTCTCGTCGGCCGAGACCAGTCGGGCGACCAGCTCGGCCGGCTCGTGCAGGGGTGAAGGCCGTCGGTAACGCACGTCGATACCGGCCGTGACGTACTGAAGGGTGCCGTCGGGCGCGAGTCCGCGTTCGACCGAACCCAGCACGACCGCGGCCGCGCTGTGGCAGTCCAGCAGGGTGGCGATGATGCCGCCGTTCAGGAAGCCGAGCCCGTTGTCGTGCTCCGGCCACGGCTCGAACGTCGCCCGGACGGTGCCGTCGGGACCCTCGAAGCTCTTCAGTCGCAGGCCCTTGTCGTTGCCCGGTCCACAACCGAAGCAGGGAGCGTCGGCGAAGAAGCGGTCCTGGAGGCTGGGTCCCGACCCGTACGACGTCGTCATGTCAGGATCAGATCACAAGCGAAGCGTGGACATGATCAACTGGTGGCCGTGAGTCCCACCGACACCGACTGGCGCGAACGCCTGCTCGGCTACCTCGACGAGCACCGGGCCGACATCGTCACCGACCTGGTCGACCTGGTCCGGATCCCGAGCATCTCCGGCAGCGACGAGGAGAACGAGATCCAGCACGTGCTCGCCCACCGTCTGGCCGAGCTCGGACTCGAGGTGGACAGCTGGGAGATTCCCCTGGCCGAGACCCTGGCCGCCGAGGACTTCCCCGGGGTGGAGGTCGAGCGGCGTGAAGGCTGGGGGACCGTCGGCCGGTTGTCCGGTCGGGGCGACGGGAACGGTCGGTCGCTGATGCTGAACGCCCACGTCGACGTCGTGCCGCCGGGTGATCTCGGCACCTGGGGCGAGGCGGGTCCGTTCGGGGCGGCGATCCGCGGCGGTGATGTCCACGGCCGGGGCACCTGTGACATGAAGGCCGGACTGGTCGCGTCGCTGTGGGTCCTCCGGGCTTGTACGGCGCTCGGGATACCGCTCAGCGGCGACCTGCTGCTCGGCACCGTGATCGGGGAGGAGGACGGCGGCCTGGGTACGTACGCGCTGCTGCAGCGCGGCTGGCGGGCCGACGCGTGCGTCATCCCGGAGCCGACGTCACTGGACCTCGCGCCGGCCACCAGTGGCGCCCTGACGTTCCGGCTCGCCGTGACCGGTCAGGCCGCGCACGCCTCGCGGCGATTGTCCGGGGTGAGTGCGATCGAGAAGTTCCTGCCCGTGTTCGCGGCACTGAGGCGGCTGGAGGCCAGCCGCAACGAGTTGAAGCACCCGCTGATGACCCGCTGGGAGCTGCCCCTGCCGATCGAGCTGGGGATGATCCGCTCCGGCGAGTGGGCCTCCTCGGTGCCTGACGTGCTCACCGCGGAGGGTCGGTTGGGCGTCGCCATCGGCGAGGATCCGGGGGCTGCGCGGCGAGCCCTGGCCGAGGCCGTGGACGAGGTGTGTGCGGCCGACCCCTGGCTGCGTGCCCACCCGGTTTCGGTGGAGTGGTGGGGCGGTCAGTTCGCGCCGGGTCTGACCGACGTCGACGCTGACATCCTCGACGTCGTACGGCGGGCGCACGGGGTGGTCTCCGAGCGGCCACAGGACACCTGGGGCACCCCGTACGGCAGTGATCTGCGCCTGATGACCAACCTCGGCGGGATCCCGACGGTGCACTACGGCCCGGGGGATGCCGCGCTGGCCCACGGTCCGTACGAGTCGGTCCCGGTCACCGAGCTGTTCACCGCGACGCGGGCGCTGGCCCTGGTCACCATGGAACACTGCGGCGTCCGTGACGGAAACCGGAGTAGATTCGCGGCGGCAGAATCGAGAGGCGACGAGAGCGATGATTGAACAACTGACGGGGACCTCGCGCGTCAAGCGCGGGATGGCGGAGATGCTCAAGGGTGGCGTGATCATGGATGTGGTCACCGCCGACCAGGCCAAGATCGCGGAGGATGCCGGCGCGGTCGCGGTGATGGCGCTGGAGAGGGTGCCGGCCGACATCCGGGCCCAGGGCGGCGTCTCCCGGATGAGCGATCCGGACATGATC
>DATDAP010000180.1:0-15432 GCA_036525335.1 Microlunatus sp. | reverse complement strand
AACATCCGCCGGGCCGTCGACGGATCGCTGCAGCGGCTGCGGACCGACCACATCGACCTGCTCTACCAGCACCGGGTCGATCCGGAGGTGCCGATCGAAGACGTCGCCGGCACCGTCAAGGAGCTCATCGACGCCGGCAAGGTCGCCCACTTCGGGCTGTCGGAGGCCAGCGCGGACACCATCCGCCGGGCCCATGCCGTGCAGACCGTCGCCGCCGTGCAGAGCGAGTACTCGATCTGGGCACGCGACCCCGAGGCCGAGGTCCTGCCCGCCTGCGAGGAGCTGGGTATCGGGTTCGTGCCGTGGTCACCGCTGGGGCAGGGGTTCCTGACCGGCACCGTGGGCCGTGGCGAGTCGTTCGCCGCGAACGACATCCGCAGCCGGTTCCCCCGCTTCACCCCCGAGGCGCTGGAGGCGAACCAGCCGATCGTCGACCTGGTCAGCGAGATCGCCGCACGGCAGCAGGTCACGCCTGGGCAGGTCGCGCTCGCCTGGCTGCTGGCGAAGTCGCCGGCCATCGTCCCGATCCCCGGCAGCCGCCGACCCGCACGGGTCACCGAGAACCAGCAGGCCGCCGACGTGACCCTCGGCGCCGTCGACATCGCGGAGATCGACGCCCGGTCGGCCGAGCTCGGTGTGGCCGGCGCCCGTGGTTCCGGGCACGAGACCTACCGCTGACCGACGCGGGCGGTGATGCGTGGTCGGAGCACGGCCAGGAACAGGATCAGCGCGATCACGGTGAAGACGGCGAGCCCGGCGAATGCGGCCGGGTGACCGAACCAGCCGATCCCGAGGCCGAGGAGGATCGCGCCGAGTCCGTACCCGATGTCGGCGGTGGCGAACAGGGTGGCGCTGGCCGCGCCCCGACGCTCGATCGGCGCGAAGCTGTAGGCCGTGGCCTGGAGCAGCGGGAGAACGACGCCGAAGCCCAGACCGAACAGCACGGCCGAGATCAGGAAGATCACGAGGGTGTCGGCCCACCACAGGATCACCAACCCGGCGAACATGCTCACGAGGCCGGGCACGATGGCCACTGTGACCCCGTAGCGGTCGCTGACCCGGCCGACGCCCAGGCGGACCGCGAACAGTGCCACCGCGAAGACCGTGAAGTACAGGCCGATCTGGCTCACGTCCTGCTCGAGGCCGTACGCAGCGACGAAAGCCATCACCGCCCCGTAGGGGAGGACGACGAACAAGAACACCAGACTGGTCGGCAGCACGCTGGGCTCGATGAACCGTCCGCGGCTCCGTGCGGCGACGGGTCCGCCGGCCGGCTCGGACGCGATGGGGTCGGTGACGGCCGGGGCTGCTGTCGTGGGTGCGGCGGCGAGGGTGGGCGGCCGACGGGTTCGTTCGTAGCGAACGAAGAGGCCCAGCCCGAAGGCCAACGCCCCGGTGCCGATGCTGGCGCCGAACAGCCAGGTCGGGCCGAGCTGCTGGAGGGCGCGAAGGCCGAGGTCGGGTCCGATGGCCATGCCGACGGTGTTGGCGAGGGAGTAGTAGCCGATGCCCTCGGCGCGGCGGGAGGCGGGGATCAGGTCGGCCGACATGGCGGAGGCCGAGGTGGAGGAACCGCTGAAGCCGACGCCCTGGAGGAACCGGAGACCGACGATGACCGGCAGCAGGACGGTCAGGGCGAACAGCGGGGAGAGCACCGCGATGATCGCGACCCCGATCAGGTACACGCCCTGTCGGCTCCACCGGTCGGACAGGTTGCCCCAGGCGATCCGGGGCAGCAGGGATCCGAGGGTGTACGCGGCCACGATCAGACCCCCGGCGGCAAGTTCGCCGGCTCCGGTCTCCTCCACGAACAGGGGCAGCGTCGGCGTCAGCATGAACGTCGACATGTACATGAACACGGCGCTGACCAGGAGCAGGACGAACTGAGGCGTCCACAACGCCTCCCGTCGGGTCAGCGGTCGACGTTGGTGTCGGAGCTGACCGCCTCCCAGGCGTCCAGCTCGTCACGGCGCGCGTCGAGCTCGGCGCGGAACATCCCGACCGTGGCCTCGCCGAGGACGAGGACCTGGGGCGGGTCGGCGCTCTCCACCGAGGTGATCATGGCCCGCGCGGCCTTGGCCGGGTCACCGAGCCGGCCCGGGTCGCTGGTGTCGTTCTCCTTGCGGCGACGACCGGCCGTGTCGGCGTAGTCGCTGATCGGTACGGGAGACTGGTGCAGGGACCGGCCGCCGAAGTCGGTGCGGAAGCCTCCGGGTTCGACCACGATCACGGAGATGCCGAGCGGTGCGAGCTCTTTGCGCAGCGACCCGGAGAGACCTTCCACCGCACCCTTGACGGCGGCGTAGTAGCCGGACCCGGCGGGGGTGATGCGGACGGCGATCGAGGAGAGGTTGACGATGGTTCCCTGTCGGCGGATCCGCATGCCGGGGAGAACGGCCTTGATCAGGTCGACGGGTCCGAAGAAGTTGGCTGCGAACAGCCGATCGACGTCGGCCGGGTCGCCCTCCTCGACGGCGGAGCGGTAGCCGTAGCCGGCGTTGTTGACCAGCACGTCGATCTGTCCGAACCGCTCGAGACCCACCCGTACGGCGGTGTCGATAGCGCCGGCGTCGATGACGTCCAGGGCCACCCCGAGTGCGGTGTCGGGAAAGCGTTCGACCAGGTCGGCGACGTCGTCGAGGTTGCGGGCGGTCACGATCACGTCGTGGCCCGCCTGCAGAGTCGCCTCGGCGAGGTGTCGGCCGAGGCCGGTGGAGCAACCGGTGATCATCCAGACGGACATGTGAGTGGCAGTTCCTTGTCAAGGTGGTCTTGTCGTGGGGACGTCGCCGTCGACGTTAGCCACCCTTGGTGAGTACTGACAGGCCCTGTCAGGCCATGGCTCAGCAGGGCCTGGTTCGCCCCGCTCGGGGCGGCTTGGATGGAGGAAGCCAAGGAGAGGACAGCGTTGTGGAGCAGGTACGACTCGGATCGTCGGGGTTGAAGGTCAGCAGGATCGCACTCGGGTGCATGAGCTTCGGCGACGGCTCCCGGATGCCGTGGGCGTTGGGCGACGACGCGGGGGAGCCGATCTTCCGGCAGGCGATCGAGCTCGGCATCACCTTCTGGGACACCGCCAACATCTACGGACACGGCAGCTCCGAGGAGATCGTGGGTCGCGCCCTCAAGGCGTACACCAGCCGGGACGAGATCGTGCTGGCGACCAAGCTCTTCCAGCCGATGGGCGACGGCCCCGGTGGCGCCGGGCTGTCCCGGCGGGCCGTGCTCGAGCAGGTCGACGCGTCGTTGGCCCGGCTCGACACCGACTACATCGATCTCTACCAGATCCACCGCTTCGATCCGCACACCCCGATCGAGGAGACGATGGAGGCGTTGCACGACGTCGTCAAGGCGGGCAAGGTCCGCTATCTCGGAGCTTCGTCGATGTGGGCGTGGCAGTTCGCCTCCATGCAGCACGCCGCCGACCTCCACGGGTGGACCCGGTTCATCTCGATGCAGGATCAGTACAGCCTGCTGCACCGCGAGGAGGAGCGGGAGATGTTCGGCCTGCTGGCTCACCAGGGCGTCGGCGCCATCCCGTGGAGCCCGCTGGCGGCCGGCCGGCTCGCTCGCCCGTGGGGTGAGAAGGGCACCGAGCGGTCGGTCAAGAACGCCGACGTCGACATGTACGGTCGGCCGCTCTTCCTGGACACCGACTCAGGCATCGTCGACGCCGTGCAGCAGATCGCCGAAACCCGCGGCGTACCGATGGCCCAGGTCGCGCTCGCCTGGGTGCTGCACAACCCGGTGGTCAGCGCGCCGATCGTCGGATCGACCAAGTCGCACCACCTCAGCGATGCGGTGGCCGCCCTCGACCTCGAGCTCACCGACGACGAGCTCACCGCGCTCGAGCAGCACTACCAGCCGCGGCACCCGACCTACTTCCGGTAGCCCCAGGTCCCCGATTGGACCGGGCTTCCGACGGACCCAGCCAGACCCGACCCGACCACCAGTGAGGACACCATCATGATCACCCGCCAGCTCGGCCGCGGCGGCCTCGAGGTCTCCGCGATCGGCTTCGGTTGCATGGGGCTCAGCCACGCGTACGGCAGCGACGTGCCTGAGCAGGACGGCATCGACCTCATCCGGGCAGCCGTGGACCTCGGTGTCACCTTCTTCGACACCGCCCAGGTGTACGGACCGTTCGTGAACGAAGAGCTGCTCGGCAAGGCGATCGCCGACGTGCGTGACCAGGTCGTGATCGCCACCAAGTTCGGCTTCTCGTTCGACGGCAGCACCCGCAGCGGCCTCGACAGCCGCCCCGACCACATCCGGTCGACGGTGGAGGAATCCCTGCGACGGCTGAACACCGAGCGGATCGACCTGCTCTACCAGCACCGCGTCGATCCCGACGTGGCCATCGAGGACGTCGCTGGCACCGTCAAGGAGCTGATCGACGCCGGCAAGGTCGCCCACTTCGGTCTGTCCGAGGCCGGTGTGGACGTCATCCGCCGCGCCCACGCGGTCCAGCCGGTCACCGCGCTGCAGAGCGAGTACTCGCTGTTCTGGCGCGAACCCGAGACGGAGATCCTGCCCACGCTGCTGGAGCTCGGCATCGGTCTGGTCCCGTTCAGCCCTCTCGGCAAGGGCTTCCTGACCGGCACCATCGACAGCTCGACCAGCTTCGCCGAGGATGATCTGCGCAGCAGGCTGCCGCGGTTCACCGAGGACGCACGGCGGGCCAACCAGGACCTGGTCGATCTCCTGTCTGTCGTCGCGTCCCGACTCGACGCCACGCCCGCCCAGGTGGCGCTGGCCTGGATCCTGGCTCGAGATCCTTCCATCGTGCCCATCCCGGGCACCACGAAGCTGCATCGGCTGCAGGAGAACACGGCCTCGGCAGCGGTCACTCTGCCCGAGGCGGATCTGGTCGAGATCACGGCGGCGGCCGACAAGATCGACCTCACCGGCGACCGCTACCCGGCGGCGATGCAGCAGTGGATCAACCGGTAGCCGGTAGAGCACGACCACCCCGATCAGCCAGCCAGGAGAACCGCATGTCCGCCGAGCTCGAAGCCGACATCATCGCCGTGTCGCGTCAGAAGTGGCAGTGGATGTCACAACGCCAGATCGAACCGCTGCAGAACCTCTTCCACGATGCCGCGGTCTTCGTCCACATGGGTGCCACCATGACCAAGGATGAGGAGATCGAGGTCATCCGCAGCGGACAGATCCACTACAAGGACATCGACATCGAGGAGACCTCGGTGCGCCTCGTCGGTCCGGACACCGCCATCGTGTTGAACAGGATCCGGCTGCTGGCCGTCGTCGGCGGCAACGAGGTGACCAACCCGTTCGTCGTCACCGAGGTGTACGTCCGCGGCGGCGAGGGCTGGAAGCTGGCCTCACTGTCCTTCACCCGACTGGTCACCCACTGACCCTCGAGGGCTGGTTGGTACGGCGGGATGGGCGACGCGGACCACAGCAGGAGCGACCAAGCCGTCGAGTGACGGAATGTGCGGTGCGTCGGGTGGGGTCGGGCTGCAAAAGCCGTCGAGTGACGGAATGTTCGGCATCGGGCCGGAATTCCGCCCTTGACGAAGGAATCTTGCTCCGCTGTACTGATCAGGCTGCGCTCCAGCCGCCTGGGAGGTGCCGGCCGTACTGCCGCCGACATCATCAGCACTCTGCTGTCGCCAGGACCAGTGCGTCGTCGACGAACGGCCCGCCATGGCACCCACCCGTGATCACCCGCACCCACCCGCCGGTGGATCCACTGCTCTCCAGGACCAGGACCAGGGATCCTGCGTCGCCTGCGACCTCGATCCAGCCATCCGCTCGTCGTTCGGCGATTCCGAGGGTGCACCCGGCTTGTTGATCTGGCTCTGCCCGTTGTGCGGACGCGCCTGGCCCCGCTACGACTCAGGTGATCGCGGACAGCTGGCCCTGACGCTGAGCGATCGCATCAACCACCGCTGACGGCCTCGCACGCACCGGCGTCGCCTCCTGCCGGGAGATCCTGGGGCTCGGCTCACCCCATGGCGGCGTCGAGCCGGCTCGACACGTCGGCCAGCACGTCGTCGATCGGCTGCTCGGCCAGTGTCTTCAAGAACGGCTCGACCTTGACCGGTCCCGTGTAGCCGGCGTCGCGCAGCCCGGTCATGAACCCGGTCAGGTCGATCACACCGGTCGACGCCGGGAGGCGGCGCTCGAGATCCAGCTGCTCGTCACGATCGCGACCGACGGGCGCGTCGTTGATGTCGACCGAGACGATGTCGGTGTCGCGGAGGCCGACCAGGTCTGCCGCTGTCTCACCGGCGGTGTACCAGTGGAACGAGTCGAGGGTGACACCGACGTTCGATGCTCCGGTCTCGGCGATCAGCTCGCGGACCTCGGACAGCGAGTGGACGAACGGGAACCTCTCGGTCGACCAGAAGGTCTTCGGGCCGACGTACTCCAGTCCGAGCCGGACGCCCGCGTCCGCGAGAACTTCCGCCACCAACGCGAGTCGGCTGACGTGCAAGACCCAGTTGCGGCGGTAGGTCACGTCGTCATGCATCGGACGCACCCAGGTGCCGACCGAACCGATGCCCGCCGCGGTCAGCACGGCCAACGTCCCCGACAGGTCCGCGATCTGCGCCGCGAACTCGGCGGCCGGCGCCGTCAGGTCGACCGGCAGCCCGGCAACACCCCACCGCAGCCCTCTCTCCGAGACGGCGGCGGCGGCTTCGCGGATGGCGGCCTCGTCGCCCAAGGAAGCAAAGTGGCCGACGTCGGGATCGAGACCTCCGAAACCGTGCTGGGCCGCCAGGTCCACCGTCGTCGGGAAGTCTGCGGACAGGCCCAGGGCAGCGAGGCTCAGGTTCGAGTACATGGCGCCACCCTAGGCGTATCCAGCTCTTCCAGGGTGCCGCAGGTCGGCTCCCTGCGAGGCGTCAGCTGCCGCTCACGATGCGTTCGGGTAGGTCGTTGTGCCGCCGCGGCCGTGGACCGTCTGCCACCCAGGGTCGGCGCCACTCGGGGGCGGCGAACGGCTCGGCGAAGTAGATCGTCTCGCGAGCGATCTTGTCGCCGCGAAACTGGATGATCTTGATGTAGTGGAGGGTGTTCGTCCCGTCGTAGCTCAGGGTGCCTTCGGCAATCCACAGATCGCCGGAGCCTCTGATCTCCTGCGGCCGGAACTCCAGCTGCGCGGGATAGCGTTCACGCCAAGCCTGTTGCGTGGCTTTACCGCGGAACCACTCGTCGGACTGAGGAAACTCCAGCACGACGTCGTCGTGATAGAACTCCGATGCCTTGTCCTCATGGGCTCCGCCGGTGTAGGTCCACTGCTGCAGCAGAATGGTGCGGACCTGTTCGTAGCGCATGCTCGGACCTCCTCGCTCGAGGTCAAACTACCCTTGCAACCGACTGCCGTCCGGATGTTTCCAGGGTCGATCTGCCGACGGGACGGCCCCAGCACGGCGGGTCCGCCCCGGGCGCTATACAGGGACGACCGAGTCGAAGGACTCGCGACGACGAAGGAGTGCGCGGATGGAGTACAGGCAGCTGGGCCGGTCCGGTCTCAAGGTCTCGACGATCACCTTGGGGACCATGGGGTTCGGGGGCACCGGATGGGCGAGTCCGGTGGGTCATCTGGGCGTGGAGGATGCCCGACGGCAGATCGACCTGTGCCGTGAGGCCGGGGTCAACCTGATCGACACGGCCGACATCTACTCCAACGGTCTCTCGGAGGAGATCCTTGGCCAGGCGCTGGGCGCGGACCGCGAGGCCGTGCTGCTGGCCACCAAGGTCCGGGGGGCGATGGGAGCGGGCCCCAACGACGACGGACTGTCCAGGCACCACATCATCCGTGGGGTCGAGAACAGCCTCCGCCGCCTCGCCACCGACTACATCGACCTCTACCAGGTACACGAATGGGACGGGCTGACACCGCAGGAGGAGACCCTGTCCGCTCTCGACGCGTTGGTGCAGTCAGGGAAGGTGCGCTACATCGGCGCCTCGAACTACACGGCACGCCAGCTGATGAAGTCCCTCTGGATCTCCGACCTCCGGGGGTGGGAGTCCTACGTCAGCCAGCAGATCTACTACTCGCTCCAGGCGCGCGACGCCGAGAACGAGTTGATCCCGATCGCCGTCGAGGAAGGTCTCGGGGTCCTGGTGTGGAGTCCGCTGGCCGGTGGACTGCTCTCCGGCAAGTACCGGCGGGGGCAGGACGCGCCAGAAGGGAGCCGGCGGTTCCAGGGCTGGACGGAGCCCCCGGTCAGCGATGAGAACCGGCTCTACGACACGGTCGATCTGCTGATCGAGATCGGGCAGGGCCACGGCGTGTCGGCCGCTCAGGTCGCGCTGGCGTACACGCTGGCCAAGCCGGCGGTGACGTCGGTGATCGTGGGCGCCCGCACCGAGCAGCAGCTGCTCGACAATCTCGCGGCCGCCGAGCTGAGCTTGTCGGGCGATGAGCTCGACCGGTTGGACACGGTCAGCCAGGTGCCGTTGCTGTACCCGTACTGGCATCAGGCCAACACGCAGCCCGCCCGCTTCAGCCCGGCAGATCTCAGCCTGATCGGCGGCCGCCTTCCGGCCTGACCAGGCGGTCAGCGCGACAGCTGGTCACCCATGCGTCGGCGAGCCGGTCGGCCCGACGGTTGTGCCCGAGGCGGGAGCCTGGTCCCACCACAAGGGCACGGCGTCGGGGCTGGTGAGGTGCCGCGGGCTGCGGTTGCGCGCCGAGACCGCCAAGACGACGACTCCGACGAGGAGCCCGATGGCCGCGAGCAACAACATCGCGGATCCGACCGGGCTCGAGATGGCGTGCGTGATGATCATGTGGTCCCCCCCGAGACGACGGCGCACTCCCTGCGCCGTTTGATCTGTCGGGTCGCTCGTCATGGTCGACGTCTGCGCCCGAACGGTTCCAGAGTACGAGAGTTCCGCCCGCGCTGCAGACGATCTGGGAGGTTGTCGAACGACGATCCCGTACCGCCGGGGAGGGCCCGCAGTCTAGGACGCGACGCGGTAGCGGACGTGAGTGACCGACGGCGAGACGATGGTCTCCACCTGCTCGAGCAGCGGGTGGCCCACGTCGACGAGCAGCCGCTCGCCCGAGCCGAGCAGCACGGGAGTCACGGTCAGCAGGAGCTCGTCGAGCAACCCGGCGGCGAGAAACTGGCGGACGGTCTGCGCACCGCCGGCGACCATCACGTTCCGGTCACCGGCCACCGCTCGGGCCCTCTCGAGCGCGGACACGATCCCCGTGGTGACGAAGTGGAACGGAGCATCGTCGTCCACCGGCAGCGTCGCGCGCTCGTGGTGGGTGAGCACGAACACGGGTTGGTGGTACGGATTACCACCCCACCAGCCGCGCCACGACTCGTCCCACGTGCCCCGGCCGGGGCCGAACATGTTGCGGCCCATGATGAAGGCTCCGCAGCTCTCGATGCCCGCTCGGAGCTGGGGGCCCTCGCCGGCGAAGAGCCAGTCGTGCAGGCGCATTCCGCCCGCACCGAGCGGATCCTCGGGACCCTGGGAAGGCCCGGCGACGAAGCCGTCCAGGGACACAGAGATCTGGCAGGTGAGTCTGCTCATGCCGTAGGGACCACCGGGTGCCGCACAACTCATCGCCCGCCCGCCGATCGTGGTTGGCGAGAAGGAGGTTCTGCACGTGTTCTGCGCGCCGTCAGAACGGTGCCGGATCTACTTCTCGGCGATTGCGGTCCGGACGCGGCCCTAAGCCGCCTGTTCGCCGGCGCCGAGCAGGTCGGCGATCCCGACCCGGTCGGGTTTGCCTTGCGGGGTGACGGGTACGGCGCCGAGCACGATGATCGCCGAGGACGCGAGTGCCGGGTCGTGCCGGGCGACCCAACCCATCAGCTCCGCAGCCCGGAGACGTGATCCGGGGGCCAGGGTCACGATCACGCCGAACACGCGCCGTGGGTCGTGGTCCAGCGGCACCGCGGCCGCGTAGCGGACCAGCGGGTGAGCGTAGAGCGCGTCCTCGAGGTCGATCGGCATGACCGCCCGCCCGCCGACGGTGCGCTCGTCGGCGGCCCGACCGCGGATGGTCAGGTAGCCGTCCTGGTCGAGGCTGCCGAGATCCTCGGACGCGAACCAGCCGTCGCCGCGGAACGCTCCGCTCGGTGCGTCCTGCCCCACGTAGCCGTCGGCCGCCCCGTTCGTACGGATCGCGATCCGGCCGGTCTCGCCCACCGCGGCGTCGGATCCGTCGGTGCGCTCGATCCGGAGCTCGGCGCCGGGCAGGGCGCGTCCGGCGCTGGCCAGACGGGCATGGTCGGTCGGTCCGTACTCGGGGGCGGCGAGGGCACTGGCGATGCCGCACTCGCTGCTGGCGTACGGGTTCACGAGCACCGGGCCCAGGGCGTCGAGCCATCGGCGACGCAAGGGGGCCGGGGCGGTGGCGCCGATGTGGGTGACGGCGACCAGCGAACCGAGGTTCCGGCGAGCCAGGTCCGGGTGGCCGACGAGTCGAGCCACGAGCGGCTCGACGAGTCCGAGGTGGGTGATCCGATGGGTCTCGACGGCTCGGAGGACGGCTTCGGGATCGAACCCGTCCTGCAGCACCACCCGGCCACCACCCAGCGGGGCTTGGTCGGTGAGCACCTGAGCGACGTACGTCAGCGGGGTGCAGACCAGCTGTCGACGGTCGGGATTCGTCGGTCCGTCGACCAGCCCCAGATACGCCGCGAAGCTGCGACGGCTCGCCTTCGGACGACCAGACGTACCACCCGAGCTCACCAGGACGGCGATGTCGTCGGGTCGCGACCGGTCGGCGAAACCCGATGCCGGGCGGACGGAGGCCAGCCCGCCGAGATCAAGCAGCCCGGGTGAGCCCCAGCCGCCGAGGCGACCGCGGAAGCCGGTGGGCACCGCGCCCACCAGCTCCGGGCGGACCACGAGCAGGTCGGCACCGACCATCGACACGAACCCACCGAACCGCTCCGGAGCCTCGGGACAGAAGACGGTGGTGCAGCCGACCAGACCCGCCGCGTACCGGAGAGCCAGTGCCCGGATGGTGACCCCGGCGGCGATGCCGACGATCTGACCCGGGCCGTACCCCAGATCAGCGAGGGTCCAGGCGAGGCGGCGTACCCCGGAGGCGAACTCGATGCCGGAGACCGCGCCGTGGTCGTCGGTGAGAAGCACGTCCTCGCCGGCGGAGGTCGCCGCCGCCACGGCGCGACTGGCGTGGGACTGGAAGGTGATCATGATCGGACCCGGTTCTGACTCGGTCTCAGTGCCCGGCCGGAGCGGCCGACATCTCGCCCGCGGCCGGCGCGACGACCTTCTCCAGCGCGGCGGCGCGGCGCGCGACCAGCTCGGCCTGGACCGCGATCATCACGGCGATCATGACCAGCACCTCACCGAGGCCGGCCCCGTCGTCGACGTGCCAGAAGTAGGCCAGCGTGCCGAGGGCGAACTTCGTCGCGACCAGCCCCACGAACAACGCGACGGTGACGCGCGTGCCCTGGCGGAGAACCCGACCGTCGGCCTCGGCCCAGACCCGGGTCAGGCGGCCACGCAGGATGCCGACGACGAGGCTGAGCACCAGCCCGATGATGATCAACGCGATGCCGCTCGCGCCCTTCGGCACGTCGAAGCCGCCGAGGACCAGACCCAGCACCACGTAGATGCCGGCCATGGTGAAGCGGCCCGGGCCACGGTTGACCTCGGCGACGCGGGTCTGCTTGTAGATAGCCCAGCAGACGAGGGCCAGCAGGATGAACAGATCGAACGGGGACATCGGGTGCTCCTGAGGTGGTGGTCTTCACGCTGTTGACCACAGCCTCGCCCGGCCGACTCCAACCCCGCTCCAACGCTGCTTGGAGCCACCCGATCCGGAGCCTGCCCCGGACACAGACACAACTCCGCGTGTGTTGCAGCAGTCGCGAAGTCGGGAGTTGGCCCTCAGAGCTCAGGTGGCCGCTCGCTGATCAGCGCCCGGCCGGTGGCGGCGTCGAACGGCACCGACTCGTGGGCGTGGACGAGCCGCCACCCCTCGTTCTGACGGCGGAAGACCACGGTCGACCGCACCCACATGTCGACGATGTCGCCGGTCGTCAGCGTGCCGGTGACGTGGTAGAAGAACGCGCAGCAACCGAGATCGTCGGCGGCCTCGACGACCAGGTCGTGCACCTCGTAGCCCGGTCCGTCGGCGTAGCCCTCGAACCACCGGTCCAAGGATGCCCCGATGGCCTCACGACCGCGACTCGCCGTCGGAGGCAGCAGGGGAAAGGTCAGGACCTGGTCATCGTGCTGCTGCAGCAGGGTCGCCGCATCCTGGCGGCGGACGGCGGCGACTCGTTCTTCGATCAGCTGCTCGAGCTCTCGGCGGCTGGTTTCGGACATCTGCGCACGCTCCTTCGGGTGGGCAGGCGACCTTCAGGTCGTCTCCTAGGGAACTGACCGTGCCGACGCCGCGGACTCATCGGGCCGCCAGGTCATGGATCTCGACGGACCGATGCCTCCCTCACGCTGAGGAGCTGAGCCCGACGACGAACTCAGGGCAATCTGTGGAGAGGCTGTCAGCGGGCTGCGATGTTTCTGAGAAGAATCCCAATCCGCCCCGCGTCCGGCTCCGAATGGTTGACGAAGCGAGGTCGGGCATGTCGTCGAGATGGCCATCAGGGATACAGGAGTTGCCGATGTTGGGATCCACCACGCAAGCGCGCGCGGTTGCCGCACCACAGGTGTCCATCGTGAGTCCGGCTCCCCGGGCGGCCTGGGACGCGGTGCTGGCCAGCGATCCGGGAGCGACCGCGCTGCAGACTCCTGAGTACTTCTCCGCGGTGCTCTCCGGCACCGGCGGCCGCGACGCCAGCCGGCTCTATGTCCTGCCGGAGGAGCGAGAGCTGGTGCTCCCGCTCGTCCAGCAGCGTTCCCTTCCCGGACTCCCGTTCCTCGCTGACTTTCCCGGTGGTTTCGGTCACGGCAGCTTGCTGGCCACCGGTGGGTTGCGGCCGAGCGACGTGCGTCTCGTGGTGCGCGATCTGCGGGGCCGAGCCACGAGCACCCGACTCGGGGGAGGACATCACACCGCCGAGCAGTGGAGCGCCGGGCTGACCAGTGGTGCGACCGCCGAACCGCGTCGAGTCCACGTCATCGACCTCAGCCCCGGCTGGGAGGAGGTCTACGGGAGCGGCTTCAGCCGGAGTGCGAGATACAACGTCCGCAAGGCCGAGCGAGCCGGCGTGGAAGTGGAGTGCGACACGACCGGACGGCTGATCCCGGTCTTCTACAACGTCTACCTGAACTGGGTGGAGCGCTGGGTGCCCCGCTCCGGTCTGCCGGGATCCCTGGCCCGCTACTCCGCCCTGCGTCAGGAGCCGCGCCGGAAGTTCGAGTCCGTGGCCGAGGCGCTGGGCGCCAAGTGCCGCGTGTTCGTCGCCTGGCACCTCGGCCGGCCTGTGGCGAGCTGCATCACCCTGGTCCACGGTCAGCATGCGATCGGCTGGCGGAGCTACAGCATCAAGGAGCTGGCCGGGCCAATCTGTGCCAACAACCTCGTGCAGGCACGGGCCCTCGCCGATGCGTCCGCGGCCGGCTGCCGGTTCTTCGATCTTGGTCAGTCGGGCGAGACGGCCAGTCTGCTCAGCTACAAGCGCTCGCTGGGGGCGACGGCCCGCGAGGTGATCGATCTGCGGATCGAGAAGCCCGCGGTCGCGCTCGTCAGACGGGCTGAGACCGCCACCCAGCAGTGGGCCGTACGGGCGATCTCGCGTCCCGACCGGCCGGCGCCGGCCGATGCCCTCGGGTCGCGCTGATGAACATCACGTGTGTCGGCGGGGGACCAGCCGGGTTGATGTTCGCGATCCTCGCCGGCCGGGCGGGCCACCGGGTGACGGTGCTGGAGCAACGGACGCCGGCGGAGAGCTTCGGGTGGGGGGTGGTCTTCTGGGATGGCCTGCTGAAGGCCCTCGACGCCCACGACGCGCAGACGGCCGAGGTCGTACGCAGCGCGGCGTATCGCTGGAACGACCAGGTCGTGACCATGCGGGGCGCCGACGAGGTCCGCCTACCCTCGTACGGCTACAGCATGGGACGTCGGCGGCTCCTCGAGCTCCTGGGGTCCCTGGCCGAACGGGCTGGGGCGACGTTCCGGAAGGGCAGTTTCACCGGTGACCCGAACGAGCTCGGCGCGGATCTCGTCGTCGCGGGGGACGGGGTGAACAGTGAGCTGCGCCAGCGGCATCGATTCGGCACTCGACTGGCCCGGGGACGCAACAAGTTCACCTGGCTGGGGACCGACAAGGAATTCACCTCCTTCACCTTCCCGTTCGTCGACACCCCGTCCGGATGGCTGTGGGGACACGCTTACGGCTACGCGGACGGTGCCAGCACCTTCGTCGTCGAGACGAGCCCGGAGACCTGGTCCGGACTCGGATTCGCCACGCTGGATGCACCGGCGACCGTTCGCCGACTCGAGGAGCTGTTCGCAGACTCGCTGGAGGGACACCACCTGCAGCTGCGCGCCAGCCCGTTCGACGGCCACCCCTGGACCGAGTTCGTCGAGGTCCGGAACCAACGGTGGCGGGTCGGGAACGTCGCCCTGCTCGGCGACGCGGCCCACACCACCCACTTCACGATCGGCTCTGGCACTCGGCTCGCCATGGAGGACGCCATGGCCCTGGCGGACGCTCTGGCTGAGGAACCCGACCTGGACGGGGCTCTGCGGCGGTACGACGAGGGCCGGCGTGATGATCTCCGCGGAGTCCAGCGGGTGGCCCGACGCAGCGCCGCGCCCGGTGGTTCGAGCGGGTGTCGCGCTACATCGACCGTCCAGCCCCGGAATTCGCCACTCTGATGGAGAATCGGCGATCCCCGGTGATGGCCCACCTGCCCGTCGGCGCCTACCTGCGGCTGACCGGCACGGCCGCCAACCTCCCGATGATCGAGGCACCCCTGCGGCGACTGCTCGCCAGGCTGTGACGGCCCGACACCTCACTGCGACAGCCACGGCTCGAAGCCGAAGACGAGGGCGGCGTAGGAGGTGGGGGGAGTGAGGACCGTCGCCGTCCCGGACGTCGGTCGAGCCGACGGGGCGCCCCAGCCGCCGAACGTGAAGGGGTGGATCCGGTCGCCGCGGACGAGCTGCGCCGTCCCTGCCCGGTCGACGACGACGGTGCCGTCGGGCAGCTCCTCGTACGGCGCCGTCCAGGTGATGCGGTCCGCGGCTCGGACCAGGCCTCGGCCCCGGCGCAGCCGCTCGGCGTTCAGCCGCGCGTCGAGCTCGGTCGAGCGCAAGGGGGCCGAGGCGCCGAGCGAGGCGCTGACCGCGTCGCGATAGTCGCGGTACGCCTCACGTCGGCATTGCGCGCACGGACGGTGGCCCGCTGCCAGCGCCACCGCGTCGTCCAGGAAGAACAGCGGTGTCCAGTGTCGTGGCGCGGCCAGGGGCGAGCGGTGGTCGCGATGGCGGAGCGCGCAGGTGATCCACAGCGTCCCCGCGTGATGGCGGACGACCCGTTCGCGGTC
>DATDAP010000179.1:0-25731 GCA_036525335.1 Microlunatus sp. | reverse complement strand
GGGGTGGCCCGCGGAGTCGAGCTGCTGGAGTCCTGGGGGCTGCGGGTCGAGATCGGTCGGCACGCCTTCGACCAGCTCGGGTATCTCGCCGGCGACGATCACGACCGACTGGCGGACCTGAACGAGGCGTTCCGCGATCCCCGCGTACGCGCCGTGTTCGCCACCCGGGGCGGCAAGGGTGCCTACCGGATCGCCGACCGGCTTGACGTCGAGGCGGCCCGGGCCGACCCCAAACCGCTGGTCGGTTTCAGTGACATCACCTACCTGCATCTGGCGTTCCACCGGGCCGGGGTCCCGGGCGGTTTCCACGGGCCGCTCCTGAACTGGAACGATGACTACTGCGATGCCGGCTGCGCCGAGAACCTCCGTCGGGCGTTGATGGAGGTCGAGCCGATCGAGGTGCGCAGCGACCGGGCGGAGTACACCGCTCGCTTCACCGCCGGCGAGCCGGCCACCGGAACCCTCATCGGAGGGAACTTCGACACCGTCAGCCGCTCGGTGGGTTGGGCGCTGCCCGACCTCGACGGCGCCATCCTGCTGTTGGAAGACCATCACGGCACCGGGCTCGGTCAGATCGACCGCTGTTTCGCCCAGCTCGTCCACGGTGGGCACCTGGACCGGGTCGCCGGGGTGGCGCTGGGCACGTTCGGCGAGTTCGAGACCGCCGAAGCGGGCGGTTGGACGCTCGCTGATGTCGTCTCCGGCTGGCTGGACCGCCTCGGCGTCCCGACCCTGGGAGGACTTCCCCTCGGGCACGGCCGCAACCCGGCCACCGTGCCGCTGGGCATGAGGACCACCATCGACCCGGCCGCGGGCAGGATGACCGTAGCGCCAGGGGTGGCGTGATGGCCGCCGACGAGCGCCGAGGGCCCGATGTCAGGACGGCTGTCGGGAGGCTGCGCGGCAGCCGGGAGGCCGGTATAGCGGTCTTCCGCGGAATCCCGTTCGCCGAACCGCCGGTGGGCGGACTGCGGTTCGCGGAGCCACGCCCGGCGCCGGGGTGGACCGGGGTGCGGGAGGCGGTGGCCTTCGGTCCGCCGCCCCCGCAGGGCGGGCACTTCGGGATGGACGTGCTCGCGTCGGATCCGACGGGCGATGACTGGCTGACGCTCAACGTCTGGTCGCCCGATCCCGGTCCCGATGCGGGGCTGCCGGTGATGGTCTGGATCCAGGGCGGCGCGTACGTGATCGGTATGTCCGGCCTGCCCGAGTACGACGGCGTCCGCCTCGCCCGGGACGGCGGCGTCGTCGTGGTGACGTTCAACCACCGGGTCGGTGTCGAAGGCTTCGCCCAGATCGAGGGAGCGCAGGCGAACCGGGGTCTGCTCGACCAGGTCGCCGCGCTGGAGTGGGTCCACGACCACATCCGGGCCTTCGGTGGCGACCCCGACCGGGTGACCGTCTTCGGGCAGTCGGCGGGTGGAGGATCGGTCGCCGCGCTGCTGGCGATGGACCGTGCGTCCGGGTTGTTCCGACGGGCGATCGCGCAGAGCATGCCGGGCACGTTCTTCTCGCCGGACCTGGCCGCGGACATCGCGGCCACATGCGCTGCGGAGCTGGGCCTCGGACCGACCGTGGCCGACCTGGCCGCCGTCGACCCGCGACGGTTGTCCGCCGCCGCCGACACGGTCGGCGTCACGATGGACCAGCGGGTGGACCGGTGGGGTCGGCCCGCCTACCGGCTGATCCCCTTCTCGCCGGTCGTCGACGGGGAAGTGCTGGCCGTCACCCCCTGGCAGGCCCTGATCGACGGTGCCGGTCGCGACGTCGATCTCCTGGTCGGCCACACCCGCGACGAGCAGCGCCTGTTCACCGCCCTGGACGGTCTGCTCGGGGAGGTGAGCGAGGAGCAGGCGGCACAAGCCCTCCAGATCCTTGCCCCAGGTCCCGACGGCGACCGCGGCTACCGAGACGCCTTCCCCTCGGCGGGTCCCGATGAGCTGTACGAGCTGGTCCACTCCGACTGGCTGTTCAGGATGCCGTCGCTGCAGCTCGCCGAGGCGCAGACGGCGGCCGGGCGCCGGGCACACGTCTACGAGCTGGCCTGGCCCGCCCCCGGTCTGGGCGGTGTCTTCGGCGCCTGCCACGGCCTCGATGTCCCGCTCGTCTTCGGCAATCTGGACCGGGGTCAGCCGGCGATGCTGATCGGTGACGCACCCTCGCCCGAGGCGCTGGCCCTGTCCGCCCAGATGCTCAGCGCCTGGGCGTCGTACGCCACCCACGGCGATCCCGGCTGGCCCGCGTACGACACCGAGCAGCGCCCGGTCCAGCGCTTCGACACCGAGTCGGCGGTGGTCGCGTACCCGGAAGAGCGGTCCCGACGGATCTGGCAGCACCACATCTTCCCCGTGTTGCCGCTGCTCGGCGCGTAGCGCGGACCGCGCAGGCCGTGGCGTTCGTTTCGTGTCAATGCGGCCCGAGCTGATCGCGTCGGCGGGAGAGGTACGCGATCTCGGCGGTGTTGGCCGCCAGTGCGATGGCCCGATCGTAGGCAGTGCGGGCATCGGCCGTCCGTCCGAGGCGGCGGAGCAGGTCGGCGCGAGCGGCCTGGTGGGCGTGGTAGCCGCTCAGGTCCAACCCGTCGATGATGGCCAGCGCCACGGCCGGCCCGTCCAGCTCGGCGAGGGCGACGGCCCGGTTGAGCGCGACGACGGGCGAGGGATCGACGGCGGCGAGCTGGTCGTAGAGCGCGACGACCTGCGACCAGTCGGTGTCTCGTACGTCTCCGGCCGAGGTGTGCACCGCGTTGATCGCGGCCAGGATCTGGTAGCGACCCGGGTGTTCCCGACCCGCGGCGACGGCGGCGAGCCGCTGCCGGACAAGCGCGTGGCCCTCGGCGATCAGCGCAGCATCCCAGGCACCGCGGTCCTGCTCGACGAGCGTGACCAGCTCACCGGTCGCCGAGACCCGCGCCGGGCGGCGGGCCTCGGTGAGCAGCATCAGCCCCAGCAGACCGACCACTTCGCCGTCCGCCGGCAGCAGGGCCCGCAGCAGCCGGGTCAGCCGGATGGCCTCCAGCGTGAGGTCGCTGCGGACGGGTTCCTGCTGTGGATCCGAGCCGAGGTAGCCCTCGTTGAAGATCAGGAAGAGGACCGCCAGGACGCCGGAGATCCGGGTGGGCAGGTCAGCCGACGACGGCACCCGGTAGGGGATCCGCGCCACTTTGATCTTGCTCTTGGCCCGGGTGATCCGCTGACCCATGGTGGCTTCCTGCACCAGGAAGGCGCGGGAGATCTCGGTCACGGTCAGACCGCCGACCAGGCGCAGCGTCAGCGCGATCCTGGCTTCCATCGCCAGCGCTGGGTGGCAGCAGATGAAGATCAGTCGCAGCCGGTCGTCGTCGATTGCTCCGACCGGCTCGGGCGGGGTGTCGTCGTACAGCATCTGAGCCTCGTTCTGCTTGTCGTCGCGGCGGGACTCGCGACGCAGCCGGTCGATGGCGCGTCGGTTGGCGGTGGTGGTGATCCAGCCGCCGGGATTGGCGGGCACGCCGTCGGCGGGCCACCGCTCGACGGCGACCGCGAACGCCTCCGCCGCCATCTCCTCGGCGAGGTCGAGGTCGCCGAAGCGCCTGGTCAGCGCGGCCACCACCCGGGCCCACTCCTCGCGGTGGACCCGGGTGATCGCCTCGGCGACGACGGTCACAGGCTGCCGAAGGGACGCACCTCGACCTTGCCTCGACAGGCCTTGGAACCCTCGGCGGCCAATCTCAGCGCCACATCCAGGTCCGGCGCCTCGACGATCCAGAACCCACCCAGGTACTCCTTCGCCTCCAGGTAGGGTCCGTCGGTGATCACCGGCTCGGCACCCTGGCCATCGACCACGGTGGCGGTCGTGGCCGGCCCCAGACCGTCGGCGAAGACCCAGTAGCCGTCCTTCTGCAGCTGCTGGTTGAACTCGTCGGTGTCCGCCATGGCCTGCTTCATCGCCTCTTCGGTGGGGTAGTTGCCGTACTCGTTGTACTCGGCCGCTCCGTACACCGACATCATGTAGCGCGTCATCTCTGTCTCCTCAGGTCTCGTGGGCCCGGGTTGGGCCGCCTCTCACCCCTGCTACGAACGCCGACGGCTCGATCCGACACCGGCACCGGCATCTTTTTCCACGAGTGCCCGCTCGAACCAGGACAGGTGAACCCCCGCCGGCGCCGCGAGAATGATAGGAAGAATCGTGCCGATCCTGCCGAAAGACCGCGATCCTCGGCTGATCACCCTGCGTCGCGGGGGCACCCTCACCGACGACGACCATCACCTTCTGGCGGCCTGGGCCCTGGGCTGCGCCGAGCACGTACTGCCCTTGTTCGAAGAACATCGAGAAGAGGAGTTCGAAGAACATCGACCGGAGGAGCTCGAAGAACATCGACCGGCGGACCGCCGACCCCGCCACGCCATCGAGCTGGGGTACGCCTGGATCCGTGGTGAGGTCAGCATGGGCGTCGCCCACCAGGCGGCCTTCCAGGCGAACGCCGCCGGCAAGGGGATGCCGGATCCGGCGAAGTTCGCCGCCTTGTCGGCGGGTCAGGCGGTCGCGGTGGCTCATGTGGCGGCCCATGACCTGGGCGCCGCGGCGTACGCCATCCGGGCGGCCGGCGCGTCCGTACCGGCCGACGACGCCGGCCTGGCCCGGGCCCGGGAGCGGGACTGGCAGCGGGACCAGCTCCCCGCCGCCGTCCGTGATCTCGTCCTCGATGATCAACGACAGCGGAGCGCCATCTGCTGGAACGTGTTCGACGACTGATCGATGCTGCCTGATCGATGACGCCCAGGAGCGAGGTCTTCGGCCGCCGGTCGACTGCGATGCTCGGTCTGGCGGGGGCGATCCTGTCGGGGGTCGGCGACGTGCTCATCCTCGGTCGACCCTGCTCGGGCAGGGAGTTCGACGCAGCCGCGGGGAGGATCCCGCCGAACGTCGACGCCGATCCCCGCTGGCGCTCGCTGTGGAACGGGGCGTCGTTCGCGCCGCGCCGACTCCGGGCCGGGACCTTCGTCGGGACCGTCGGCATCGGTGTGTGGCAGTGGGTGGGGCTGCAGGCCGCCGCGCGAGCGATCCCGCCCGGAAGGCTGCATCGTCTCGCCAGCATCTCGGCGGCCGCCTTCGCCCTCTCCGGGGTCCTGACCCATCTGGGCTGCGGGACGGTGATCCTGGCCTACCGGCGGGCGGCGGAGCGCGCGGCCGATGCCGCGGGCGGTCAGCGGTCCTCGCCCCGCTCGGCCACGACGCTGCTGGCGGTGAGCGCGCTCGGGGCCTTCAGCGCGTTGGCCGTCTTCAGCGGGGCTGTGTTCGCCGCGGGCTTGCGTGGTCCGGAGTCGGCATCGCGCGGACTGGCTCTGGTGACCCCGTTTCCGTGCGTGCTGGCCACGCTGCTGACGTTCGGGGCGCTGCCCGCCCCGATCGGCGGGTACGCCCGCCCGGCCTCCATGAGCGTCGGGCTGGCGGTCTACTTCGGCGTCCGCGCCGCCTCCTCCCGCGAGATCATCGCGTCGTCATGGAGTACTCGCTGACGGTCGCCGCACGGTTACGCTGGCGAACGTGAGCAGGATCTTCACGGTCAGCGTCGCCTCGGTCTATCCCCACTACGTCGCCAAGGTGGAGAAGAAGGGCAGGACGAAGGACGAGCTGGATCAGGTCATCGGCTGGCTCACCGGCTTCGACGAGGGCGAGCTCAACCACCATCTCGACGCCGGCACCACCTTCGAGGACTTCTTCGCAGCTGCACGGCTGAACCCGAACGCCGCCCTGATCACCGGAGTCGTGTGTGGGAAACGGGTGGAGGCCATCGAGGATCCCCTGATGCAGAAGATCCGCTACCTGGACAAGCTGGTGGACGAGCTCGCTCGGGGCAAGGCCATGGAGAAGGTGCTGCGAAGCTGACCCCTCAGTCCCGCGCGAGGATGCGGGCGATGGCCGAACGTGCCTGGAGCACGAACTCCTGGATGCGGTCCGGTCGCTGATCCAGGGCCCAGCGGATCACGTCGAGCACGTGCAGGAGCTGCAGCTCGGGGATGAGCTCGTCCGCGGTGCGTTCGGAAACACCGGCCGCGGACAGCACGGCCCGCCACGCGCTCGCCGACACCGTGCTCACCGGGTCGCCGGTCACGTGCCAGCGCTGGATCAGCTCGAGATCGGTCCAGGGCACGGGTCCCGCGATGGCCGAGCCCCAGTCGAGCACGACGTAACCGCCGGCACTGTTCGCGATGAGATTGCGCGTCGAGAGATCCCCGTGGGAGACGCCGTGCCGGAGTGGACGGGCGCGCAGGTCGGTGAGGATCTGCCGTAGAGCCGACCGTTGCTCCGGCTCGTAGACGCCAAGCTCCAGCAGCCGATCACCCGGGGCCAGGGCCTCGATGTTGTAGTCGAGATGGGCCAGCCAGGCGACATCCAGATCGCGCCCGAACCGTGAGAACAGGCCGTCCGGAGCCCCGACGAGGTCGATGTCCGGCAGCGACCCGGCGATCCGGCCGATCGCGGACCACGCCTGCAGATCGCCTGCGTCGGCCGGAGTTCCGGGCACGAACTCGTGGACGATCACGGAGTGTCCCCCGACGTGCGCGCGGGCCAGGGTCGGGGGAGTGGCGATCCCGGCGGCGGCGGCCGCCCGGGAGCACCATTGCTCAACGTCGAACGGGTCCATGGTGAGACGGTCCGTGTCCCGCGCGAACCGCAGCACGACGTCGCTGGTGGAAGTGCGCAGGCGTACGGCGTGGTTCTGGTTCCCGCCGGCCAGCACCTCGACGGTGTCCGCACCGAAACCCAGCTCGGCAGCCAGGGCCACGGCCGTCGACGACGTCCGGAGATTCACTCCGCTCATGTCCGCCGACTGATCCGCTCCGCTCATCCCGGCGTCAGTCGGTGGCGAGTAGGCCGTGCCGGTCGAGGACGTCGCGGAGCTGAGCGCGCTCCTCGTCGGAGGCCTCGACCAGAGGCAACCGCAGGCCGCCGACCCGGTGACCGGCCAAGGCGAGAGCGGCCTTCACCGGGATGGGGTTGGTGGTGATCCCCATCGCGGCGTACACGTCACGCAGCGAGGCGTCGATCTCCGCCCGGTGGTCGGGTTCGTCGACCATCCGGCGCATCTGCTCGCCGACGAGGTGGCTCGCAACGAGGATGCCGCCGCAGCCGCCGAGCTCGAGGGTGGCGAGGAAAGCGTCGTCGTTGCCCGCGTAGAGACCCAGGCCGTCGACCAGGGCCAGGTTCGCGTTGTTCGCCTGCTTGATGTACGCGACGTTGTCGAGCTCGGCCAGGTCGGCCAGCAGGTCGTTGGGCAGGTCGATGACCACCCGGGACGGGACGTTGTAGAGCACGATCGGCTTGTCGGTGGCCCGGGAGACCTCACCGAAGTGCGCGAGGAGCCCACGCCGGTTGGGCCGGTTGTAGTACGGGGTGACACTCAGCACCGCATCCGCGCCGAGCTCGGTCGCCCGTTCGGTCAGGTGCACCGCGTGGCGGGTGTTGTTGGAGCCGGTGCCGGCGACGATCGTGCTGCCGGGCGGGCGTTCCTGGACCGCCAGCTCGATGACCCGGAGGTGCTCCTCGTCGGTCAGGGTGGAGGCCTCGCCGGTGGTGCCGCAGACCACGAAGCCGTCCGAACCATGGGTGGCGAGGTGGTGCATCAGATCGACGAATGCCTCCTCGTCCACATTCAGGTCGTCGTCGAACGGCGTCACGATGGCCGTGAGCACGGCCCCCAAACCTTGCGCTGTCACGGATCGCATCCTTCCAGACGTGGCCGGATCCGACTGCCCGGCTGGTTGGCCGTTGGGGTTGGCCGTTGGCGGTGACAAGCGGCACACTTTCGAGGCGTACACGCCACGGCAGCGCGCCGCTTCTTCCAGACCTCGGATCGCGGCTGTCAGGATGCGGGTATGGAGTCCCGCCGAGATCCGGTCTGGTTCGCGACGTCACCGTCCTCCCACCGTGCCGGGGCGGAGCTGGTGCGCAGGATCGCCGAGATCACCCCGGCGCGCCGACTGCCGGACCTCGATCTGCGGGGCGGTGGGGTCCAGGTGTGGACACCGTCCGACTCCTCCTCGACCGAGCTGGAGCCGGCCCTTACCGTGGCCGCCGCGGCAGCCGAGCTCGGGCTGGTGGCCGACTCGTCGGGGTCGCAGCAGATCGAGCTGGCCGTCGACACGACCGACCCGGCCGCGGTCGTCCCGTTCTGGCAGACGGTGCTCGGCTACGGCGACGACCTCCGGGATCCGCTGGGTCGTGACCCGGGATTCGAGTTCCGGTCGGCCTCGGAGCACCGTCCACTGCGGAACCGGATCCACGTCGACCTCGCCGTACCGGCGCGATTCGCGATCGACCGGCTGGACCACCTACGCACCTCTGGCGACCGGGTCGCGATGGGGGAGGGCGGCTACCACGCCCTGGTCACCGACGCGGACGGGAACGAGGCCGATCTGCTGCCCGTCACGCTGGAAGGTGACCGGCTGGACGGGGCCGACGTCGACGACTGGCGGGTGCTGTTCGAGGCCGCGGTGTTCTATCCCATCGGGGACCGGCCGCGGGCGGTCGAGCTCGTCGCCGCCGCGGCCGCGGCCGCCGACGAGGGCGGCGTGCCGTTGCTGATCGACGTCCGGGCGGCCGGTGTGCGGATCGGCAGCGGCAAGGACCTGTGGGAGGACGAGCGCTTCCCCGCCGTGGCCCACCGGGTGCAGGCCGCCGCGCACGGCCTCGGTCTGAGCGCGGACGCGGCTCCACTGCGCTTCCTGCAGATCGGTCTCGACGCGGTCGACGTCGCCGCCGTACGGGAGTTCTGGCGGCTCGCGCTGGGCTACGAGGAGGATCCGCGCCCGTACGTCACCGACATCAACCATCCCCATCGCCTCGGGCCCACGCTCTTCGTCTCGCAGATGGAGGCGTCCGACACCGCTCGGCGCGCCCAACGCAACCGCATCCACCTCACGCTCCTGGTGGCCTCCGACCAGCTCCGATCACGGGTGGATGACGTGGTGGCCGCGGGCGGCCGCGTCGTGGAGGACGGAGAAGCCCCGCACCGCTGGACCCTGGCCGATCCGGAGGGTAACGAGCTCTCCGTCGTCGCCTTCGACTGAGGTCTGTTCGACCTCGGGGCATCCGCCGGCGTACTGCTCAGCGCGACCGTCGGACCAGTCCGCAGGCGACCCGATCGCTGGCGTTGCCGGTCCGGGCGGTGAGGCCCGAGGCGGCGGCGCTGTTCGGCTGGTACTGGTTCGCCGCCGTGCCGACCGGGACGTTGCCGAAGTTGTCCGGCAGCTTGTGCAGGATCACGACGGTGCCGCGGAGGGCGGCTGGATCGATCCGGTCGGTGGTGAACGAGAGCTGCGCGGTCCCGTCGCTCAGCACCAGCGGACTCGGCAGATCACCGTTGTGACTGCCGTGGGTCTGGCTGGGGGCGGGGGGGACGGCTGACAGGTGCCCGTCGGCGGAGACGAACCACGTCGACGCCACGGCGGAGGGGTCGGCCACGCAGCCCACGCCGTTGGTGTTGTCGTCGTTCGCGTGCACGTGGAAGCCGTGGAACTGATTGGGCGCCACGTCCATGTTCGGCCACAGACGAGCGTCGACGCGCATGTCGTGGCGGGTGATGCGGAACTTCACCGTGCCGACCGACTTTCCGCGCGCGTCGCGCAGCTCGGCCCGGAACTGGGCGTCGCCCGCCGAGGCCGAGTGCCCGATCGCCAGACCGCCGGCTACGGCCAACGCGATCGTGGCGCACCCGATCCCGATGGTCTTCCTCACCGACATCGTTCGCTTGATCGCCATGGTGTCTCCTTGGGTCGACTACTCATGGTCTACCCGTGCGCTCGTTCTGGCTACCTTTCGCCGTGATTCTTTCACCGTTCGAAGCTTGTTGGCCGTCTCCGGCAGCCAGGACGTGCTGGCGACCGGTGTCCGGTCTCAGGACGAGGGGTAAGCGGTCTGAGCGCCGCAGACACCCTCGGAGTGGTGCACGTGCTGGATTGACGTGCTCAGCACTTCTCCGCGGCTGGCTCGCAAGTCCGTAGGTGCGCTGCACGTGCCCCATCTACGGGGCGCGTGCGGCGGCGCTGGCGCGGCGGGCCGAGCGGGATCGATCCAGTAGCACACAAGGTGGAGGTGGGGCGCCTAGATCTAGGCGGAGCGGTGTCGGGTGTCTGGCATGCCGAGCCGGCCACGGGTCAGGAGGACGGCCACGATACCGATCACGGCGAAGGCGAGCAGGTGCGCGATGGAGGCGATCTGGGCGTTGGGATAGATGGTGGCCAGGAGGCCGTCCTGGAAGCCGCTGCCTCCGGTAGCAGCGTTGCCTGTGGCGTGGAAGAGACCGACCAGGAACAGGTTGCCGGTCTTGTTGTAGATCCAGGCGGTGGCAAATCGGAACGGTATCGCGAACACCGCCAGAAGCCCGATCACGGCCAGGGCGGCGACCGGGGAGTTGCCGACGACGAGTGCGATGTGTTGGAGGGCGAACAGGGGTCCGGTGATGACGGCGGCCAGCAGAGGGCCGCGGCGGGTCTGCAACCGGGCCTGGACGAATCCCATCCAGGCCACCTCTTCCCACAGGTTGTTGGGCAGGAAGGTCACCAGCAGCGGCAACAGCAGGTGGGGGATCAAGACGGTCACCGTCGACGACCAGGAGGTGTCGACGGGTGCGCCCACGAGGAGGACCGTGATGGTGATCGACATCAGCGGAACCCCGAGCAGGGCCAGCGCATACCAGGCGACTCCTCGTCGGGGCGGGATGATGCGGTGCCCCAGGGAGCGAACGGCGGATCTCCCGCCGACAAGTCCGGTGATCACCACCGTGGGCAGCAGCAGCCCGAACAGGGTGGCGGCGACGATGAACAGCTGCGGTGGCAGCCCTGCGGCGTCTGGGACAACGACGGGGTAGAAGGCGAAAGCCTGGCCGACGGTGAAGAACCAGACAAAGAACGCCGCCAACGGATGCCGGCGGACCAGCCGGACGACCCGGGAGCTGCTGTGTCGAGATCCTCCTGTGCCGGTCGGCTCGGGTGCCGCAGCCGGCGATGCTGGCTCGATCGAGATCGGTGCTTGTGTGGTGGGTTGATTCTGAGCGGACATGTCACTCGGCCTTCCGGGTTGTGGTTTCCTGCGCGTAGGAGTGGCTAGACGCGGGTGGGGCCGACCCGACGACGAGGGATCGAACTGGCTGCAGGAAGCCAGGTCGAGCGCCAGCTGGGGCGCAGCCAGATGCGACTCGGTCGGAGCCGGGTCCGCGTCGGGGATGGGGCGAGCAGCAGGCTTGTGTTGTTCGGCAGATGGTGTGGTCATCGTGGTTCCCGTCGGTTCCAGAGGTGGTGTCGGGCGGTGCATCAGGCCTCGCTCTACGGTGCGACGCCCGCCGCTGGGTGACCATGCACAGGAGTCGTACACCACTGCCACACTCGGTCGGCCACGCCGCGTCGACGATCCTGGAAGAGGCGCTCAGCGTGCCCGCGCGAGTGTTGGCCGCCGGCGCCGCGACTCACCAACATTCACCCGTGACATCGGCATCCTCCGACGAGGTGCTCTGATTCAGGCGAGGGCGAAGTGGACCACTTCGTCGAGGTCGTACGTCCGTCCCAGAGTCTGTGCAGCTTCGAACCCGTCCTCGCCGAGCGCTTCCCGGGCGTCGGCATCGGCCCGGGCCCGGAGGGATTCGTCGGGCAGGTAGTAGCCGTAGATCCTGCCGCCGGTGACGGCCCGCAGGGACTGCGCTGCGCCGAGCAGCACGGCGATCCGCTCCGATGATTCCGGCGTCGATTCGACGACAGCGAGTGCTTCCAGGAAGTAGGCCAAGTTGGCCAGGTCATGGGTCTGGTGGGAGAGCTCGATCCCCTCGACGAGGCAGGCCCGGGCGAGATCATGATCTTCGAGACCGATCGCGACCTGCGCGATGTTGTAGAGGGCGACGTAGGTGGCCAACCGGTCTCCCCGCTGCCGGGCCAGCTGGAGTCCTCGCTCCATCTCCTCGACCGCGCCGCCCGGATGGCTGTTCAGCATCAGGGCCGTGCCGAGCCAGACATGGATGAGGGACCGCAGCCACACGCCAGACTCGCCGGCGGCCAGGCCCGGCACCAGGGCCTCCCTGAAGCACGTCTCGGCCAGGTCGAGGTCGCCGGCGCCGAGAGCCGCGAGTCCGGTTCCGGCCCGGCCGGCACAGGCGATCTCCGGGTCGTGCTGCTCGGTGCCCAGCACGAAGGCTTGATGCCAGTGATCGCCGCTGGCCACCAGGTCTCCTCCCGCGTAGGACATGGTGGCTGCGGTGAGGTGGACACGGGCGAGCACCGCCGGTGGCAGCTCCACAGTCAGGCACCGCAGGGCTCGGCGGAGGCCGATGGAGGGCTGGCTGCGCAGCCACCAGTACAGCCACATGGCCCAGGTGACCAGGCCTGCGGTCTCGCCGTCACCCTGGTCCAGGGCCCGGTCGATGGCCACCACGATGTTGGCCTCGTCCGCTTCCACCCGCTGGAGCCAGAGCACTTGGTCGGCTCCCTGGTAGCCAGCTGCCGCCGCTTCGGCGAGGTGGAGGAAGGTGTCCGCGTGGGCGGCGGCTACCCGGCGTGCTGCGTCACCGAGGAGGAGGCCCCTGGCGTACTGGGCGACCGGTTCCAGCATGTCGAAGCGGCGTTCACCGGCTCCGCCTCCCTGGACGACGACCAGGGACTGCTCGACCAGCACTTCGAGCAGTGAGAGGACATCCCCGGCGGGGAACATCCCGCTGCCGGCGGCGACCTGCTCGATGATGGCCAGCGTCGCACCACCGCGGAACACGCTGAGCACACTGAACAGGCGCTGCTGATCCGGTGTCAGCAGGCGGTGGCTCCAGTCGAGCGTGGCCCGCATGGTGCGTTGTCGGCTGGGCAGGTCACGGGCCCCCCCGGCTGTCAGCTGCTCGAGCCGGTCGAGCAGTGTCTGCGGGGCCAGCAGCCTCAGGTGCGCCGTCGCCAGCTCGATCGCCAGCGGTAGCCCGGCGAGCCGGTGACACAGGTCAGCGAGCGCCCGGGTTTCGGCCTGATCAAGGATCAGCTGCGCCGACAGGTTGCGCGCTCGGTCGAGGACGAAGGCACCCGCCGGCCACTCCGCGAGCAGCTCCGGCGAGGTCACGTCCCGTGGCGGAAGCTCCAGCGGCCCGACCGGGACCTCGTGCTCGCCGCGCACCCGCAGCGGCGAGCGGCTGGTGACAAGGACGGTCAGTGTTGGGCAGCCGGCGACGAGCTGGCTGATCGTCGGCGCCGCGCTCATCAGGTGCTCGAAGTTGTCCAAGACCAGCAGCATCCGCGCCCGGCCGAGGTGGCGGGTGATGACGGCCAAGGCGTCGCCCTGATCACTCCCTGGGACCTCCATGGCTCGGCCGATGGTGCCGATGACATCAAGCGCATCAGCCACGGCGGCTAGGGGAACGACAAGGACGCCGTCGGAGAACCCTCCGCCGAGCGTGTCGGTCAGGGCAGCAGCAAGCCGGGTCTTGCCCACCCCACCGGGACCGGTGAGCGTGATGAGTCGACTGGTTCGCGATCGGACCAGCTCCGCGGCTTCGGCGATGTCCCGGTCTCGCCCGTACAAGCGGGTAGGCGGCACCATGAACACCGAATCCTGGCCCGGGCCGGGCTGCGGGGTGGGCAGGGCCCCGCTGTCCTTGACACGGTTCGACGACGAGGTCTGGCGTCTCGGCACAGCGGTGATGAAGTGCGCGACCTCCACGTCCGACATCCCGAGAGCACCGGCGAGCGCGCGCACCGTGTGCGGGTATGGCCGGGTGCGGGTTCCGCGCTCCAACGCGCTGATCGCGTGCGGGGTCAGGCCCGCGCGCTCCGCCAGTTCCTCCTGAGTGAGCCCTGCTCGCTCCCGAAACGTCCGCAGCAGAGCCGTGAACGGCTCGGCGTCGGTGCTCCGGTCCTGTCCCACTCGGCCACGTTATCCAGGTTCCCTGCTCCGCCGCTGCCGCTGGGCTGGCCGAAAGTGGTGGCGTACCAACTGTGCGGCCACCGTGCGACAGGTGTGCGTGGAGATGAGCCAGCCGGACCAGCAGGCTGGCGGCATGCAGAAAACACGAGCCGACCTGACAGCCCCTCCCCGGGTGCAGCTGCCAGCTGACTTCCGGCACCCGGGTCGCGTCGACCTTCCCACCGGACACCACCTCCGGCCACTCACCGCAGCAGACACCGACCTGCACCTGCGGGCCGTGACAGAGTCACAGGCGCGTCTTCGGTCGGTCTACGGTCCGCGTGTCCCCTGGCCGAGCTCCACCTTGACGGCACAACAGCACCGGGAGGATCTGCAGCAAGGGGAGACCCGGATGGCGGGTCAGGAGTGCTACCGGTACGGCCTGTTCGACCTGGGCGAGACCGAGCTGCTGGGCTGCGTTCACATCGACCCCGATCCGCATCGGGATGCCGGCGCGGAAGTCGCCTGGTGGGTCACCGACTGGCTCGTCGACGGTCCCGTCGAGAAGGCCCTCTCCCAGTTCGTCCCCGACTGGATCAACTACGCCTGGCCCATCACTCCGCGGCCCCGGCTGACCACGCCAGCCGCACCCGACGCGGCCCACAACCACGGAGCAGCGATGGCGACCGGTGAAGCGATCACGACCGGAATGCCACCCAGCGGAGTCACGACGGCAGTGACCACGATGATGCGGGCCAGCGGCATTCCCGGCCTCTCACTGGCGGTGGTCAGCCGGGACAAGGTGTTGCTGGCCGGCGGCCACGGGCTGGCCGACCGGGTCACGGACAGGGCAATGGCGGCCTCGACGGCTTGCCTGTGGTTCTCCATGACCAAGGTCGTGACGGCGACCGCCGCCATGCGGCTCGCCGATGAGGGCCGGCTGGACCTGGCCGCTCCGGTGAGCGAGTACGTCGACTACCTTCGCGCGCCCGGACCCAGGCAACCCAGCGTCGAGCAGCTGATGACTCACACCGCCGGCCTCGGCAACCCCCTACCCATTCGCTGGGCGCACCTGGCCGAGGCCGAACGACCAGACCCCGACGTCCTGCTGCGGCGCGTGATGCGGGGTGGCCGGGTCTACCGCTACCCGGTCGGGAGATCGGCCCGGTACTCCAACCTCGGATACCTTGCCCTCGGGCAGATCATTGCCGCGGTGACGGGGATGCCGTTCGAGGCCTTCGTGCGGCAGTCGGTGCTGCAACCCGTCGGCATGGCCGCCACCGGGTTCACCTACTCCTCCGGCGCCGACCCGGCCGTCGGCTACGTCAAGACCCCCCACATCGTGGATCCGCTGCTGCGGGCCCTGCTGCCGCCCGGGATAGTCGGGAACCGCCACGGGCCGTACCGGGCACTGAACCCGTTCTATGTGGACGGGCCCGCCTACGGCGGTCTGGTCGGGAACGTGCTGGACGCCGCCCGGTTCTTGCGGATGCACCTCGGCGACGGCGAGATCGACGGACACCGCGTCCTGGACCCGCAGTCCGCCCGCCGGATGCGCAGCATCGACCACCTTGGCAAGCCCTTCGCCCACGGCATCGGCTGGTTCCGCCGACCCACCACCTCACCCGAGACCTGGGTCGAGCATTTCGGCACCGGCGTCGGCTTCTGGAACCTCCTGCGCCTCTACCCCGACCGCGGCCTCGGCGTCGCGATCATGACCAACAGCACCAAGAGCTACGACTTCGAGCCGCTCCTCACCATCCTGTCCGGTGCGACATGGTCGTAGTCGCAGTCATCGCCTGATCCGAACGATGCGCGTGCTTCGGCAGCGGCACACACCACGGCCCGCTCGTCGCGACCGTCGACCCCACCCGGGAATCGAATGGATTCCGCCGCTGATCAACTACCCCGTCGCCGCCAGACGATGACCAGCGCCGTCCGCCACCCGGCGACCCAGCCCTCCACCCGAGAATGGCGTCGCCGTAACGGGACCGTCCAACGAACCCGCGACAGTCCCGAAGCGGCTACATGAGCATTCTCGACGGGCTGCGACCGACGAACTCGGCTCGGCTCGGGCGTCGGCGGCCCACACGAGGCGCACCGGGGTGGGCTTGGGGTCCCTTGCCCACGACAGCCGACCCAGGTACGCACGGGCGAGACCAGAGCTCGACGCCACCGCTGTCGATCCAGGTTGTCGCAGGCGCAGGACATCCTCCGACAGGCTCAGGACACGCCAGCAGCGAGGGGAAGCTCGGGGACATCCCTGTGGACTGGCCCCTACCGCACACTTAGCGTGAGCAGCGAACACCAGGAGTTCCCGTGAGCCGAAGACCACGCGACGGTGCCCGGCGGCGCCGATGGCCGCGCGTCGTCGTCACCCTGGTCATCGCGTTCGTGGTGGCCACGGTGGGACTCACCCTCTGGCGTGCGCTGGCGGGAGGAGCGGGATCCGAGCTCGAGGAGCTCCGCACCGTCGAGACCGTCACGCGGTCGACCGAGCACCGGACGGTCAGCGTGTCCGGCACGTTCGCCCCCCGCAACGCCGGCTATCTGTCCTTCCCCGCGCCCGGGGAGGTCACCTCGGTGCGGGTCGGGGTGGGCGATCGGGTGGACAAGGGCGAGGTGCTGGCGAAGATCGATGCCCGTGACCTGCGAGCTGCGGTCACCGTCGCCGAGGCAGAGGTCTACGCCGCCCAGTCGGAGCTCGATCAGGCGCTGGACGACAAGCAGGACGCGACCGCCGTCGCGGCCGCGCGGGCCGGACTGGAGAGCGCGGAGCAGTCGCTCCGGCTCGCGCGGCACAACCTCGACGACACGACCCTGCGCAGCACCCTCGACGGGGTGGTGGCCGCGGTCAACCTGACCGAGGGGTCCCAGTCGGGACAAGGATCCGGCGTCTCGGACCCAGGAGCCGATCCCGGCTCGGGCGCCGGTCCTGGTCCGGGTCCCGGCTCGGATCCGGGCTCGGGTGCCGCGGGCGGCGGATCGGGCGCGACTGGCTCGAGCGGGGACACCGCAGCCCGCGCCGCCGCCGCCGACATCGTCGTCGTGCAACCCGGCCGGTGGGTGGTCGACGTGGCGATCAACAGCAACGACATCGGGCTGGTCAAGAAGGGCCAGGCGGCCACGGTGACCCCCACCGGCTCCTCCCGGTCCCTGCCGGCGGAGGTGCGCACGCTCGGGGTGATCGGGTCGTCCGGCGGGACCGCGGTCACGTTCCCGGCGACGATCCTCGTCCGGGGGACCCACGACCGCCTCTACATCGGCGGCACCGCTGCCGTGACGATCACCGTCGAGGTGCTCGAGAACATCCTCACCGTCCCCATCGTCGCTCTGTCGGAGTCCGACGGCCGCCCGGTCGTCACCAAGGTGGTGAACGGCATCGACGAGGAGGTGCCGGTCAGGCTCGGCGAGGCGTTCGGGAACCGTACGCAGGTCCTGTCCGGTCTGAGCGAGGGCGACCAGATCGCCTACCCCGGTCCGCGGGAGCGCTGAGCCGTGACTGAGCTGGCCCGCCCGTGACCACGCCCGTTCTCGACCTGCGCCAGGTGCGCAAGACGTACGCGACCGGGGCGGCCGCGGTCGAGGCGCTGCGGGGGGTCGACCTGCTGGTCCAGCCGGGTTCCTATCTCGCCGTGATGGGTCCGTCCGGGTCCGGCAAGAGCACCCTGATGCACATCATCGGCTGCCTCGACGTCCCCTCGGCCGGTTCGTACTTCCTGCGGGGCAGCGACGTGAGCCGGATGGACGAACGCCGGCTGGCCCACGTGCGGAACCGCGAGATCGGCTTCGTGTTCCAGCAGTTCAACCTGCTCCCGTCGCTGACCGCGCAGCGCAACGTCGAGCTGCCCCTGGTCTACGCCGGCGTGCGGCCCGCCGAGCGCAGGGCGCGGGCCCGGGAGTCGCTCGAACGGGTGGGACTCGGTGACCGGGTCGAGCACCGCCCCGGCGAGCTGAGCGGCGGCCAGCAACAACGTGTCTCGATCGCCCGCGCGCTGGTCACCAACCCGGCTCTGCTGCTGGCCGACGAACCGACCGGCAATCTCGACTCGGTGTCGACCGCCGACGTGCTGACCCTGTTCGACGGACTGCACACCGTGGGCCGCACGATCGTGCTCATCACCCACGAGCACGACGTCGCGACGCGAGCCGAGCGAGCCGTGCACATGTTCGACGGGCAGCTGTCTGATGAGCTGCCGGAGCGGATGGGATGAACGTCCTCGAGACCTTCCGCACGGCCTACGGCGCGTTGCGCGCGCACCGGATGCGCTCGACGCTCACCGTGTTGGGCATCCTGATCGGCATCGCTGCGGTGATGCTCACCGTCGCGCTCGGTCAGGCGGCCCGCACGCTGGTCCTGCAGCAGATCACCGCGATGGGCACGAATCTGATCATGGTGATGCCCGGCGGTGACGGGTCGCAGCCGGAACCCGACGGTTCGTACGAGGGGTTCTCCTACGCGACCCTCAGCCTGGCCGACGTCGAAGCTCTCGCCGACCCGACCAACGCCCCCGACGTGACCGGGGTGGCACCGACGAACGAGAGCTTCATCACCGCCACCGCCGGGGAGCGGAGCCACGACTCGACGTTGGCCGGCACGACGCCCGACTGGCTGTCGATCCGCGGCCGCTCGATGGACCAGGGACGGTTCTTCTCCGCCGATGAGGTGGCCCGGGGCGCTCGGGTCGCGGTCGTGGGGACGACGACCGCGCAACAGCTGCTCGGCGGCGAGGACCCCATCGGTGCCGAGATCAGCCTCGCCGGCCAGAGCTTCACCGTGATCGGCCTGCTGAACACGGCCGGCAGCGCGCTCGGCGACGACCAGGACAACACCATCGTGATCCCCCGCTCGACCATGTTGCAGCAGGTCGAGCCCTCGACCCACCCGAACGACGTCGGTCTGCTCTACCTGCAGACCAGGGACCAGGACTCGCTGTCGGCGGCCTACCAGCAGATCGAACAGACCCTGATGACCCGGCACGGCAACGCCCCGGACTCCAAGGACTTCAGCATCTTCACCCAGCAGAGCCTGATCGACACCGCCAACAGCACCACGGCGATCCTCACCGCGACCCTCGGCGGGATCGCGGCGATCTCGCTCCTCGTCGGTGGCATCGGCGTGATGAACATCATGCTGGTGTCGGTGACCGAGCGGATCCGCGAGATCGGTCTGCGCAAGGCGCTCGGCGCCACCCCGGCAGCCATCCGCAACCAGTTCCTGGTGGAGGCGAGCATGCTCGGGCTCCTCGGCGGGGTCCTGGGTCTGCTGCTCGGCATGGGTGCCGCGTGGCTCATCGGTGCGCTCAGCGGGTTCCCGGTCGTGCCCTCCGTGGGGTCGACGGCCGTGGCGTTAGGTGTGTCGCTGCTCATCGGCATCGCAGCCGGGGTCTACCCCGCTGCCCGGGCGGCGCGGCTCGCTCCCATCGACGCCCTGAGGAATGAATGATGCTGGGGAACCGGGCAGCAGGGAACCGTGCATGAGCAGGGCCGGGCGGCGGGTGCTGGTCACCGGGATGGTCCTCACCGTGCTCGCTCTCATCGGTGCCGGTGGGGCGGTGGCGGCCGGTCTGCTGGGAGGGTCGACCCCCGACTACCGCACGGCCGAGGTGAGCCGCGGCGACCTCTCGGAGACCGTCGCCCTCGCCGGGTCGGTGACGAGGATCAACCAGGCCAGCGAGACGTTCCCGACCTCGGGCACCGTCACCTGGCTGGGAGTTCGGATCGGCGATCGGGTGACCGCGGGGGAACCGCTGGCCCGGATCGAGAGGTTGCCGCTGCAGGTCGAGCTGGTCAAGGCCAGCGCTGAGCTCACTCAGGCCCGCGCCGCCTATCACCGGGACCTGAAGGCGGCCGACGACGCAGCCAAGCAGAAGAAGGCGGCGAAGGAGTCGAACGCGCCGACGTCAGACGCGGAAGCATCCAACTCTCCCCCACCACAGGAGCCGGCCCCCGCCCCGGGCGGTGAGCCCGGCGGCAACGGTGCTCCGGGCGGATCCTCCGCCGCGGCGGCTCTGCAGCAGCTGCTGGGCAGGCTGACCGCGGAGATGGCCGCCGCTCATCGGATCTGCGCGGCCGTCCCCCAGCCGGGCCTGACCGGATCGCCGACCCCGACCGCGACACCCCGCCCGACCGCGACCGCCAGCTCGACCCCGACCGCGGCACCCAACCCGACCCCGACACTCACTCCCACACCGGGCACGACACCCACACCCACAGCCCCGCCCACGCCGAGCGCGACACCCACACCCACACCCGCGCCCACGGTGAGCCCGACCGCGACACCCGCGCCCGCGCCGACGGCGACGACGAGTGTCGATCCCATCACCCTGCAGGGGTGTCTCCGGGCGCTGAGCACGGTGACGACCACCCAGGTGGCCGCCGCTCAGGCGTTGGCGCTCGCGTCGGCGGAGCTGTCGGCCGCCACAGAGCAGCTTTCGGTCGCCGCCGAGGCTCAGGCCGAGGCGATGGCCGATGCCGCTCAGCAGCAGGCCGAGGAGATGGCCCGCGCCCAGGCCGAGATACTGAGCCAGGCGACCGGCGGCGGCCAGTCCGGCGCCGGATCCGTCGGATCGCTCAAGGCCCAGCTCGCTCGGGATCTCGTCGCAATCACCCGCGCCCAGCAGGCGGTCGACAAAGCCCGAGACGATCTCGCCGACGCGACGCTGCGCGCTCCCATCACGGGCGTCGTCGGCAGCATCGACTTCACTCAGGGCAGTGTGGCCTCGGCCTCCAGCGGCATCACCGTCGTGGGCTCCGGCGCGTCGGAGGTGACGGTGCCGGTTCCCTTGTCGCTGATGGGCAAGGTCGCCGTGGGCCAGACCGCCGAGGTCGTGCCCCCGGGCGGCACGAAGCCCGTCCAGGGTGAGGTGACGGCCATCAGTCCGCTGCCCGGCTCGTCGGCGACCGGAGGCGACCCGACCTACGAGACCGTGATCAGCGTGCGCCGGTCACCGGTCGCCCTGACCACCGGCGTGTCGGCTACGGTACGGATCACGGTCGCCCGGGCTGACGACGTCCTCGTGCTGCCCATGTCGGCGACCGTACCGATCGACGAGAAGCGGGCCTCGGTACGGATCCTGACACCGGCCGGCGGCATCGAGGAGGTCTCGGTCACGACCGGGGTGAAGGACGTCTCCCGGATCGAGATCGTGCGGGGCCTTCGACTCGGTCAGCGCGTCGTCATCGCGGACCCGACCAAGCCGCTGCCGGGACTGGACCTGTTCGGCAGCGAGGAGGAGCCTCAACCCGAGGAACCCGCCGGGGCGAGCCAGGAACCAGCCACCGCCGAACCCACCCGATGAGCATCGCCGTGACACTTTCTCGGCTTCTCGGCTTCTCGGCTTCTCGGCTTCCCGTCATCCGGTGGGTGAACGATCCACAACCTGCGCGTTCCACTCGTGACAGCGGGTTCAGCGTTTCTTGCCACCGACACCGGGCACGGAGGCGACTTGTTTCATCCACGCTGCGATCTGGATTGCGTCAAGGTCATCCACGGACTCGAGGTCGACACCCCGTGTCGACTTGCCCATGCCGAGCGGCGTCACCGGCGGTATCGGTTCGAGCGCCGCGCCATTGATGAACATGAGCTTGACGTGGCCGGCGAAGCCGCCGCAGCTGAAGCACCACCCGTCGCCGACGCCGTAGTACGACATGCCCCACTTCACGGAACGTCTGAGGTAGGGCAACGTCTTGGCCGCTAGCGCATCGACGGCTTCGGCGATGCCGCGCTGCGGTTGAGGCAGGCTGGCGATGTAGGCAAAGACTGGCTTGTCGCCGACCGCCGCCTTCGCCGGGCTTGCCCTGCCCGTCATGGCTTCTGGCAGCGTTGTGGCGACGCTTCCTGGTGCTGAAGAGCGCGCGGCCGATTCTTGCGGGTCGGTCTTGTCGTGGGGGTTGGAACTCATAACTGCTCCTGTGTCGAGGCGGTTGGGCTTCCAAACCTGTAGACGAGCGAGGCCACGTGAACTCGTCGGTTTGTCCTACCAAGGTCGAACTGGCCTGGCACATCAGAGCATCGCCCTGTGCACATGTCCGGCCCAGCGGTTCTGCCTACCGACCGACCCGGCACTCGTGGGCGAACGCAGCGTGCTGACGGGAGGGTACCGACAGCCACAGCTGGTGTGGACACGATCCCGGGCTCGGCGTCCACGTCCGGCGACGCCCTTGTTGCGTGCGTCGGCGGTCAGCGTCGGGCACAGATAGCTGCTGTCGCGAGCCGAACCGCCCGCCGGGACCGCAGATCAAGAAGGGATGGCGCGCCGCCTCTTCAACTGGGCACGGCACCGAGAGCCTTACTCCCTGGTTTCTGCAGCGAAGTCACCACCGCTCGGCCGGGGCGCCAGCGACCCGGGCGCTCACGCGCGCCCGGGTCCCAGCGCGCGCTGTCAGCGACGGATGCTGGCCTGCTTGTAGGCCTTGCCGTTGCTGATCTTGACGATCGTCCCCGGGGCAGGGGGATCCTCGTTGCCGAGCGTGGCCGCCCAGAGCGCCCCGGACTTGGAGGTCTCCACGGCGACCACCCCGGGGAGGTTGAGATAGGGCCGCGCCCGACCGTTCCTGATCACCGAGATCCGGCCACCGAACAGCTCAGCCACGTAGATCTCGCCTCGCTTGCCCAGCGCCAGGTTGGTGGCCCCGAGGAACCCGCCGGCTACGACCCGCGCCCGACCGGTGTGCGGATTGACCCGCCAGACCTTGCCGCGGGCGCCCAGCGCGGGCGTCTCAGGCCCGCCGGGCAACGTGGTCACGTACAGGTATCCGTCCTTGCCGAGCTCGACGTCGGTGGGAACGGGCTCGAAGTCGTACGTCTTGCCCACCACGCAGGACGGAAGGCCTTGCGACGCGGCCGCCTCCGCGGTGATCACGTACGGCTGTGGGGGCAGCACGGCCAGCGTCTTGATCCGGCCCTTCTTGCTGATCCGCCAGAGCGTGTTCGATCCGGCGTCGGCCACCACCCAGCCGCCGGCCCAGGCCGTCACCGAGTACGAGTGGGAGTCGACCTGGCCGGTGTAGGCCGGGCCGAGCGCTCCGGTCACGCACGGATCGGTGCTCCGCGGTCCGTACCTGTTGATCTTGTCCGGGTTCTTCCTGGTCTCGTACGCAAGGGTGTTGGCGTAGATCTGCTTGCCGCGCGGCCCCCAGATATGCAGCCCGCTGGCAGTGTTCACGAACGTGTCGGGGTTGGTCACGGTCGTGGTGAAGGCCATCGTCTTGCCGTTCTTGGCGAAAGCGATGCCGGAAGCACCCGGCTGGTTGGCAGCCAGCGTCGTGTAGGTCCCGCCGCTCTTCACCCGACCGACAAGGTTGAGGCCGCCGTCGGCGAAGTAGGTGTTACCGCCCTTCAACGCGAGGTTGAACGGCGCGGCTAGCCCGCTGAGCTCGACCGTCGGGGTCGGCGCGGGACGGGGTTGGGCCGACGAGAGGGTCGGCGGGACGAGGAGGAGGGAGGCGGCGGCGAGTGAGGCCGCGCCAAGGATTCTGGACGTGCGCATGCTTCTCCCTGGATCGGTACGGAAGGTCGTCATGGCGTGACGAAGATGATGGGTCACCAAGCTGAAAGAGCCCCCGAGACGTGCCCGAGACCTCGCCTCGGCCACGACATGCTTGCCCGCGCTGTGAGGCGGGTCACACAGGATCCGCCCGGGCAATCATGGCGCTGGTCTTCTCAACTCGTCAACCGCCCAGGCCGCCGTGCAGGGCGGCGAACAACAGCGACGACGACACCACCCACCTACGGGCTGGGGAAGAAATATCTGCCCAGGGCCTGACGGATCCCACGCGGGCACACCCCAGATGAGTCAAGTACAAGGGCCAATGCGGGCATATCGCTGAGTCAGGCGTGCCATACACCACACGATCGATACGAGTCGGATCGATCGACAGCGCCATCGAAGATCTAGTCGGGACGCGCCTGGGGGGCGTACCGAAATGGAAAGCACTCCAGCACGGTCGCAGGGTGTCTACGGGATCAACGCGATGTCTCGGCGGGGCTCCCGTCCGGTGCCGAGTCAGGCTTGGTGTCGGGCGAGGATGGCGCCTGACGGGCGCCATCCGGGGTGGGGTTGACGCCGGCCGGCAGGTAGTGGAGTTCGGCCCCTTTGAAACAGGTTCCGTCGGGGATACTCACGACCACGTTCACGCCTTCTCCTGTCGACACGGTGTAGCCAGAGCTGAGCTTCAGATCGACCGTCGTGTCGTAGCCGTTCACGCTGTTGCCCTTGGCCAGCAGGTAGCTGCCGCCGCTGGCGAAGTCGTGACGCGACAGCTCGACAGAGATGCTGCCCACGGTCTGGGTGTCGACAACATAGGCGGTGACACCGAGGATGGTGGCACCACGGGGCACTTCGAAGCCGTGGTGAACCGAACCGGCGCCGGTGTAGCAGCCGGGGTTGCCCGACCTTTGCGAGAAGTGGGCTCCGCTGACACCGATGTGCTCGATCGGCACTCTTGGTCCCGGAAGTGGTGTGGGGGCAGCCTGTGCCGAGGCTCCAGCGCCGGTCACGATGGCGACCGTGGCGAGAGCGACAGCGAGACGTCGAGACATGTTCATCCTTTGAGGGTTGAGGACTGGCGGCGGTACCAGGGGGTCCCTCCGACCGCTCAACCTTCGCGTGTCGTCCGCGTGTTCGACATCCGTAGGTACTACTGAGATGAGTCCACTCAAGGTCGACTGAGAGGAAGAAACCACGATGACCGCTGACCCCAAACCTGACGACCTTCCGGTCGTGCTCGAGCAGGCGCAGCGAGAACGCGCGCTTGCGACCGTTGTGCGAGAAGGCGCGCACAAGGCGCCGTTCGACGAAGGCTTCGGCCAGGGTCTCGCGCGACCAGTTCTCGCCGACCCGGGACTGGAGCTGCTGGACGAACTCAGGGAGTGCGCCATTTCTCGGCCTCAACGTCGATGTTGCGCGTTCTACCGATCGAAAGCAGTCGGAGTTCGCGCCCCATCTCCATCGGCGACAGTCAGCGAAGTGCGTTCAGCTCGTCGAGGGCGTGATGGCCGCGCTTGACCACCCCTGGAACGACATCGCGGCGCCCTTGCCGGATGGGGATCTCGAGCATGTGGAGGATGTGTGCCGCTGCGAGCACCGCCGCCCCCTCCCAGCCGACCGGGTCGAGGACTCTCGTCCACAGCCGCCTTCGGACATCGTCCAGCAGCGGATCCTGGAAGGTGTACCACACGAGGGTGATGAGATCGGTCGCCCGCGTGCCGCTACCTGCGTTGCCGAGATCCACGACCGCCACTACCTCTCCGTCACGGATCAGGACATTGCCGGGGGTTGCAAGATCGGCATGGACCATGTCAGGTGCCTCTGGTGGTGGTGGGACGTCGGCACACGCGAGCCGCAGGCGCTCGACCAAGGCCGAGACGACGGAGGAATGTCCCGAGAGCCTGGCCACTGACTGCCGGAGAAGCGACTGCTCCGGCGTCTCGCTGAGATCCAGACCGGCGACGGCTGATTCCAGACCGGTGGCGACCCGCCAGGCGTACGACCAGTGGTCGTAGGGCTCAGAGGCTTGGCCGGCCTGGAGTTCGACGATCTCCATCAGCTGCTCGACGACGGCCGCGGTCAGATCGGGTGCGGGAGCTGCATCGACGAAGTCCATGAGATGCCATACCCGAGTGGCTGTGGCCCCCACTCCGAGCCAAGCCGGAGTGGGATAGCCCATGCCACGCATGTGCTCGACAACTCTCTGGGCTCGCAACGTCTCGTCCAGGTGGTTGCGGTGTGCCCGGGGCGCTGCTTTGAGCACTGCACTTGGCCGTCCGGCCAACTGGACGCGCCAGGCGCCCCCGTTGACTCCTCCGGGCAGGCGACCAAGAACAGTGACCTCTGCCCCGACCACACTGGCTACGTCGCTCAGGACCTCGGTCGGCAGCTC
>DATDAP010000178.1:0-3318 GCA_036525335.1 Microlunatus sp. | reverse complement strand
CCCCGGATGGTCCTGGCCCAGGTGCACCTCGACCGTGCCGTCGTCGTGGTGCGACACCGGCGAGTACAGCTGCGCTTCCTCGAACACCTGCGACCTCCTCGTCGTCGAGAGCTCAGACCACCAGGACACCATCGCGAACGCGTACGGGAAAGCCCGCCCTCCCCCACTGCGCAACTTTTGTGCTGCGACCACGAGATGGCGATGCTGACGGCACAAAATGCCTGGTGGGAGCGGGGCGGAGTGAAACGAATTGGCGGGCGCTGACGACGGCTCCCTAGAATCTCCCCATGCCTGCCACGCCTGCTGCCCCGAGTCTCGATGCGCCCACCACCGGTGCGCGCGTCGTACCGGACAAGCCGGCCCTGGAGGGCTTGGAGGACAAGTGGTCGGCCGCCTGGAAGGCCGACGACACGTACGCGTTCGTGCGTCCGCAGGGTGATCCGGCGCAGGTGCGTAGCCGGGTGTTCAGCATCGACACCCCGCCACCGACGGTCTCCGGGTCGCTGCACGTGGGGCACGTGTTCTCCTACACCCACACCGACCTGATCGCCCGCTACCAGCGGATGCGCGGCCGGCACGTGTTCTACCCGATCGGTTGGGACGACAACGGGCTGCCGACCGAGCGCCGGGTGCAGAACTACTACGGCGTGCGCTGCGACCCGAGCGTGCCGTACGACGCCGACTTCCTCCCGCCGGCCAAGCCCGACCCGAAGCGCCAGGTGGGCATCAGCCGCCGCAACTTCGTGGAGCTGTGCCACGAGCTCACCCACATCGACGAGACCACCTTCGAGGACCTGTGGCGGCGAGTGGGGCTGTCGGTGAACTGGGACGGGCTCTACACCACCATCTCCGACGAGTCGGTGCGCATCTCCCAGCTGGCTTTCCTGCGCAACCTGGCCCGCGACGAGGCGTACCTGTCCGAGGCCCCGACGATGTGGGACGTGACGTTCCAGACCGCGGTGGCCCAGGCGGAGCTGGAGGCCCGGGACTACCCCGGCGCCTACCACAAGGTGGCCTTCCACACCTCCGACGCCGGCCAGGCCGTGATCGAGACCACACGACCGGAGCTGATCGCCGCCTGCGTGGCGCTGATCGCCCATCCCGACGACGAGCGGTACGCCGATCTGGTGGGCACGACGGTGACCAGCCCGGTGTTCGGGGTCGAGATCCCGGTGGTGACCCACGAGCTGGCCGAGCCCGACAAGGGTTCTGGTCTGGTGATGTGCTGCACGTTCGGTGACCTGACCGACGTGACCTGGTGGCGCGAGCTGCAGCTGCCGGCCCGGGTGGTCATCGGCCGGGACGGCCGCATCCTGCGCGACCAGCCAGCCTGGATCGCCGACGGCGCCCGGTGGCAGGAGCTGGCCGGCAAGAGCACTTTCAGTGCCCGCGAGCTGATGGTCGGCTGGCTCCGCGAGTCCGGGGACCTGCTCGCCGACCCGACACCCACCCAGCGCAGGGCGAACTTCTACGAGAAGGGCGACAAGCCGCTGGAGATCGTCTCGACCCGCCAGTGGTACATCCGCAACGGCGGTCGGGACGCCGACATCAAGGCGCAGATGCTCGCCCGCGGCGACGAGCTGGCCTGGGTGCCGGAGCACATGAAGTACCGCTACGACAACTGGGTGGGCGGCCTGAACGGCGACTGGCTGATCTCCCGCCAGCGGTTCTTCGGCGTGCCCTTCCCGGTCTGGTATCCCCTCGACGCCGAGGGTGAGCCGGTCTACGCGACCCCCCTGACCCCGACCGAGGCCGAGCTCCCGCTGGACCCGAGCTCCGCCGCCCCGGACGGCTACACCGAGGATCAGCGCGGCGTGCCGGGCGGCTTCGTGGCCGACCCCGACGTGATGGACACCTGGGCGACGTCGTCGCTCAGCCCGCAGATCGTCTGCGGCTGGGAACGGGACCCGGAGCTCTTGGCCCTGACCTTCCCGATGGACCTGAACACCCACGCGCACGAGATCATCCGCACCTGGCTGTTCTCGCGCGTGGTGCGGGCCCACTTCGAGAACCACTCGCTGCCGTGGGATCGCTCCATGATCAGCGGGTTCGTGATGGATCCGGACCGCAAGAAGATGAGCAAGTCCCTGGGCAACACGGTGGTGCCGACCGACGTGCTGGAGCGGTACGGCTCCGACGCGGTGCGCTGGCGGGCGGCCAAGGCCCGGCCGGGGATGGACTCCCCGTTCGATGAGAAGGAGATGAAGGTCGGTCGGCGGCTGGCGACGAAGGTGCTGAACGCCTCCAAGTTCGTGCTCGGTATTCCCGGCGACGCAGCCTCGGCTGATCTCTCGCTGGTGACCGAGCCGTTGGACCGGGCCCAGCTGGCCGGACTGGAGCGCGTCATCGTCGAGGCCACCGCGGCCTTCGACGCGTACGACTACACCGGCGCCCTCGACGGGACCGAGAGGTTCTTCTGGGCCTTCTGCGACGACTACCTGGAGACGGTGAAGGAGCGGGCGTACGGCGCCGGAGACGGGGCCACCTCGGCCCAGGCCGCCCTGGCGATCGCCTTGAAGGCGGTGCTGCGGCTGTTCGCACCGATCATGCCGTACGTGACCGAGGAGGTCTGGTCGTGGTGGCAGGCCGGCTCGATCCACACCGCCGCCTGGCCGACCCCCGACGAAGTGGCGGTGGACGGCGACGCCCTGCTGCTGGACGACCTGGCCACGGCGCTGGCCGCCGTGCGCGGCGCCAAGTCGCAGGCCAAGGTGTCGATGCGCACCGAGGTGTCCCGCGCCGAGCTCACCGGTGCGGCCGACGTGCTCGACCGGCTGAAGGAGATCGAGGCCGATCTACGAGCCGTGGGCCGGCTGACCGGGGAGATCCAGTGGTCCGCGGCCGACGTCCCGCTGACGGTCGACGTGGAGCTGGTCCCGACCGTCTGAACCCTCGGACCCCGCGACGTCGCCGTCCCGCGCCCGGGGCATGATGACGGTCGAGGTTCTCGAGTCCTCGAGAACCGTCAGCAGTCAACGAGGAGTTGAGCGCATGAGCTCGGCCGACGCACCACTCGACCTCTACATCGCCGCGTACCACGACGCAGCCGCGGCCGAAGCGGACTGGGACCAGATCAAGCGGCTGGCCAAGGACAAGGTGGTCACGGTCGAGGCCCTGATCCTGGTCAGCCGCGACGCCGACGGCAAGATCCACGTCAAGGACAACACGCACGAAGCAGGTGTCGGCGCCGCCGTGGGCGCGGTCGGCGGGGCCATCGTCGGCTTGATCTTCCCGCCGGCCCTGCTCGCGTCGGCCGTGGTCGGCGCCGGTATCGGAGCCGGTGCCGGGGTCGTCGTGGACCAGGTGACCAAGCACGAC
>DATDAP010000177.1:0-11264 GCA_036525335.1 Microlunatus sp. | reverse complement strand
GCGACCCGGCCCGCTCGGACCGCGACTTCGTCACCCTGGCCGAGCAGCTCGGCCTGCACGGCGTGCAGTACTACGTCGGCTACAGCGCCTGGCTCGACATCGCCCCCGAGGGCGTCACCAAGGCGTCCGGTCTCGACGAGGTCGTCCGCGATCTCGGCGTCAGCCCGGCGGACGTGCTGGCCGTCGGGGACGGGCGCAACGACGCCGAGATGCTCGCCTGGGCCGGCCGGGGGGTCGCCATGGGCCAGGCCCCGGCCGAGGTGCAGCGGATCGCCGACGTCGTGACCGGCACGTTCGCCGACGGCGGACTGGTCACCGAGCTCCGCCGCTGGTTCTGAGCCGAACGGTCGCGGGTCACCGCAGCAGGTGGCGGACGGCGGCGGCCGCACCGCCGGGCGCGGGTGTGGCGCGAGGAACGCCACCGCTACGTCCCACCTGGGTCACCCGACGCATCTACGGGCGGGTTGCGCCACTCTCGGCACCTTCTCGCCCGAGTGACTCTCGTGCGACTCGGGACCGATAGGGTGCAGTCTGACTAAGGCAAGCCTTTCCTATTTCTGGAGTCCACGTGGTCTCTCCTTCTCTCGATCTCACCGCCGGTACCCGGATCGTCTCCCCGCTCACCCGCCGTCGGCTCCTCGGCGTGGGAGTCGGGGCCGGGCTCGGGTTGCTGGCCGGGTGCTCGGCAACGAGCGCCGATGGGGCGGGCGCGGCGGCCAGCGCCAGCACCCGGACAGTCGACACCGCTCACGGTTCTGTGGTGGTGCCGGCCACACCGAAGCGGATCGTCGCGGTCGCGTACGACACGCCGTTCCAGCTGATGTCGATGGGGGTGACGCCGGTCGGCGTCTTCGACTACTCGCAGTGGTACGAGCAGTACCCCGCCGATCAGGTGGCGTTCCTGAAGCCGATCACCACGATCGGGAAGTGGGGCGAGCCGGATCTCGAGAAGGTCGCCGCCCTGACGCCCGATCTGATCGTCGGGGTGGTCGACGAGGTGAAGGACGACGTCTACACCCAGCTCAGCCAGGTCGCCCCGACCACGCTGTTCGCGAGCCCGAGCCGCGGAGACTGGGAGGATCCGCTGGCCAAGATCGCCGGCGTCACCGGTGTCACCGCTGTGATCGCCGGTGGCAAGAAGGAGTTCGACGACCTCGTGACGCGACTCTCCACCGACTACCGGGAGGCGCTGACGCAGCAGAAATGGGTCTCGTACTCCTTCGGCGACTCCGACGGCCAGTTCTCGGTGCAGTTTCCCTCCGGGGCCACGGGCGCACTGATGAAGCGACTGGGCACGACCTTCGGCTCGGTGATCGCATCGGCCGATCCGGAGTCGGGCTACGAGTCCTACTCGGTGGAGAAGGCCGACCTGCTCGCCGACGTGACCGTCGCCCTCCACCCGCTCGATGCGGCCGGCCGGGAGTACGCGAGTCTGGCCGAGGTGCAGAAGAGTGGGGTGTGGAGTCAGCAGCCGTTCCGAGAGACCGACCGGGACTTCGGGTTGGTGCTGTTCCACGGTGTGAACACGTACCCGTCCGGGGTCGCCGCGCTCGAAGAGCTGGAAGAGAAGGTGCTGAAGCAGCTCTGAGGTCCGTGCGCGCGAGGAGATCAGCCCGAGGTGGCGTCGAGGTGCTGGAGCAGGTCGTGGGCGGCGAGCTCGACCTCCTTGTGCCGCCACTCGGAGGCGCGGTAGACGCAGGCGATCAGCCCGCTGCGGTGGACCCGCCGGAAGTCGCCGACCACGAAGGCGTACCGGGCTTTGGTCTCGTCGTTGGCCCCCTCGGTCAACCCGAGGTGCCATCGCGCGTACCCAGCCCAGTCGTGTCGCTCCAGGTAGCCGTTCTGGGCTTCGGCGTCGGGCTGGACCTCGCCCCAATCACTGCGCAGCACGTACTGCCGCTTGTCGATCAGCTCGCGGACGTGCGCGACCGCCTTGTCGTTCACGGCGTATCTGGCCATGAACCCAGTCTCGCCCATCATGAGGGAACGCCCACCCGAGGCCCTGCGGTCTCCCAGGTGAGCGTTCTCACGAAAAGGTACCGAACATCACGCCGCGGCGCGACGGCCACCTGAGTTCTCGGCAAGAATTTCTCTGGTTGCGCGCCGGACCGCGGCATCGGTGGGCCGATCGGAGTCCCGGCAGCTCGCCGCGGCCGGCTCGTTCCGCTCCCGTCGCAGATGACGCTTGACCGTGGACAGCGAGCAGCCGAGACGGCGGGCGATGCGCTCCAGGCTCTCGTCCGGATGGGCACGGCGGAGCCGGACCACCTCATCGTGGTCGACCGACCGCTGGCCACCGACGACACCGGCCAGGCTGTCGAAGTCCTCCGCCTCCACCTCGACCCCGAGACGGACTCGGACCTCGCCACGCTGCCGCTGCGTCGTCCCGGCCACGAATCCGGCCACGTCGTAGTCGACGACGGCCCGGTAGAGGCAGGCGGTGAGCAACGGGCACGAGGCGCAGATCTCGGTGGCTTCGGCGGCGAGGGTGGCGTACCGGCGGCGCACCCGAGCAGGTGCACTGGCGACCGGCTCAGCCTCCAGTGCGCCATCGAGGAACACCTCCGGGAAGTCGGCGCACGCGGGGCGGACGCGATCCTCGCGCCGCAGGCGGGGCTCGACGGGCCGACGCTGCGGTGAGGCAGCCAGCCGGGTCGCGGCGGCAGAACGGGCGGACGTATCGATGACGGGGAAGGTGGGGCGGTCGACGACGACGGTCATGCGATCTCCAAGGGTCTTCTCGGCGCTTACGGGGCGCGGATGAGACGTTCCTCCTCGGCGATCGGTTCCCTCCGCGCTACAGGAGATCCAGTTCGGATCTTCTGCTGCTCCCGAGCGGGTTTACGCCGTAGTGATACATCGCCGGGCGATCCATTCGGTGTGACCTGCATCTCAGGGCGTACGCCGAGGCTGTCTCGTCCGGGGGGCAGTCGCTCACAGGTACATGCCGCCGCTGCCCGAGGACGGTGGCCCGGCCTGAGGGTCACCGGAGGACTGGCCCATGGGCAGCGCCCGACGCATCTGCTCCAGCTGGGCGCGGGCCGCCATCTGCTGGGCGAAGAGGGCGGTCTGGATGCCGTGGAACAAGCCCTCGAGCCAACCGACGAGCTGAGCCTGAGCGATCCGCAGCTCGGCGTCGGTCGGCGTGGCGTCCTCGCTGAACGGCAGCGTGATGCGCTCCAGCTCGCCGACCAGCTCCGGGGCGAGACCCTCTTTCAACTCCTCGATCGAGGCCGCGTGAATGCTCCGCAGTCGTTGTCGGCTCGCGTCGTCCAGCGGTGCCGACTTCACCTCGTCCAGCAGCTGACGGATCATGCTGCCGATCCGCATCACCTTGGCCGGTTGCTCCACCATGTCGGTGACCGACTTCTGCTCGTCACCAGCGTCCTGCACGTCGGCCCTGGGCGGCCCTTCGACCGCCATCGAGGTGGGCGTGACCACGTACACCCGACCGTCGTCGGTGGTGCCGGCGATGCCGCGCGTGCTGGGGTCCTCGGCGGGCTGCTGTTCGCTGGTCATGGAAGGAGATCTTAGGTCCGGGATCCGACGCACCGCGCGGACGCCGCGAACCGGGGAAACTCGGTGGTGGAGTGTCGCCGGTCGCTTCTAGGGTGGTTGGGTCATGCACGATTTCCCGCCGGTCGTTCCGGAGTTCCACGCCACTGCCGCGTCCGACGGATCAGCTCGTCGGGACGAGGCCGGGGCGCGCCCGCTGAGCTTCGCGAACCCTGACACGAGGTCGGCATCCCGATATCTCTGGTGGCTGCTGCGGCAGCAGTGGCCGGTGCTCGTGCTGCTCTGCTTCCTGGCCATGCTGCAGTGGCTGCCGGGTGCGGTGGGTCCGTACCTGGTGGGTCAGATCATCGACGATGGCATCCTGGGCGGTGACTCGTCGGCGGTCTGGCGCTACGCGGCCGGCCTGCTCGGACTGGCCCTGCTGGGTGTCACGGCCGGAGTCATCGGACACACGATGGTCGTCCGTTCCTGGCTGATCGCGATGTACGGCTCGATGAAGCTGGTCACCCGGAAGACCACTCAGATGGGGCACGTGCTGCCGCAGCGGGTGCCGACCGGTGAGGTGCTCAGCGTCGCCGGCGGCGACTCCGACCAGATGGGCGCGCTCACCGAGGTGCTGACCCGCGCGGTCGGTGCCCTGCTCGCCTACCTGGTGATCGCCGCCATCGTGCTGCGGACCTCACTGGAGCTCGGGCTGGTCGTGCTGCTGACGGCGCCGCTGCTGGTGATCTTGGCCATGCCGCTGCTGAGGCCGCTGGAGCGCCGTCAGGAGCTCGAGCGGACCCGCTTGTCGGACCTGACGTCGTTGGCTACCGACATCGTCGCCGGCCTGCGCATCCTCCGTGGCATCGGTGGCGAGAAGACGTTCGCGGGCAACTACGCCGTCCAGTCCCAGCTCACCCGGTCCGCGGCTGTCTCCGCCGGCCGCTGGCAGGCGGCCGTCGATGCCGCCAGCGTGCTGTTCTCCGGACTGTTCCTGGTCACGCTGACCGTGCTCGGGGTACAGAAGGTCGCCGCTGGGGAGCTTCAGATCGGGCAGCTGGTCAGCTTCTTCGGGTACGCGGTGTTCATGGTCTGGCCGATCCAGACCTTTTTCGAGCTCGCCCAGAAGTGGGTCCGCGCCATCATCGCGGCCCGCAAGACGGTGGCCGTGATGGAGCAGCAGCCTCCGTGGCGCGAGCCCGAGCAGCCGCTGGTGCTGCCGCGCGCAGCCGAGCTCGCCGACCATGCCTCGGGTTTCGTCGCGCACCCTGGCCGATTCACGATCGTGGTCTCCGGCACACCCGAGGACTCCGCGCAGCTGGCCGATCGACTCGGCCGCTATCTGCCGAGCGATCACGACCCGGTCAGCCTTGACGTCGAGGACGGCCTGACCGGCCGGGCTGCGCGCCGGGCGCGGCGCCGCAAGGACGAGGAGCGGGCCCGGTTGAAGGCGCGGGACGCGGAGCTGGCGAGTCGTCACTGGGGTGTGACCCTCGGCTCCGTCGACCTGGCCGACGTGGGGATCGGCGACGTCCGGGACATGATCCTGGTCAGTCACACCGCGGCGAGCGTGTTCGCGGGCACGCTGCAGGACGCGATCGACCCGGCCGGGCGGCTGAGTCGGGAGCAGGCCGAGCAGGCGCTGCTGACCGCAGCCGCCGAGGACGTGTTCGACCTGATGCCGGGCGGCTGGCAGGGCGTCATCGACGAGCGTGGTCGCGGGCTGTCGGGCGGTCAGCGACAGCGGTTGGTGCTAGCCCGCGCGCTGGCGGCCGACCCGGAGATCCTGGTGCTGGTCGAGCCGACGTCGGCGGTGGACGCCCACACCGAGGCGATGATCGCGCGCCGGCTGGCCGAGCACCGGCGGAACAGGACCACGGTCGCGATGACGGTGTCGCCACTGATGCTGCACCACGCCGACCAGGTCGCCTTCCTGGAGGACGGCGTGGTCACCGACGCGGGCACCCACGACGAGCTGCTGGCTCGCAACGCGGGCTACCGGCACGTGGTCATCCGCGCTCTGGACGATCCCGAGACATCTGACACCGACGCACCCGACACCGACTCACCCGAGAGGCTCCACCCATGACCGACCTGGCCACCCGGCTTCCCGGGTCGGCCGAGACCTGGCGGGACCTCCCCGCCGGGTCGCGGGTACCGGACTCGCTGCTGCCTCCCGTGGGTGGCGGAGCCGGCGACCGACTACGGGCCTGGCGGGGCCGACACCTGGAGCGGGAGCAGCGAGCCCGGGACACGTACGCGTCGTCGCGGAACCCCGAGCGGGGACTGCCGGTGGCCAGCACGCCCGCCGTGGTGGCGTTCCTGAAGGACCTGCTGGTCAACCGTCGCTGGATGGTCGCCCTCCTGCTCGTCCTGCACGCGCTGGCCGCGGTCGCCGGGTTGACCGTTCCGCGCATCCTCGGCGCCCTGGTCGACGACGCCGCGGCGCCGGGGACACCGGTCTCCCGGCTCACCTCGCTGGGTCTGGCCGTCGGTGCCGTCGTGGTGATGCAGGCGGTCCTCACGTTCGGGGCGCTGCTCGCGTCGACGGTCCTCGGGCAGGACGTCCTGGCCGGTGCCCGCGAGCACATCGTGCGTACGGTGCTGCGTCTGCCGTTGGGTCGGGTGGAGAGCGCGAGCTCAGGCGACCTGGTCACGCGGGTCACCCGGGACGTCTCGACCATGAGCGAGAGCGTGCGGTTCGGGCTGCCGGAGGTGGTGATCGCCGCCGTGACCACCGTGCTGACGCTGGTGGCGATGCTGCTGAACTCGGTGCTGCTGACCCTTCCGTTGCTGGTCACCGCACCACTGCTGGTGATCGGTGTCCGGCGCTATCTGAAGCGGGCCCCGAAGGGCTACATCACGGAAGGCTCCACCTACTCGACCATCAACACGACCCTGACCGAGACGGTCGAGGGCGCCCGGACGGTCGAGGCGTTCGGTCTGCAGCGCGATCGGATCGTGATCGGCGACGAGGACATCGCAGTCTCGGCGCAGGCCGAGCGCTACACCATGGCGCTGCGCAACATCCTGTTCTCGTTCATCGGGCTGGCGTACGACACCCCGCTCGTGATGGTCATGGTGCTGGGGGCGGTCGGTTACAGCCAGGGTTTCCTGAGCCTGGGCGACATCACGGCGGCCACCCTCTACGTGCAGGCCCTGGTAGAGCCGCTGGAGCGGCTGATCCGCAATCTCGACCGGTTGCAGGTGGGCGTGGCCTCGACGACCCGGCTGCTGGGCATCGCCGAGGTGCCGCAGGACCGGGTGGCCGGCGACGAGCGGCCGGACGGGACCCAGCTGGTGGGCCGGGAGCTGCGGTTCTCCTACCGCGAGGGTCACGAGGTGCTGCACGGTGTCTCGCTGGAGCTGACACCGGGGGAGCGACTGGCCATCGTCGGGCCCAGCGGCTCGGGCAAGTCGACCCTGGGACGGCTGCTCTCGGGCATCAACCCGCCGGGGTCCGGGCGGGCCACCGTCGGTGGTGTCGATCTGGTCGCGCTACCGCTGGATCAGCTGCGGACCGAGGTCGCGCTCGTCACCCAGGAGCACCACGTGTTCTCCGGCACCATCCGAGACAACATCGTGCTGGCCCGGGAGGACTCCACCGACGAGGTCGTGGCGGAGGCCCTGCGGGTGGTCGACGCGTACGACTGGGTCGACAAGCTCCCGAAGAAGCTGCGCACCGTGATCGGTTCGGGGAACCTGTCCCTGACGCCGGCTCAGGCTCAGCAGGTCGCGCTCGCGCGGCTGGTGGTGGCCGATCCGCACACGCTGGTGCTCGACGAGGCGACCTCGCTGATCGACCCGCGGACCGCCCGGCACCTGGAGGGATCGATGGCCTCCCTGCTGGACGGCCGGACGGTCGTGGCGATCGCGCACCGGTTGCACACCGCGCACGACGCCGATCGGATCGCGGTGGTCATCGACGGCCGGATCGCCGAGCTCGGCAGTCACGACGAGCTGGTCGTCGCCGACGGGGAGTACGCGGCGTTGTGGCGGGCCTGGACGAGCTAGCCGGTCACGTCCCGGGCTGACCGCTGTCGAAGTGGGCGACCAGGTCAGGGTCGAGCTCCGGCACCGGGAGGGCCGAGCCGTCGCCCCGGAGTGACGCGGTGGCGATCACGCCGGCGGCCGCGGCCTCCCGGGCGGCGACCGGGGACGTCTCGGTCGGCTCGCCGGTGCGGACGAAGCGCAGGAACTCCGCGATCATCACCGCGTCGGCTCCTCCGTGTCCCTCCGGCGTGCCGGCGATCTCGGTCTCGGTGTCCGGGGGGGCCCAGCTCGGGTGTCGTCGGTCCCAGACCGCGATCCGTCCACCGGGGCCGTCACCGAAGTTCTCCACCCGCCCGGCGTCGCCGATCACGGTGTAGCTGCGCCAGTAGTCCGGGGTGAAATGACACTGCTCGTACGACGCCAGCACGCCGTTGTCGAGCGCCATCAGCATCATCGACAGGTCCTCGACGTCGACGACCGGGTTGAGGCCGGTCAGCGCCGAGGGCGGCCACCTGGTGGGGTCGTACCAGTCGGTCATCCGCGCCTCGCCGGGTTCCCGACGCGCGCTGATCGATCCGTACACCGCCAGACGGCCCATCGCCGACGTGCGTCGCGTGTAGCCGCCGGCCAGCCAGTGGATGACGTCCAGGTCGTGCGCGGCCTTCTGCAGCAGCAGACCCGTCGAGTGCCGCCGGTCGGCGTGCCAGTCGCGGAAGTAGAAGTCGCCGCCGTGACCGACGAAGTGGCGGCACCAGATGGACCGTACGCTGCCGATCCGACCGCTGGAGATCACGTCGCGCAGCTGGCGCACGACCGGCATGTGGCGCATGTTGTGGCCGACGTAGAGCCGGGTCCGGGTCTGGTACGCCGACGCGAGCACGTCGTCGCAGTCGGCGATGGTGGTGGCCAGTGGCTTCTCACAGAAGACGGGCACGCCGGCCCGGAGCGCGGCGTCCGCGATGTCATGGTGGGTGTCGTCGGGACTGAGCACCATGATCGCCTCGACCCCGGAGGCCAGCAGGGCGTCCAGTGACTCGGCGATCGGGAGCTCGGCGCCGAGGGCCTGCCGGGCGTCGTTGCGCGCTCGCTCGCTCGGGTCGAGGACGGCCGTCACCTCACCCAGACCGGACTCGACCACGGCCCGGGCAAGTGAGGCGCGCAGTCCGAACCCGACCACGCCCACGCGTACGGCTGCAGTCACGGCTTGCTGATCGTCAGCACGACCTTGCCCAGGTTGTCGCCCGATTCGAGGTGGGTGTGCGCGGCGCTGACCTCGGTCAGCCGGAAGCGGGACTGAGGGGCCGGGGCGATCGACCCGTCGCCGATCAGCGGCCAGACCGACTCCTCGACCCGGCGGCAGATCGCCGACTTCTCCGCGACCGGACGACTGCGCAGGGTCGTGGCGATCACCCGTCCTCGGACGGCCAGCAGCCGCCCGAGATCGAGAGTACCCTGCCGTCCGCCCTGCAACCCGATCACCACCAGGCGGCCGTTGGTGGCGAGCAGCCCGACGTGCTCGCCGAGGTACGTCGCCCCCATCACGTCCAGGATCACGTCGACCCCGCGCCGCCCGGACAGGTCCCGGACCGCGTCGAGCCAGTCGTGCCGGTAGGAGATGGCGAGGTCGGCCCCGATCGAGCGGCAGTACGCGAGCTTGTCCGGGCTGCCGGCCGTGGCCGCCACCGTCGCGCCCAACGCCTTCGCGTACTGCACCGCCATCGAGCCGATGCCGCCCGCACCGCCGTGGATCAAGACCACGTCGCCGTCGCCCACCTCGGCGATGTCGAAGTTCGACACCACGGTGGCCGCAACCTCGATCAACCCGGCGGCCGTGACCAGGTCCACTCCGTCCGGCACCGACAGCAGCTGTCCGAAAGGGACGGCGACGTAGTCGGCGTAGCCACCGGAGGACAGCAGGGCCAGGCACGGATCACCCACCGTCCAGCCTCCGTCGCCGACGTCGGAGCCGAGGGCGGCGACATAGCCGGAACACTCCATCCCCAGCACGTCGCTCGCCCCGCGCGGTGGCGGATAGTGGCCCTGTCGTTGCAGGAGGTCCGCCCGGTTGATGCCGGCCGCGACGACGCGGACGAGCACCTCGTCGGTGAGAGGCGTCGGCACGGGGCGCTCGGACAGGGTGAGCTGGCCCGGACCACCAGGCTCGGGGACGCTGACGGCCTGCATGCGGCCAGCGTGCCACATCGTCTGTCCGCCAGACCGCCGTACGCGGCCGCCTACGTCCGGAACGGTCCTGCCGGTGAGCACCGTAGGATGAGCCGACGCGGGCGAGGTCGCATAGTGGACTAGTGCAGCCGCCTTGAAAGCGGCCGAGCGGCTCAACACCGCTCCGTGGGTTCGAATCCCACCCTCGCCGCCCACATTCTGCGCCGACGACCCGAGGACACGCACCAGGTGAGCAATCCGGCTCTACGACCCGAGGACCAGCAGCGGTTCGTGTTGCGGGCCACCCCTCCGTTGCGCGCGTACCTGATCTCCGCGGTCGGCTCCATCGTCGGCGCGGTGCTGATCGTGGGTTGGCAGTCCGGGTGGCCGCTCGCCCTGGGCATCGTCGGTCTCGTGGTCGGGGCCTTCGCAGTCCTGCTGGCGGTGACGGCCACCGTGCTGACCCGGCGCTTCCAGTCCACCCTGACCGTCGCCCGCGACACGCTGACCCTGACGTCTGGTCGACGCCGGACGGTGTTCAGCTGGCGCGACATCGCCGAGATCAACGTCAAGGGCGCGCGGCTGATCGTCAGTCCGGTCGGCGGCGGCCGACCGGCGGTCGCGTACATCAACCCGCGCCAGGTGGCCCAGCCGTCGTTCCAGGCGGTCGGAACCCTGCTCGCCGAGCGGCTCGACGCCAGCCGTGGCTACCACGTCGACTAGGGCCGGACCCGGATCGTCGGTCGAAGGCGGTCCCTCGGCTCAGCGCGCCGGCTTGGCGGTAGCTGCGACCGAGGGCTGGTACGCGCAGGAGTCCGCGATGTCCTCGCTGGCCTTGTCGTCGTCGGAGGAGCCGTTGGCCTTCGGGGAGGCGGACTTCGACTTCTTGGTCGAGGACGGCGAAGGCGACGACGTCTCCTTCTTGGTCTCCTTGACGGCCGCCTTCACCCGCTGACGCATCAGGGCGAAGTCGGGGTTCGGGCTGGAGAAGCCGTCCACTCCGTGCTTGAAGACCACACTGCGGACGTTGCCGTCCTTGACCCGCAGCGAGAGGTCGACCATCAAGGGCAGCACCTCCCGCGGCATGTCGGTCTTGACGATGTCCTTGCCGGCCTTGGCGATGTCCTCGTAGCGGGCCAGCATGTTCGCCGGGTTGGCCTGCTTGATCACGGCGTCGATCACGCACCGCTGCCGATCCATCCGCGCGAAGTCGTCGGAGCCATAGCGCCCGCGGGCGTACCAGAGGGCGTCGCGGCCCTTGAGGTGCTGGTTCGGGCCCGGCTTCAGGTAGTCGTCCGGCGGCCGACCCAGGTCGGTGTTGCCGCCGATCGGGATGTAGGTGTTGATGTTGACAGTGATCCCGCCCAGGGCGTTGATCATCTTCTCGAAACCGGCGAGGTTGATCTCGACGTAGTAGTCGATGTCCAGACCGGTGGCCTCTCCGACGGAGAGCTTCATCACGTCGGCGCCGAGATTGTCGGTCTCGCCCAGCAGGTCCTTCGGAATCCGCGCGGGCACGTTGTCGTACATCGCGTTGAGGAAGAACTCGGGGTTGTTGCCGTCACCGTCGGTGAAGCCGTTCGGGTAGTACTTGTTCAACGGGCTGTCGG
>DATDAP010000176.1:0-3517 GCA_036525335.1 Microlunatus sp. | reverse complement strand
GACTCCTCGGTGATGGCCGTCATCTCCGACAGTGACTCCTGCGTCCGTCGCGCGATCCGCTGACGCCGGCGGCCGACGCGCACCTGGACGACCAGGAACACCGGCATCACGATCAGGGTGAGGACCGTCAGCTGCCAGGACAGCAGCACCATGGCCACGAAGGCCGCGATCACGGTCACCGAGTTCTGCAGGATGGTGGTCGCCGTGTCGGTGAGGACCGTCCGCACGCCGCTGACGTCGTTGGCCAGCCGGGACTGGATGGTGCCGGTCTTGGTGCCGGTGAAGAAGGCCAGCTCCATCCGCTGCAGGTGGGCGAACAGGTCGCTGCGCAGGTCGGCCATGGCCGAGTTGCCGATCCGGCTGGTGAGGTAGTTCTGTCCGATACCGAGCAGGGCGGTGACGATGGGAATGAGGATCAGCCCGGCGACCAGCCACCACAGCAGCATCAGGTTCACCGGCCCGCCGTCCACCGGGAACAGGGCGTCGTCGAAGATCGCCCGGGTCAGGAACGGAGCGACCGAGGTCAGGGCGGCGGCCAGCAGGACGACCAGACCGACCATGACCATCGGCTTCTTGTACGGCGCCAGCTGCCGCGCGATGCGGCGCAGCACCCCGTCGGCGACCTCGTCATCGGAGGCACCGGCCGGGGTCTGCTGAGCCGTAGCAGCCGTCATGCGCTGAGGCTACGCGCGTCCTCCGACAGCATTGACGACTCCGTGCCCGCGGCGGCCGCCTCGCCGCCGTGCACCGCGGCCGCCATCCCTAGGCCGATCACGATCGCCGTGAAGTGCCCGAGGCTGGTGAAGTCCGGCCAGATCGCGAACATCGCGATGGTGACCGCCAGGCAGCCCAGGGCGTACGGCAGTCGCCACTTGTGAGGGACGCGTGCGCAGAGCAGTCCGATGGCCGCGGCCATGCCGTAGCTGACCCCGACGTCGGGTTTGACCACGATGGAGAAGTGGGCGATGTGTCGATAGAGGGCGTTGATCTCCATCGCCATCACGAACAGCGTCGCGCCGACATGGCCGAAGACCCAGACCGCCACCAGCGCCGTACGGCCGAGCCAGCGCTGCACCAGACCGAAGACGAAGATCACCACCGGCACCAGCACCAGCTGGGTCAGCGGCGACACCACGAACGCGCTCGCCACCAGCACGGCCACCGGGTTGGCGCGCATGTTGTCGAGGTTCGTGCTGACGTTCTCCACCAGCGTGCGGACGGTGGCGTCGGCGTGCAGACCGATCCACAGGCTGGCCGCGATCACGATCACGCCGTAGACGATGCCCACGTCGCGTCCGCGCCAGAACCTGGCGAGCGTCGTCAGGACCCGGCGGTCCGGTTGGAGTTGTTTCACGGGGGCATTCTGGTCCGGCCGGCGCGCCGTCGCTCGGCGGGCTCCTGCGCACGGGATCCGGGGCCCGAGGGCTGGTAGGTGATGCAGATCTCATCGCAGGATTTGGGGTCCACGTCATCTTCGCGTAACTTAGAGCAAGCGACGCGGGGTGGAGCAGCTCGGTAGCTCGCTGGGCTCATAACCCAGAGGTCACAGGTTCAAATCCTGTCCCCGCTACAAATGGAACCCCTGGTCGGGGCGCTTGGACGAAAGTCCAGGCAGCACCGGCCAGGGGTTTTCTGCTGCTGTGTAGCCATCTCTGTAGCCACGCCACCGATCCCAGAGCCATGTCACTCCGCCCTGGCGGCCTCCGTGGCCGCCGCGATGAGGCGGCTCATCTGGTCCGCCATCGGTCGATCGAGCCCCGTCGAACGATGCGCGTACACCTGCAGGGTGATGCCAGTGTTCGCGTGCCCGATCCTGTCGCTCAGCACCTTCGGGTCGACTCCGGCGTTCATCGCCAACGTCGCGTAGGTGTGCCGCACATCGTGCAGCCGAATCCGCGGCACACCCGCTCGGTCGACCAGACGGTTGAAGCGCCGGGTCAGCGTGTCCGGATGAAGACGACGACCCTCAAGTCCAACCGCGAGGAACTCATGCGGCGGCAGCTCGAAGGCCTCCGCCTCGGCGTCGATCTTCGCCAGGTACTCGGCCAAGTGGGCGATCGTGAAGTCGTCGAGCGAGATGAGCCGCCGACCCGCCGCGGTCTTCCCGTCAGAGTCCTCAGCCCGGCCATCCACGACGACACGGGTGTCCTCCAGGACCAGCACCCCTTGATCGAGGTCGAGCAACGACCGCCTCACCCCTGCGAGCTCCGAACGCCGCATCCCGGTGGTCGCCACCAGAGCCCACAGACCGTGGTACCTGTCGTCCAACGCAACAAGGAGCCAGCGGCCCAGCTGCTCAATCGTCCAGGGAGCCTGCCGCTGTACGGCACGCGAGGCACGAACCCTCGGCAAGACCGCATGCACAGCCGGATTGCTCAGCAGGTACTCCCAAGCCACCGCGTCCCCGAGCGCACGACGCAAGAGTCCGTGCACGTTCTTGACGCTCTTCGTCGACAGACCCTTGGGGGTGTCCAGCGGGATGCGGCCGCGTCGGAACCGCATCGCTGCAGCTCGGGCAGCCTCCTTCGTCGTGCCAGTTGCCGCCGCGATCTCCGACGGGAGAGGTCCGAGACCGCCACGTTCCGTCTGACGGCTCGACCAGAACTCGTACATCTGTGAGTTCGTGTCCGAGCGGCATCGCCCCTGGTCCATCAGATGCCGATAGAACAGGTTAAGCGTCTGCACCGACAGTTCACTGAGCCACCGATGCCCCAACGTGGGGTTCACGTAGTACAGAACGATGTTGCGATACCCGCTGTACGTCGATGCCTTCAGCGACGGCTTGGTCGCCTCGAGCCACTCCTCAAGGAACGCATCGACTCGTATCCGCTTCGCATGAGCAACTGAGCCGTGATCGACGCGCCTCTTGGCCTGCAGCGCCCCCTGCCACGCCTCCTCGAAACTGGTGAATCCGCCCCGGTAGCGGCGGACCCGATCCCCAGTCAACGGATGCGGTGGACCCTCCACGAGATAGGCCCACCGAGCGCCGCGCGGATACACGGTGATCCCAGGCACCTTGCGTCGATCGCTGGTCACTCGCGCACGTCCGCACCACTGAGAAACGCCTCCAGCCGAGAGGTCACGACGAACAGCCGCCCGCCCAACCGCCGGCATGGCAGGTCACCAGCCGCCGCAAAGCGATAAGCACTGGCCCGGCTCAGACCGAGAATGGCGGCCGCCCGCGGAACCGAAAGCAGCGCCGGCAGATCGGCTAGATCGTTCCTCGGTCCTACTACTCCTCGACCGGTGTCGGCCTCAACTTGCTCGGTCATCTCATGCCTCCGCATCACCCGGCGAACTTCGCTCATGCTCATCGCTTCCTTCCAACCGGGCCCGTTTCCTGCCCACAGGACCGGCCCTCCCTTGTTCTTGATCATCAGACGGCCGACCAGACCGCCTCAAGGGCGCCTACGGCGTCACTACGTGATCGGGCACACCCGACCCTTGACCCGGCCTGCCCGACCGCCACAGTCGGCAGCCATCGGGAGGGCCGGCGAAGAATGGTGCCCCTCGCAAC
>DATDAP010000175.1:0-11651 GCA_036525335.1 Microlunatus sp. | reverse complement strand
CCGAGGCCGTCATCGCCGACAAGCCGGAGAAGGCTTCGGCTGCTCCGGGCGGCGATGGAGGCATGGGTGGCATGGGCGGGATGGACTTCTGATCTGAGGATCAGCAGATTCTGACTGCTCGGTCAGAGCACAACGCCAGCGGCGGTCCTCACTTCGGTGGGGCCGCCGCTGTCGTTTTGTGCGGGCTGACCCTTCTCGCTCGCCCGGTCTGACCCTTCTCGCTCGGGATGCAGCTTCCTGCACTGGTTGCAACCCGAGCGAGGGGCACGACCCCGAGCGAGAAGGGGGTTGGGTCGGCTGGTTCGCGCGGTGTGTGTCAGGGGTGCAGGTGGGCCATCAGGGAGAGCACCCCGATGTCGTCGTGCTGCGGTCCGACGATCTGCAGGCCGATCGGCAGCCCCGCGTCGCTGAGCCCGACCGGTACGGTGCCGGCGGGCGAGCGGGTCAGGTTGAACACCCCGGTGGCGCGGATCCAGGACACGGGATCGCCGAACCGCGGAGGATCCCGGTGCAGCGTCGGGGTGAGCAGCAGGTCGCAGGTCTCGAACACGCTGATGAGCTGCAGATTCAGCCGGTGGCAGGTGTCCTCGGCGGCCAGCAGGTCCCGCGCCGTGAGACGGTCGGCATCCTCGATGCCCAGGCGCACCTCGTCGGTCAGCAGCGAGCGGTCGAGGTCGCCGACGCTTCGTTGCACATACGCGGCGATCAGCGGACCCCAGGCGTCGTACGGCTCGGAGTCGAAGACGCGATCGATCTCGACCACCTCCATGCCCTCGCCCGCCAGGCGTTCGACGGCGGCGGTGCACGCGGCGAGGATGCTCGGCTCGGTCCAGTCGTAGCCCAGCCGCGGACTCCAGGCGATCCGGCGCGGGAGGGCGGTCCGGGCGACCGACAGGGAGAACGACTCGGACGGGGCCGGCAGGGACCGCAGGTCGCTCGGTTCGGGTCCGACGATCACGTCGAGGGTGGCGATCAGGTCGGCCACCGTACGGGTGATCACGCCCCGGGTGGTGACCAGCGGCCAGTCGACGGGGTGCGGGCCACCGTCGGGCACCCGGCCCAGCGACGGCTTGAAGCCGGGCAGCCCGCAGGCGGAAGCGGGGATCCGGATCGACCCGCCGCCGTCGGAGGCCGTGGCCAGTGGCACCATGCCCGCAGCCACCGCCACCGCGGCCCCGCCGGAGGAGCCGCCGGCCACACGGTCGGTCCGGTACGGGTTCCGGGTGGACCCGAAGACCAGGTTGGAGGTGTCGGCCGAAGTGGCGAACTCGGGGGCGTTCGTCTTGCCCACCACCACGCAGCCCGCCGCCCGGAGACGGGCCACGAGGACGGAGTCGTGCATGGCGGGTGCGGCGTCGGCGAACAGCCGGGAGCCGTGCGTGGTGCGGTAGCCGACGGTGTCCTCGGTGTCCTTGACCGCCAGCGGTACGCCGGCCAGGGGGAGGATGTCGCCGGCGGCGATCCGGCCGTCCACGTCGGCGGCCTGGGCGAGAGCGCGGTCGGGGTCGCTCGCGATGATCGCGTTGAGCGCCGGATCGAGCCGGGCGATCCTCTCCAGCGCGGCTGCCGTGGTCGCCGCCGCGGCGGTCTGCCCCGCGCGGACCGCGGCTGCCGTGTCGAGGACGGAGGGAGCGGACTCGTTGATCACGGTGTCCCTCCGAGACGGGCGATGGCCTCGGTGGTCAGCTCCATCATCTGCGGACCTCCGTGTCCCTCGTCGACCAAGATCAGCTCGCTGCCCGGCCAAGCCCGCTTGATCTCGTACGCGAAGCCGGCCGGCCCGCTGACGTCATGGCGACCGTGGATCATGACGCACGGGATCCCCGCCAGGGTGGGGATCTGGGCAAGGACCCGATCGTGGTCGAGGAACCCGTCGTGACTCCAGTAGTGGGTGACCAGGGTGGCGAACAACAGCTGCAGGTCAGGCTCGTCCTCGAACAGCGGGCTGTCGTCGAGGCCGGGACCGAGGGACATGTGCACGCCCTCCCACCGACACCACTCAGCGGCAGCTCGGCGTCTGTGCTCGAGGCCGGGCTGGGTCAGGAGCCGGTGGAAGGCGTCCACGATCCGTTCCCCGGTTTGACGCCGGGAGGCGTGCTCGAAGCGCTCCCACTCGATCGGGAACAGCATCCCGATGGTCTCGGTGATCCATTCCACCGAGCGAGGACTGGTGACGCCGACTCCGGTGAGCACGACGCCGGTCACCCGGTCGGGGTGGGCGACGGCGTACGCGATGGCCAGCGTCGTTCCCCAGGAGACACCGTGGACGAGCCAGTGATCGATCCCGAGGTGGGCTCGGAGCTCCTCGGTGTCAGCCAGCAGCTGCGTGGTGGTGTTGATGGCCAGGGAGCCGAGATCCTCGCTGGCGAGCGGTCGGCTTCGCCCGGAGCCTCGCTGGTCCATGCCGACGATCAAGAACCGGTCGGCGTCGAACCGACGTCGGTAGCCGGCACCGAGCGGACCGCCCGGGCCGCCGTGCAGGTAGAGCGCCGGACGACCCTTGGGATTGCCCGAGGCCTCCCAGTAGATCTTCGAGCCGTCGGCGACCGTCAGCAGACCGCTGTCGTACGGCTCTACGGCTGGTTCCACCCGGGCGAGGCTACCGGGACGCGACCGGTCACGGTCGCGACGAGCTCGTCGGCCGCCTGGTCGAGGGCCTCGTCGGTGACGTCGCCCTCGAAGGTGAACCGCAGCGCGGTCTGGGCGGTCTCGGTCGGCATCCCCATTGCGGTCAGCACGTGGGAGGGCTCGTCGCTGCCGGCGGCACAGGCGGAACCACTGGAACAGATCACGCCGTGCCGTTCCAGGTCGAGCAGCACGGACTCGCCACTGAGACCGGGTAGCACGAACGATGCGTGGCCGGGCAGCCGTTCGATCCGGTGGCCCGTCAGGTGCGCCCCGGGCACCTCCTGCGCCACCCGGGCGATGAAGGCGTCGCGCCGGGCGCGGACCGGATCGGGATCGGCGGTTCGGGCCAACCGGAGCGCCGCGGCCATCCCGACGGCACCGGCCACGTCCTCGGTGCCGGACCGCAGTCCGCGCTGTTGACCGCCGCCGTGGATCAGGGGCTCGATCGGGGTGCGTCGTCCGACGTAGAGGACGCCGATCCCTTTGGGGGCGCCGACCTTGTGGCCGGAGAGGCTGAGCGCCTGCACACCGAGCCGGCCGACATCGAGGTCCAGCCAACCGGCCGCCTGCACGGCGTCGGTGTGGAACGGCACGTCGTGCGCGCGAGAAACCGCGGTCAGCTCGGCGATCGGCTGGATGGTGCCGACCTCGTTGTTGGCGTACTGGATGCTCACCAGCGTGGTGTCGGGTCGCAGGGCGGCGGCGAGTTCGGCGGGCGCGACCCGACCCGCGCCGTCGACGCCCAGCTCGGTGATGTCGTAGCCGAGGCGGCCCAGCCAGCGGGCCGACTCGAGCACGGCCGGGTGCTCGACCGCCGAGACGATCACGTGCCGACCGCGGGGGCGCGCCAGGGCGATGCCCTTGATCGCCGTGTTGGCGCCCTCGGTGCCCCCGGAGGTGAAGGTGATCTCCGCGGGTCGCGCGCCCAGGAGATCGGCCACGGCCCGGCGGGCGGCCTCGAGGCCGCGGGCGGCGGCCTCGCCCACCTCGTGATGGCTGGACGGGTTGCCGTACGTGGTCGTCAGATACGGCCACATCGCTTCCAGCACCTCCCGGCGTACGGGGGTGGTGGCCGCCGCATCGAGATAGGTCGTCATCGGGAGCCGTCGACGACCACGTCCAGACCCAGATCGAGGGCGCGGACGCTGTGGGTGAGGGCTCCGACGCTGATCACGTCGACCCCGGTCGCGGCGACAGCGGCGATGGTGTCCAGGGTGATGCCGCCCGACGCCTCCACGATCACGCGGCCACCGATCCGGCGGACTCCCTCGACCAGGTCGTCGAGGGAGAAGTTGTCGAGCATGATCGTGTCCGGACCGGAGGCCAGCACCTCGTCCAGCTGGTCGAGCCGGTCGATCTCCACCTCGAGGTGCATCGTGTGCGGGAGCTTCGCCCGAGCCCGGCGGATGGCGGCACCGATGTCGTCGACCACGGCCAGGTGGTTGTCCTTGGCCATCACCGCGTCCGACAGCGAGTAGCGGTGGTTGTGGCCGCCGCCGCAGCGCACGGCATGGCGTTCCAGGGCCCGCAGGCCGGGGGTGGTCTTGCGAGTGTCGACCACCCGGGCCTGCGTACCGGCGACGGCCTCGACGTAGCGAGCCGTCAGGCTCGCCACACCGCACATCCGCTGCACCAGGTTGAGCGCGACCCGCTCCGCCTGCAGGATCACCCGCGCCGACCCCTCGACCCGAGCCAGCACCTGGCCGGCCTGGAAGTGGTCGCCGTCGGCGATCAGCTCGGTGACCTTCACCGTGTCGTCCAACGCGGTCATGGCGACCTCGAACACCTCGACGCCGGCGAAGATGCCCGGTTCCCGGGCGACGAGCTCCGCGGTGGCGGTGGTCGTGGCGGGCACGAAGGTCTGGCTGGTCACATCGCCGAACGGGGCGTCCTCCTCGAGCGCCACGGTCACCACGTGCTGGATCTGGTGTCGCTGCAGACTCATCGCTCGTCCCTCTCGGTCTCGCTCGGGTTCGTGCTTCCTGCTCGGGTTGCAACCCGAGCAAGAAGCAGAGTCCCGAGCGAGAAGGGGGTGGGGGTGGGCCGGAACGTCGTGGTCATCGGGCCACCACCAGGCCGGAGTGAACGGCCTGGGTCGGGTCGGCGGCGGGGAAGTCGGCGCGGAAGTGGCCCCCGCGCGACTCCGTACGCCGCAGCGCGCTCGCGGTCACGGCCCGGGCCACGAGCAGCAGATTCGCGTCCTCGGTCGCCTTGGCGTCAGTGATCTCCGGCGTCCGCCAGCCGCGAAGCGTGTCCAGGGCCTCGCGCAGTCCGGGGGCGGTCCGGCTCAGCCCGACCGACTCCCACATCAGCGTCTGCAGATCGGACCGGTTGTAGGCCTCGGCGTCCACGGAATCACTGAGATCGACGGGTTCTGCGGGCGGCCACTCAGCCGAGTTGTCAGCGCCCACGGTGGCTCCGGCGACCACAGGATCTGACAACTCGGAGTTCAGTTGGTCGGCCACCCGCCCGCCGTAGACCAGACCCTCGAGCAGCGAGTTGGAGGCCAGCCGGTTGGCTCCGTGCAGACCCGTGCAGGCGACCTCGCCGACCGCGTACAGACCGGGCACCGAGGTAAGGCCCCAGACGTCGGTACGGACCCCACCCATCCAGTAGTGCGCGGCCGGGGTGACCGGGATCGGATCGACGTCCCAGGCGAAGCCCCGCCGTCGGCAGCTGGCGTCGATGGTGGGGAACCGTCGAGCCAGGAACGCACCTCCGAGGTGGGTGGCGTCCAACCGCACCGGGGCGCCGTGCTGGCGCAGCATCTGGTCGGCGATGCCGCGGGCCACCACGTCGCGCGGTGCCAGCTCGGCGGCGGGGTGGACGTCGAGCATGAACCGCCGGCCGTCGGCGTCGATCAGTGTGGCTCCTTCTCCACGGACCGCCTCGGAGATCAGGAAGTTGCCCGACGCAGCCAGCGAGGTCGGGTGGAACTGGTAGAACTCCAGGTCCGCCACGACCGCTCCGGCGCGCAGCGCGAGGGCGACCCCGTCGCCGGTGGCGACCTCGGGGTTCGTCGTGTACCGATAGAGTTGGCCGGCGCCGCCGGTGGCGAGGATCACGGCGTCGGCGGGCAGCGCCGTGCCGTCCAGCAGCCGTACCCCGACCGCCCGGCCACCGTCCAGCTCGATGTCGACGACCGTGGTCCGGGCCCGCAGCGGGATGCCCGCCTCGGCCACCCGCTGCAACAGCGCGGTCGAGATCGCCTCGCCGGTGGCATCGCCGTGCACGTGCAGGATCCGGGGGTGCTCGTGTGCGGCCTCCAGACCCAGCCCGAGGCGGCCGTCGGCGGTGGTGTCGAAGTCGACGCCACGCTGGGCGAGCTCACGCACCGCGGCCGGGCCGCCCTCGCACAGCACGGTCGCCGCGTCGACGTCGCTCAGTCCGGCGCCGGCCACCAGGGTGTCGGCCACGTGGCTGGCCGGGGAGTCCTCGGTCGAGGTCACGACCGCGACGCCACCCTGGGCGTACCGGGTGTTGCTCTCCGAGGCGTCGGCCTTGGTCAGCACCAACACGTCGTGGTGCGGAGCAAGATCAAGAGCAGCGGTCAGTCCTGCGACACCGGAACCGATGATGATCACGCGCATGCTGCGTCCCTTCTGGGATCTGGGTGTGGCCGGTCAGCGGGGTGAGTCGGTCAGCGGGGCAGGGCCGCGAGCATCCGCTCGAGCGCCACCTTGGCGGGGACGGCCACCTCGTCGGCGACCACGATCTCGTTGCGGATCTCACCCTCGACGAGACCGTCCAGCGTCCAGGCCAGGTAGCCCGGATGGATCCGGTACATGGTCGAGCAGGGGCAGATCACCGGATCCAGGCAGAAGATCGTCTTGTCCGGGTTCTCCGCCGCCAGCCGGTTGACCAGGTTGACCTCGGTGCCGATGGCGATCACATCACCGGGCTGCGCCGCGGCCACGAACTTGCGGATCGCGTCGGTGGAACCGGCGGCGTCGGCGGCGTCGACCACCGGCATCGGGCACTCCGGGTGCACGATCACCTGGCAGCCCGGGAACTCGGCCCGGGCCTGCTCGATCTGCCCCACGTTGAAGCGCTTGTGCACCGAGCAGAACCCGTGCCACAAGATCACCTTCGCGTCCTGCAGCTCCGCCTCGGTGTTGCCGCCGAGCGGCTTGCGCGGGTTCCACATCGGCATCTGCCCCAGCGGTACGCCCATCGCCTTGGCGGTGTTGCGGCCCAGGTGCTGGTCGGGGAAGAACAGCACCCTCTTGCCCCGGGCGAAGGCCCACTCCAAAACGGTGGCGGCGTTCGACGAGGTGCAGACGATGCCACCGTGCCGACCGCAGAACGCCTTGAGCGCGGCCGAGGAGTTCATGTAGGTGACCGGGATGACCGAGGCCAGACCGTCGGCCCCGAGACCGTCCGGACCGGACTCGTCGGCGTACAGCTCCATCAGGTCCTCCCAGGCGGCCTCGACGGAGTCCTCGTCGGCCATGTCGGCCATCGAGCAGCCGGCGGCCAGGTTGGGCAGGATGACGTGCTGGTCGGGGCGGGCCAGGATGTCGGCGGTCTCGGCCATGAAGTGCACCCCGCAGAACACGATCGTGTTGGCCTCGGGTCGGGTCAGCGCCGCGTTGGCCAGCTGGAAGGAGTCCCCGACGAAGTCGGCGTACTGCACCACCTCATCGCGCTGGTAGAAGTGGCCCAAGATCACGAGATCGCTGCCGAGCGTCTCCTTGGCCGTACGGATCCGGGCGTGCAGCTCGTCGTCACTCATCCGCTGGTACGCGGTCGGCAGCTGCCCGGGTCGGGTGACCGGCTCGGGGATGACGTCGAGCTCGGAGGCACCAGGGCCGTAGCCGGGGGCCAGGTCGAAGTCCCACGGCCCGCGCGCCAGATCGGCGTCACAGCTGGCGCTCGGGGCGGCCGTGATGACGTCGTTGACGGAGAAGGTGATGGTCATGAGCGGAGCCTCTCGGGAGTGCAGGAGCGATCCTGAACGACACGTTCTTCGTCGTTCGGAATCGTGACGAACGAGCGAGACACTGCGGAGCTCTGGACCGCGGAGCGCGGAGCGCGACCATCGAACATGGTCATGGGCGGAGCCTCTCGGGCGTGACCTGGAAGCGGTACAGGGCGGGTGGGCGGTGGCTGGTGCCGGTCAGCTGGTTGCCGGTGGGGACCAGCGTCTTGGTGGCCAGGGCCTGGCGCCGGAAGTTCGCGGGGTCGATCCGCTTGCGCAGCACCGCCTCGTGAACGGCGCGGAGCTCGGCCAGGGCGAACTCCGGGCGAAGGAAGAACCGGGCGATGGGGGAGTAGGTGATCTTGGCCCGCAGTCGGTTGAGCGCGTACTGCACGATCCCGTTGTGGTCGAAGGCGAGCTCGGGGATCTCGTCGGCGACGAACCACTGGACGTTCTCGCCGTCCACCGCTCGGGCCACCTCGTCGGAGCGGACCAGGGCCCAGTAGACGATCGAGACCACTCGCTCCGGCGAGCGTTCCATCGCGCCGAAGGAGTACAGCTGCTCGAGGTAGCTCGAGGTCAGCCCCGTGGTGCGTTCGAGGGTGTGCCGGGCGCTGGCCGCAAGATCCTCGTCGGGCAGCAGCGGTCCGCCCGGCAGGGCCCAGCGGCCCTCGTGCGGCTGACGGATCCGACGCACCAACGGCAGCCACAGGGTGGTCTCGCCGTTGCTCGGATGGGGCCGGAGGGCGAAGATCACCGTCGAGACGGCGAGCTCGATGCCCTGATCGGTCATGGGGTGGCTCCTGGAACTCGTGGACCGCTGGTCACTCGACTTCTGGTTAGCCTGACTTTAAGTCGATGATGCGAGCCTACGCCCCGGGTTATGGTCAGGTCAACTTTTACTATCGTGACCCGGGACACATCCTGGCCAGGACTACGGTCGGCTGGTGCACCTGGCGGACTTCGTCGACCTCGCCCAGCGGGTCGGCCCGATCCTCGTCTTCCTGGTGGCGATCACGGTGGTGGCCGAACTGGCGGACGGCATCGGTCTGTTCGCGATCATCGCCCGCTGGGCGGCGGTGTTGGGCCGCGGGTCGGTGCTGGGCCTGTGGCTGCTGGTGGTGCTGGTGGCCACGGTCGCGACCGCGGTGCTGTCCCTGGACACGACCGCGGTGCTGCTGACGCCGGTGGTGCTGGTGCTGGCCCGTCGGCTGGGACTCGGCCAGGAGCTGTTCGCGTACACCGCGGTCTGGTTGGCCAACACGGCCTCGCTGATCCTGCCGGTGTCCAACCTGACCAACCTGCTCGCGTACGCACGGCTGAGGCCTGCGGGGGTGGCGTTCACGCCGCTGATGTGGGCACCTTCTCTGGCGGTGTGGCTGGTGACGGTCGTGCTGCTGGGGGTGGTGTTCCGGCGACGGCTGCGGGGACGCTACGAGGTGCCGACGCCGTTCCGGGTCGACGATCGGGGACTGCTGATCGTCGCCGGCCTGGTCTGCGCCGGACTCGGCCCGGCATTCGTGCTCGGGGCCGACGTGACCGCCGCGGCGGCGATCGGCGCTCTCGTGCTGGTCGTCGCGTGTCTGATGCGGCGGCCGCGGCTGCTCGGCTGGCGGCTGCTGCCGTGGCCCCTGGTCCTCGGCGTGGGCGTCTTGTTCGTGCTGGTGGAGATCGCGCACGCGTACGGTATGTCCACCCTGGTCGATGAGCTGGTCGGGCAGGGGGGCGGCTGGATCGACCTGCTGCGGTTGGCGGGGGTCTCCGCTGTGGCCGCCAACGTCGCGAACAACCTGCCTGCGTACCTGGCGGTGGAGCCGTCCGCCCTGGACTCACCCGTACGGCTGGCTGCGCTGCTGGTCGGGGTGAACGCCGGACCGCTGATCACGCCGTGGGCGAGTCTGGCGACGCTGCTGTGGGCGGGTCGCTGCCGGGCGGCCGGGCTGCAGGTGTCCTGGCTGCGGTTCGCCGGCTTCGGCGCCGCGCTCGTCCCGCTGTGTCTGCTGGCCGGGACCGGTGCTCTGGTGCTCGGCCGCTGATGGTCAGTCGCCGAGCGTGGTCAGCCGGTTGACCACGCGGTCGTAGTCGGCCAGCTGAGCGGGATCGGGGAGTGGGGTCGGCCACCGATCAGTCGCCCAACCCGCGGGCGGCCGCTTCTCGTCGTACGTCCACAGCTCGGTCGGCGTGCGCGCCGGCGGACCGACGCGGATGGATCCGTCCGGTGCGGGGGTCACGACGAGACCGGTCAGGTTGGCTGTTCCGGGCAACACGATGTCGACCCGGTTGACCCCTCGGGGGAGGGCCGGGTAGGTGGTGACCAGCTGGGCGGAGCCACCGGCGCTGCGCAGGCCGATCGCCCAGAAGTCGAGGTTGGTGCACAGGCACTCGAGGAACGGCCGGTCCTCGAAACCGCCGGTCATCCAGCGGGCGGCCATGGCCCGCCCGTTCGCCGGGTTGAGGGTGGGCCCACTGGCGGCGTTGGTGCTGAGGATGGGGTCCTCCGGTGGCGCGACCGCCACCAGCGGGGGACCCAGCGGCACCACCAGGAACGCTCGCTGCCCACTCATCGACCGCAGGGTCCACCGGACGGTCGTCGAGTCGGCGCCCGCGAGCACCTCATCCACGCGCAGCGTCGCCGTCCGTCGGGTGGCGGCGCCGTCGTCGGTCTGGAAGTACTGGGGTGCGGTCAGCGGCTCGGTGGGTTCCGGCGGGCGGGTGAGGTCGGCCGGGTGGGTGGCGGTCGGCGCGAAGGCCTCCGGACTGACCGGCAGGTGGCCGAACGGGGGCAGCGTCGCGGCGACCACATCGACGAACCGCACCGACGTGGGCAGCGCCGGGTAGGCCACCTGCAGGAGCCGCGTCTCGCCGATGTGAAGGGTCGCCTGGGCGGACCAGATCGGGGTGCACAGACATCGGTAGGTCTGCTCCCGGCTGTGGTGACTCAGCGGGCGGTAGACCTTCTTCTTCCGCGGATCGATCAGCACGATGTTGATTCCGCCGGTGGAAGTGCGGTCCAGGCCGAGGTCGAAACCGGGTGGCACCTCGTCGCCGGTCTGCCGATCCGGCGCCGACAGGGGAGTCACCGACCAGTCGAGCACGGTCAGACCTTGGCCGCGGCGGACCGCGTGGACTGCGATCCGGGAGGTCACCTGCTGACCCTCGGCGGTGGTCCAGGTCGTCTCGCCGGCCACCGGAAGCTTGGGGTTCGTCGGAGCGGGAGCGGCGGGAGAGCTTGTTCCCGTGGAGGCTCCGCGTTGCTGGAGCAGCCCGGGCTCGGTGCCGGACCAGGTGCAGGCGGCCAGCACGAGGAGGGTGAGACTGAGGCACAGCGCCACGATGCGCACGCCTTGATGGTAGGCCCGTCATCAACGGGAGCTCGCCATCGATGTCGATGACGAGCAACCCCACATCGAGGGTCGTCCGGGAGCCTGCGGTGTTCCTTGACGAGCTTCCACGTCGATGTCAGGTGGTCTTCTTCTTGATCCCGAACACCGTGTAGGCCAGCGTGACCACGGCCGTGAGGCTGAGCAGGATCAGACCGATCGTGTAGCTGTGGTTCTGCTCGTCGTAGGTCGCTCCCATCACGAGCGGCGGGAAGTAGCCGCCGAGTCCGCCGGCCGCACCGACGATGCCGGTGACGGTGCCGACCTTCGCCGGCGGGGCGAGCTGGGCCACCCAGGCGAAGGTCGCCCCCGTGCCCAGACCGAGGAACACCGCCATCAACACGAAGGCGATCCCGGCCGGGATCTCCGGCGGAAGCTTCAGAGCGATCACGATGGCCATCACCGCGGCGCCGGCCAGCGAGACGATCATCACCGCCCGCGGCCCGACCCTGTCGGACACGATCCCACCGACGGGGCGGGCGATCACGGCGGCGATGGCGAAGCCGGCAGTCCGGGTGCCGGCTCCGGTGAGGTCGAAGTCGTACACGTCCTTGAGGTAGGTCGGCAGGTAGGTGGAGAAGGCCACGAAGCCGCCGAAGGTGACGGCGTACAGGAACGCCATCTGCCACGTCACGCCGAGCTTGGCGGCGGCTGCGAGCTTCGGGACCACGGGGTCGGTGTTCGGTGACCAGAGCGGAGAGTCCCGCATCATGGTCCAGATG
>DATDAP010000174.1:0-7126 GCA_036525335.1 Microlunatus sp. | reverse complement strand
ACCTCGAACGACGAGGAGGGCTGGTTGCTGGTCGAGCGTGGCGCGGTGGCCCTGGTGATCAACTTCCGCGGCAACGAGGTGAAGGTCGACCTCGACGGGGTCGGCGAGGAGCTGCTGACGGTGGGGGAGTCGAGGCTGACTCACGGCTCGGTCCGGCTCGCGCCGCACAGCGCGGTGGCGGTGCTGCGGCGCTAGGGTCGTGCTCCCGATTGTGGCGCTGGCCGATCTCCGACGACGGAGACGATCCAGCACTCTGCGTCCCCGGGCCGCGCGCGGGCGGTGCGGCGGACCGCATGCGCTTCGGCGCTGGTCAGGTTGCTTGCCGTCCTCGGCGTATTCGGGCATCCCGGGCCGACGGTAGCCCTGGTGAGTCAGCCCCTGCTTTTCGATTTCTGATCGACTCTGCAGTGACGGATTCTGTGCCCGGACGGTTGCCCGATGGTCCCTGGTGCCCACGGGAGTTGCAAGTCAATCATGAGAAGTCGGTCGACCAGTCGGAGGAACGATGGCGCGTGTACTGGGTGTCCATGAGATCGAGCTGAAGCCGGGGACGGACCCCGAACAGTTCGAACGGGCGGCGGCGGTGGTCGTCACGTCGGCCCAGCCGGAGGGATGGCGAACCCGGGTGCTGAAGGGCGAGCGCGGGCCGCGGTCCGGTGAGTACCTGATGATCTTCGAGATCGACAGCCCGGAGGCACGCGATCGCTTGTATCCGGATGAGGGACACGCCTCGCAGGAGGAGAACGATCGGTTCGATGAGCAGCATCCCGAGACGGCCGCGGCCTGGGAACAGCTGAGCGAGATGATCGTCGACCTCGCCGTCGCCACCGATTACGTGGTGATCGCCGAGTAGGCGGCCCTGAGGCTACGGTGTGGTCCAGCGACTGATGAAGTCCCGCTGAAGGGGCGAGGCGACGCCCGAGGCGCCGTCCGCAACGGATCGGCTCGGTACAGAGATCCCCGGCTGGCTCACGTCATTGTCGGCCGCCAGGATGAGCTGGCCCAGCTCAGGCAGCTCCTCACCGGCGAATCGCGGTTGGTGACGCTCTGCGGGCTGGGCGGAGCGGGGAAGTCCCGTTTTGGCGGCGGAGCTGGTGGGCCAGTTCGCCTTGGAGCGTTCAGAAGCACCGACGACGATCTGGTGGGTCGCTGGGCGATGGCCGGTGAGCAGCTCCGTCTCGCCGTGCAGGTGCGCAACTTCGAGCACTCCCTTTACCAAGGGTCGAATCTGCGCCGGGCGGCAGCCAGTCTCGCCGCAGCCCAACGGCGCAGCTCGATCGCGGCCGATCTGTTCGGGGCTGCCTCGACCTGGGAGGATACCTACGGGGTCGCGAGCCACGACCACGAACTGCCGGTCTTCGACTCCGGCAGCGCTCGCTGTCGGCGCTAGTGGTCACGGCCACAAGTTCGTCGGGGTCTCCGGCGCCCAGCACGCACCTCGCTGCGTTCTCCTCGGTCGCGATGCGACTCGGCATCCCTCCCTCGTCGGCCTGGCGATGCACACACCTGGACACCGAAGTCCCTTGACGAACTTCCGGCCGCAACCACTAGCTCACCCAGTGTGAGTGGGACGCCGGCTACCGAAACGGTGCCCGCTGGATTTCCGCGGAGGCGATACTCGCAGCCAACCGCATGCTCGGGAAGCTGGCGGCTCAACCGAGGTCGGCAGACGACCGGCCACGTTCACCGAGAGCTTCAGCTGGAGGGATGGGGTGGCTGTCGAGGTCGTCGAGGTCGAACACACCACGCTGCTGGCTTCGACGACGGTGGACGCCCCGAACGCACGGGTCGGTGATCCGTGCAGCGAGCTCACGATCGTCCTACGCAACGACTCCGACCATCAGGTCAGAGTCGCGCTGACCACGCGGCTCCGCTTCGGCCCAGACCTCACGACCGCCAGCGCGTACGTGGCCACGCACGGCCACGCCGAGCAGGTGATCGTGCAGCACGTTCCGCCGGGGGAGGTCTCGTATCCGTACAGAGTGGGGTTCGTGCTGTCGGAGGGGGCGCGTGACGACGTCTTGCTCGAGGTCGGCATCGACAACTGGCGGCATGAGCGGGCAGTGTTCGCCGGCACCACCATCACTCGCTGATTCGTGGTGACCGTGTCAAAGGGGCATGACGAGGCGCCGCCCGGATAGCGACTCGGCGACGCCTCGTCCATGCTGCACTGGTGATCGTGCTGCGTGCCGAGCGCATAGTCCTAGCGACCCAGGAACGCTAGACCTCGATCTTGATCTCCCGTTTGAGGATCTTCCCGGTCGGGCCCTTGGGCAGGGCGCCGAAGCGGACGATCCGGGGGTACTTGTAGACCGCGATCTTGCTGGCCACGAAGTCGCGGATCTCGTCCTCGGTGGCCCCCGCGCCCTCCTTGAGCGTGAGCAAACAGGCGATCTCCTCACCGTGCAAAGCATCCGGCACCCCGAACACCGCAGCCTCGGCCACTGCCGGGTGGGTGTAGAGGACCTCTTCGACCTCGCGCGGGTACACGTTCATCCCGTTGCGGATGATCATGTCCTTCTTGCGGTCGACGATGAAGTAGAAGCCGTCATCGTCCCGGGTGGCCAGATCTCCGCTGTGGAACCAGCCCGCTCGCATCGCCTCGGCGGTGGCCTCGGGCTTGTTCCAGTAGCCCTTCATCACGTTCTCGCCCCGGATGACGATCTCGCCCACCTCGCCGGCGGCCACCTCGGTGTCGTCGGGACCCCACAGCTGGAACTCGACACCGGCGATCGGGATGCCCACCGACCCGGGCTTGACCGGCCGGTCCGGGTGATTGAAGGAGGCGATCGGCGAGGTCTCCGACAACCCGTATCCTTCGAGCAGCTGGAACCCGAACCGCCGCTGCACCTCGTACAGCACCTCCACCGGCAGCGACGCCCCGCCGGAGGCGGCGAGCTTGAGCCGGCTGGTGTCGAACCGGCCCGGGTCGGGCACCGCGAGCAGCGCCATGTACATGGTCGGGACCCCCAGGAACACGGTCACCCGGTCCTCGGCCACGATCCGCAGCGCCTCCTCGCCGTCGAACTTCGGCAGCAGAGTGAGACAGGCACCGCCGGCGATCGCCGCGTTCAGCCCGCAGGTCTGACCGAAGGAGTGGAACAGGGGCAGCCCGCCGAACACCACGTCGCCGGGGGAGAGCGGCATCAGCGTGGCCAGGTCGGTCCGGACGTTGCTGCCCAGGTTGTCGTGCGTCAGCTCGGCACCCTTCGGCGATCCAGTGGTGCCGGAGGTGTAGAGGATGACGGCCGTGTCGCCGGCGGCGCGGACGACCGGACCGTCCTCGTGCGCCGCGGTGCCGGCCAGCGTCCGCTCGAACTCACCCGGGGTGACCACCACGACGTCCGTGCCGGTGACGTCGGCGGCCTTGCCCGCTTCTTCTGCGAACAGGGCGAAGACCACCGCCACCTTCACCCCGGCGTCGTTCCAGGCGTACGAGACCTCACCCGCCTTGAGCAGGGGGTTCATCGGGACGACGACCGCACCGAGTCGCAGGATGGCGTAGTAGGCGATCGGGAAGTACGCCACGTTGGGCATGATCAGTGCGACCCGGTCGCCTTCGTTCACCCCCCGGTCGGCGAGCAGGGTGGCGCAGCGCGCTGCGGCTCCGTCGAGATCGGCGTAGCTGAGGATGCGCTCGCCCTGCTTGATGGCGGGCAGCCTCGGGTCCGAGGCGGCGCGGTCGGTCAGCCAACAGGCGATGCTGGAGTTCATGCGGTCGACGGTAGTGGCGCACGCCACATTCCGCACACGCTTCGGGACCCGTGAAAAAGAAGTGACCATGATGGTTGACCATGTCGGACGAAGTAGGTTAGGCTCGCCTTACTCGTTCATCGAAACTGTCGGACAGCGGCAAAGCCGGGTCGGACACGGTGACTTGATCCTCCCAGGTCTGGGGAGGTGTCGCGTTCAGCGAGTGGGCGCGGTCAGTGTGCGGGGGGTCGCGCCTGGCCGCGCATCGCTGTGTTGGTCGTCACTCTCTGCTCCGCTGCGGGCCGGTTGGTTCCGTCTTCCCTCGTCGCGAGCAAACGGAAGAGCCTGTTTGCGCGCTCCTCGGTCCAGACAGAACCGGGCCCTCCGCTGCGCGGCCGCTCGCGACGGGGTTGGTCGTCACTCTCTGCTCCGCTGCGGGCCGGTTGGTTCCGTCTTCCCTCGTCGCGAGCAAACGGAAGAGCGCGTGTTTGCGCGCTCCTCGGTCCAGACAGAACCGGGCCCTCCGCTGCGCGGCCGCTCGCGACGGGATCACTCGCTTCCACTCCTCGCAGGCAGTACGGACGGGGACGCCCCGGGCCCCGGCGGGCTCGGGCCCCTAGACTCCGAGGCGGCCAGATCCGCCCATCGACCGAGGAACCCGCCATGAGCCTGTCCGATCTCAGTCCCGACGCTCTCGCCGCCCTGCACGGCACACACACCACCGCGTACGCCGCTCTGACGGCCCAGGGACTGAAGCTCGACCTCACCCGGGGCAAGCCGGCTCCGGCCCAGCTCGATCTCTCCAACGCGCTGCTGACCTTGCCCGGCGCGGGGGAGTACAAGGCCGTCGACGGCACCGACACCCGTAACTATGGTGGTGGTCAGGGGCTGCCGGAGATCCGCGAGATCTTCGCCGAGCTGCTCAACGTGCCGGTCGCGCAGCTGGTGGCCGGCGACAACGCCAGCCTGGGCGTCATGCACGACACCCTGGTGTTCTCCCTGCTCAAGGGCACCGTCGACTCGGCCGGGCCGTGGGTCAACCAGCCGATCACGTTCCTGTGTCCGGTGCCCGGCTACGACCGCCACTTCGCCCTCTGCGAGCAGTACGGCATCACCATGGAGCCCGTCGCGTTGGGACCCGACGGCCCCGACCTCGAGGCGATCCGGGAGCGGCTGGCGAACGACGCGAGTGTCCGGGGCATCTGGATCGTCCCCACGTACGCCAACCCGACCGGTTCCGTCTACACCGAGGAGGTCACCCGCGAGCTGGTCTCGATGCCGGCCGCCGCTGCTGACTTCCGGATCTTCTGGGACAACGCGTACGCCGTCCACCACCTCACCGATGCCGAGCACCCAGCGCTGGACGTGCTCGGTCTGGCGGCCGAGGCCGGGAACCCGAACCGGGTCTTCGTGTTCGCGTCGACCTCGAAGATCACGTTCGCCGGCGCGGGGGTCTCGTTCTTCGCGGGTTCGCCGGACAACGTGTCCTGGTACCTGAAGCATCTCGGCAAACGGACGATCGGCCCCGACAAGGTCAACCACCTGCGGCACGCCCGGCACCTCGGCAGCGCCGACGGCGTCCGGGAGCTGATGCGGAAGCACCGGGCGATCATCGAGCCGAAGTTCGAGCAGGTGGAGACCATCCTCGAGGCGCGGCTCGGCGAGCACGCCGTGGCCACCTGGACCCGGCCGGAGGGCGGCTACTTCATCAGCCTCGATGTTCCGGACGGGTGTGCGACCCGGGTGGTCGCCCTGGCCAAGGAGGCCGGCATCGCGATGACCGGAGCCGGCGCCGCGTTCCCGTACGGGAAGGACCCGCGGGATCGCAACATCCGGATCGCGCCGACCTTCCCGTCGCCCGACGACGTGGCGGCAGCCATCGAGGGCCTGTGCACCTGCGTCCTGCTCGCGGTCACGGAGCAGCGTCTCGCCGCAGGCTGACGCCGGCCCGGGCGGGTCGGAGCCCGCCGGGGACCGTTGCGGTTCGACGGTCGCGCCGGAGCCGACTACACTCTGGCTCTTGGTGCCGGTCACCCAGACTGTGGTGCGCCCTCAACCAGCCGCTAGGTTGGTTGGGGTCGGATCGAGCCAGGGCTCCGGCGCCGAAGGGCAATAGCTCAACTGGCAGAGCATCGGTCTCCAAAACCGAAGGTTGGGGGTTCAAGTCCCTCTTGCCCTGCAGATCCGCCCGTCCGGGGCCGTCCTCGACGCCCCGGAGGGCGGGCGAAGACAACGACCGTAGAAGGGCGAAGACGTGGCAGACCGCGACAAGGTGGACCCGGCGGATGAGCCGGACACCTCTGCCACCCCCGGCGAGCCCGAGGATCCGGCACCGGACGTCGACGACGCCGCGGGCGACGAGCCCGAAGGCGACCAGTCGCAGGATGATGATGATCGCGAGCTGGTTCCTGCCGGGCGCGCCTCCCGCTCGTCCAAGGGCAGCGAGACCGAGGTCGCCGGGAGCGGTGGCCGCGTCAAGAAGGACAAAGCGACCCCGAAGCAGAAGCGGGACGCCGTCGAGCATCAGCGGACCGGGCCGGTCATGTTCGTCAAGCAGTCGGTGGCCGAGCTGCGCAAGGTGGTCTACCCGACCGGCCCGCAGCTGGCCAACTACTTCGTGGTCGTGCTGATCTTCGTCCTGTTCATCATCGCGTACGTCAGCCTGCTCGACCTGGGCATCGGTGCTGCGGTCTTCCGGATCTTCGCCTGACCACCTGCCACATCACTAGCAAGTACTGGAGAAACACACGTGTCTGAGACCTTTTCGGCCGAACCGCCGCGCCCCGCGGCTGATGAGTCGGAGGGCTCGGTGACCCCGGTGGAGGAGCCGAGCTCGACCGACGCCGGCTCTGACATCAGCTCCGACTCCGGCGACGACTTCGACATCGATCTCGGGTCCGACTTCACTTCCGAGCGCTCCGACGACGTCGACATCAACCTCGACTTCGCCGGCGCCGAGACCGAGCCCGAGACCGCCGAGGACGACTTCGACATCGATCTCGGTGCGCCCGAGCCCGAGGAAGAGGTCGGAGACGAGGAGTCCGAGGACAGCGACGAAGTCGACCCGGCCGACGAGGCGCTGGCGAAGTTCCACGAGGAGCTGCACAGCAAGTTCGGCGACTGGTACGTGGTGCACACCTACTCCGGGATGGAGAACCGGGTGCTGCAGAACCTCGAGAACCGGGTGTCCTCCCTCAACATGGAGGACTTCATCTTCGAGATCGTGGTGCCCACCGAAGAGGTGACCGAGATCCGCAACGGTCAGCGCAAGCAGATCAAGCGGACCGTGCTTCCCGGCTACGTGCTGGTCCGGATGGAGCTCACCGACGAGTCCTGGTCGACCGTGCGGCACACACCGTCGGTGACCGGCTTCGTCGGACACTCCAACCAGCCGGTGCCGCTCAGCCTGGACGAGGTCGAGAAGATGCTCGCG
>DATDAP010000173.1:0-3304 GCA_036525335.1 Microlunatus sp. | reverse complement strand
GAGGGCGCCCACCACTTCCTCGCCGACGACTTCGTCACCGCGGTCAACACTGGCACGCTGCCGCCGGTGAACGCGTGGCAGGCCGCGCGGTACACGCTTCCCGGGGTGTATGCGTTGGAGTCGGCCCGCCGCGGTGGCGAGCGTCTTGCGATCGACGACTTCGGCGACGCCCCGAGTTGAGCCGAGGCCCTGACTCCGAGTGCCTGACTGGCCACGCGGGTGGGGACGCCACGTCCTCACCCGCAGCCGGACCGCGAGACCGCCAGATTCAGCCGCGTCACCGTGCGCGCCCACACACTGATGGCCCGACAAGATCAGGGACGAGAGGGACACTCATGAACGGATCGGCCGACGAGGACATGACCACCACCGCTGCCGAGACGAGACGCCTGTGGCTTCAGGCACTCGCCGAGCTCGATCCACGCCATGCCGACCGGTCGTGGTATCCGAGCGCCCACGATCTCGCCCTCTCGCTCTGCGCGGCTGCAGATGACGAGCGTTCCCTGTTGTCACTGATCAACCAGGCCCTGGTGCTGCAGCAGTTCCTTCTCGAGGTCGCCTGCCGCCCGACGAGAGTCGGTGATCGGACCGCGATCGTCCGCCAGGCCGACCGCCTGTTGAATCAAACCCTCGTCGTTCCGGCCTGAGCGGCCAGCGCACTCAGCGGTGAGGTGATCTCCGACTGATGGCGTCGGCACCGCGCGAGCGAATCACTAGAAGGAGACCAGATCCACGCTGTCGGCTCGGAGCACCGACTCCTGGTCGAAGGCGTCCTCGTAGACGTCACGGATCTCCTCGATCTCGACCGAGCTGCGCTCGGCGTCCCCCACCGGGTAGAGCAGGATGATCACCTTTGAGCGCTCCTTGACGATCTGGCCCGAGGAGTCGCGGAACTGACCGAGCGCGTCGTACTGCGTGAGCCCGTCGGGGAACCGCGGAGTCACCACGCGGTTGACGAACGCCCGGAACTGGGCATCGGTCACGTCCGGACCGGCCTTCTCGGTGCCGAAGAACAGCTCGGTGCGCGCGAAGCGCTCGCCGAGCGTCGGCGCCGCGGTCGGGGCGTGAGTCGGGGCGAGGGCGGTCATCGTGGGTTCGGGGCGGGCGGGCGCGACGTCGTCGGCGGCTGCCACCACCGCGGTGCCGCCGAGTCCCACGGCGAGCAGGGCAGCGGCCGCCAGGCCCACGAGTGCTCGACGTGCCGGACGTGGGAGGGGGTGGTGGGGCGTGGGTGTGGACATGGGAGCTGCTCCTGGTGAGGTAGAGGTGGGCGAACGTGATCACTACGACCATGCTCGGGTCCGGGAGGGCGTCCCACATCGGTAGGTGGTACCGAGATCGGCTACCGATTACCGACTTCTGGTGCGGATGCCGTCTGCGAGCGCGCAGCCTGAAGAGAACGCGGACGGGGTCAGCGCGGCGGCGCGGCGAGCTTGCGGAGCAGCTGCTCGCTGCGGCGTTCCTGGTAGTGGCAGCCGAGCGCAGCGAACGTTCCAGGGAACGTCGCCACGTCGGTGTGGTCACCGCGGGAGCACGCGTCCGCCCGTCGGACGATGGCGGCCGCGATCGGGTTCTCCCGGGTGGCGGCCGCCCCGCGTCGGAGCCGGTCGGCGACGTCTGGATGACCGGCGAGGACGGCGGCCTCCACCCACAGGGCGGCGTACCAGGGCCGCCACAGCCCCATGATCCAGGCGCCCCACACCTCTCGGTCGTCGACGTCGGCCGACAGCCGAGCCAGCGCGACCTCCGGCTGGTCGCGATCGAGGGCGACGAGCCCGTCGAAGGTCGGGGCGAAACCGGTGCGACAGCCGTGCAGCCGCTCCGGGTCGGCCGTCAGGGCGAGGGTGACCTCGGTCCACGTGTGGCGGGCTTCGTCGTCGCCCCGCAGCGCGTGCACCATGGCGAGCGCGTACGTGGTCACGTTGAGGGTCCCGGCGATCGGCCGTCCGGCACGTTCCCAGGCGGCCAGGAACTGCTCGCCCTGTTCGGCCGCCCGGTCCAGGTCGCCGGCCATCGCGTCCACCTTGATCCGCCGGGAGGTGGCGAGATGGGACTGCTCGCGATAGGTGGCCAGACCGGCGAGCCGGTCGGCGTAGCGGCCGGCCTCGGTCAGGTCGCCGGCGGCGAGATGGATCTCGGCGGCCATCAGCAGGAAGTCGTTGAACTGGTACGCCGTCGACGCGTCCAGCGGCAGCGGCTCGAGGACCTCTCCGCGGCGGCGGACGACCTCGATCGCCCCGCCGAGATCGCCCCGGGCGAGGAAGACGGCGCACAGCTGATCGAGGGCGACGCTCTCGACCAGGGGCTCCTGCGCATCGCGGGCCAGCACCCGCGCCCGGGTGGCGAGCTCGGTGCTGTCCGGGTCCGTGTCGGGCAACCCCGAGGCGAAGGCCACCCCGATCGCGGCCTCGACTGCCGGCGAGCCCGTCGCGTACCGGCGTGCGTCGGCGAGCCACCGAGCACCCTCCTCGGCCGTCGGCCGGACGGCCATGATGCCCGACATCATGTTCAGGTAGATCACCATCCAGGCCCGGGCCGCGGCCGCACCGTCGCGGTCCCCGGTCGCCAGTGCCGCGGTGGTCGCCTCGTCGAGCAGCCGGAGGGTGTCGTTGCCGGTCACCCGGGCTGCGGCGGCGCCGGCCGCGAGCCGCAGCAGACGGACGCGGTCCTGCCCGGCGAGCGCGTGCCTGGCGGCCTGCTCGTACCGGCGCTGCGCCTCCGCCAGCTGGCCGCGCAACAGCAGCAGCTGAGCCAGCGGTTCGGCCAGGTCAACGACGGCCGCATCGATCCGGTGCTCAGCGGCCCAACCGATCGCCGCCCGGACGTCGTCGGCCGCCTGGTCGAGGTGCCGGCACCAGGTGTCGTCGTGCGACTCCCCCGAGAGGACGCGTAGTCGGGCCCGGCACCAGGCCCGGTGCCGGGCGCGCGTCTCGTTCTGTGCCGTGTCGCTGAGCCGGTCGTCGGCGTACTGCCGGATCGTCTCCAGCACCCGATAGCGGGTCGGTTGTCCGGGCGCCACCACCACCAGGTGGTGATCGGCCAGCCGGGCGAGGGTGTCGGCGACGTCGGACCGGGTGAGGGACGCCTCGGCAATGGCCGCGGCGGCGTCGACGTCGAACCAGGAGGCGAACACCGACACGGCACCGATCAGGGTCTGGTCGGATGGGCCGAGCAGGTCGTAGCTCCAGGCGATCGCGTCCGCCAGCGAGCGGTGCCGATGATCTCCCGACGCCCCGCTGGTCAGGTAACGCAGCCGATGGTCGAGGGAGGCGAGCAGCCCGTCGATGCCGAGAGAGGGGTAGCG
>DATDAP010000172.1:0-2069 GCA_036525335.1 Microlunatus sp. | reverse complement strand
GGTGTCACCCGCGTCGTGCTCTGCGGCGACCCGACGAAGTCGCTCGGCTCGGTCGCCGAGGCCGAGTGTCGCCGGATCATGGCGGCGTGCGACCTGGCGGAGCGGATGCAGGTGCCGGTCGAGTGGTTCGCGCTCTCAGCGGGCGCCCGGATCTCGATGGACTCCGGCACCGAGAACATGGACTGGGTCGCCTCGGCCTTGCGCCGGATCGTGGAGTTCACCCAGGACGGCGGAGAGATCAACGTCGTGGTGGCCGGCATCAACGTGGGTGCGCAGCCCTACTGGAACGCCGAGGCCACGATGCTCATGCACACCAAGGGCATCCTCGTGATGACGCCGGACAGCGCGATGGTGCTGACCGGCAAGCAGTCGCTCGACTTCTCCGGCGGCGTCTCTGCCGAGGACAACTTCGGCATCGGCGGCTACGACCGGGTGATGGGGCCGAACGGACAGGCCCAGTACTGGGCGCCCAACCTGGCGGGTGCCTTCGGCGTGCTGATGGCCCACTACGAGCACACCTACGTGGCGCCCGGCGAGACCCGACCGCGTCAGGCGGCCACGAGCGATCCCGCCGACCGCGACATCTCGTCGTACCCGCACGAGGTCGAGGGCAGCGACTTCACCACCGTCGGCGAGATCTTCTCCGCGGACACCAACGCTGAGCGCAAGAAGGCCTTCGACATCCGCACCGTCATGCGTGCCGTCGCCGACCAGGACCTCCCGACGCTGGAACGCTGGGCCGGTATGGCCGATGCCGACACGGCGGTGGTCCAGGACACGTACATCGGCGGCCACTCCGTGTGCATGCTCGGGATCGAGTCCAAGCCCGTACGCCGACGCGGTTTCCCTCCCACCGACGGTCCGGACACCTACACCGCCGGCACCCTCTTCCCCCGGTCGTCCAAGAAGGCGGCGCGGGCCATCAACGCGGCCAGCGGCAACCGCCCGCTGGTGGTGCTCGCCAACCTGTCCGGGTTCGACGGGTCGCCCGACTCCATGCGCAACCTCCAGCTGGAGTACGGCGCCGAGATCGGCCGCGCCATCGTGAACTTCCAGGGTCCGATCGTGTTCTGCGTGGTGTCGCGCTACCACGGTGGCGCCTTCGTCGTCTTCTCCAAGGCGCTCAACCCGCGCATGACGGTGCTGGCGCTCGAGGGTTCGTACGCCTCGGTGATCGGCGGAGCCCCCGCCGCGGCCGTGGTGTTCACCAACGAGGTCGACAAGCGCGCGGCCGCGAGTCCCGGGGTCCGCGATCTCGAGGCCCGGATCCGGGAAGCCACCGGCTCGGACCGGAGCCAGCTGGTCGTCGAGCTCGCCGAGGTGCGAGCCACCGTCCGGGCGGAGAAGATCGGCGAGGTCGCTGCCGAGTTTGACGGCATCCACGACATCTACCGTGCCGTCGAGGTCGGTTCCGTCGACGCGGTCATCAAGGCATCTCGGCTGCGCCCGGAGATCATCAAGGCGATCGAGCGGTAGACCTCACCACGAGACTTGCTCGTGAGTCCCCCTGCCACAGTTACCAGGGGGCCACGCCTGGTCACCGTGGGCAGGGGAACCTGTCGATCAGGGTTGCCAACCGAGGGACTGGCGCACACCCGCCGATCGACGGGTTCGGTTACCCGTCCTGAGGGCTCCGGCCCCGCCGTACTCGTCCGAGGACGCGGTGTGTCGAGATTTCTCCCGTCCGGCTGGTCGTCCCGAAGGGGCTTCTCGTGAGCCGCCGACCCTCGTGCCGTCGGCACCATGCTCCGGCGTTGGACCTGGCGGCGACCATTGACACGCATCCAGCACGGTGCCATGTTGCGCGTGGGGCATGCCCCTGTCACGGGCGCAATCCGAGAAGCGGGCAGGCGAGTCGGTCCCCCTTGATTCTTGCGCAGGTCACCATCTCGAGGGAGTGCCCCATGAAGGCAGCGAATCAGGCCAGATCGAGACTTGCGGCGAGTGTGGCGTTGCTCTTCAGTGTCAGCATCGCGGCCCCCGTCCTGGCCCAGTCCGCGGTCGCCCGAGCAGAGACTCCCGTCCAGGCCGAGGCCGGCAGAGTCGTCCAGGATGACCCTGACAACCCC
>DATDAP010000171.1:0-2142 GCA_036525335.1 Microlunatus sp. | reverse complement strand
ATGGAGGCGTTGTGGGGCGGTGCCTCGCAGAACTGGGCGAACGGGTCGGCCTTGAGCCGCCACACGCCGTCGGCACCGAGCACCTCGAACTTGTAGAGGGTCCCGGTGCCCGCCCCCTCGACGAACAGCGACCAGACACCGGAACCCGGCACCAGGTGCATCGCCGACGAGTCGCCGTTCCAGTAGTTGAAGTCTCCGACGAGCCGGACGGCCTGGGCGTTGGGCGCCCAGACCGCGAAGCGTGTGCCGGCGATCTGACCCCGCTCGCTGTCGGTGACGGTGATCTCGTGGGCGCCGAGCCGCCGCCAGGCCTCGGTGTCGTGACCTTCGTGGAAACCGGTCAGGTCCCATCCGGTCAACTCACCGCCGGGGTCGAATGCCATCGGGTTCTCCTTCGTTGCTCTGGTACTCAGCAAGGGTGCGGATCGCGCCCAGGGGGATCGCGGTCCAGTCGGGACGGTTGCGGACCTCGTAGACGAGCTCGTAGACCGCCTTGTCCGCTTCGTAGGCCTGCAGGATGGCGAGCTGTGACTCGCTCAGAGGCCCGTCAGCGTACGCGGTCAGGAACGCCTCACGGGCGGAGGCGAGCCAGTGTGCCGCGTTCGGGCCCGGCACGGTCGCCGCGGCGTAGGCGAACGAGCGGAGCATGCCACCGACGTCCCGCCAGGGCGAGTCCGGAACGAGACGCTCGGCCATCGTCTTGGCCGGCTCTCCCTCGAAGTCGATGATCTTCCAGCCCAGCGGTGTCTTCAGGGTCTGGCCCAGGTGGAAGTCGCCGTGCACCCGTTGGGTCGCCAGCCTGCCGCCGCCCACCCTGGCGAACGCGGCCTGCAGACCGGGAGTCAGCTCGTCGAGCGCGGGCGCGACCTCGGCGGCCACGGCGAGACGGCCGTTCATGATCGTCTCGGTGACGGCCCCGTCCACGTCGGCGGTCGGAAAGGCTGCGCGGAGAGCGGTGTGGATCTGGGCGAGCGCGCGACCGAGCCGGCCGGCGTCGGCGGCGAAGTCACCGTCGGCTCGCAACGAGTCGAGCGCGAGGCCCCAGCCGTCCTCGGCCTGGGCGAGCTTCTCCACCGCCATCGCGAGATCGGCCTCGACCGGCGTGCCGTCCTGCCGCCAGCGGGCCCGGATCCAGCCGTAGAGACGGGCGACGTCGTCAACCCCGCCCCGGGCGAGCGCGTCGTGCACCTCGATGTCGAGGTTGGGTCCCAGCTCGATCCGGCGGAAGAACTTGATCATCGAGACGTCGCCGAACATCACCGAGGTGTTGGACTGCTGCCCGGTGAACGGAACCGGTGTCGCGTCGATGTCCAGTCCGTCGACCGCCGTGCGCCGGAACGACACGTCGGCCTCACGACCACCGGCCTCGGCACCGGCCAGCAGCAGACCCCAGATCAGCGCACAGGCTGCCGGGTCCTGCGCCGCGTCGTACGCGATCACGGGACCCAGGTCATCGATCGTCCGTCGCCCGATCTCGGCATGCTGCAGCCCCGGAACCGGGGCGTGGTGGTAGGCGACGATCAGCTGGTAGAGCTCGTACGGCCACGGGGTGTCGTCCTCGGGCTCGGGATCCTCGGCGGGGGGGTAGTCCACCCGGACGATCTCCACCCTCACGGCGGGCCACTGCGACACGTCGGTGAGCCAGGGCAGCGGGGTCAGCGAGCCGATCTCGGCCCGACGACCCTTCCCCGCGAACCAGCGAGCAGCGAAGACGTGCTTCAGCAGCTGGTCGGTGATCTCCGGATCCATCAGCCGGTGGTCCGCTGCCGGTGTGGCGAGTCGCCCTGCCGCACCACCGTCAGGACGTGCGCGGGATCGTCGAAGGTGAGTCGAACGAAGGCCCGCTGCCCCCAACGCCAGGACTGACCGGTGATCTCGTCGTGCACCAGGAAGACGTCACCGGCCGTCATCCCGAGGGCCTCCATGTCGAGCACGATCTCCGACTCCGCGACCGCGGTCGGGTCGAGGTTGCAAATGGTGATCACCACGTCCTCGCCGGCTTTCTTGGAGTAGACGATCACGTTGCTGTGCGGGGCGTGGTGGAAGGTCAGATCGCGCAGCTGCTGCAGCGCCGGGTGCTCGCGCCGGATCTGGTTCAGCCGCCCCAGCAGCAGGTTGAGGTTCTCCCCACTCGCCTCGGCC
>DATDAP010000170.1:0-2708 GCA_036525335.1 Microlunatus sp. | reverse complement strand
GACCCGCTGCCACGACCGGGAGAGCACGTCCTGCTGGACGGGCCGGAGGGTCGGCACGCCGCGGTCGTCCGACGGATCCGTACGGGCGAGACGGTGCTGCTGGCCGACGGCACCGGCCGCGCCGTCACCGGGCTGGTCGTGACGACCGGTAAGCAGAGCCTCACCGTCGAGGTCACCGATCAGCTGGTGGAGCCCGTTCCGGCCGTGCGGTTCGTCGTCGCCCAGGCGCTGGCAAAGGGCGACCGCGGTGAGCTGGCGGTCGAGCTGCTGACCGAGGTGGGGGTCACCGAGATCCTGCCGTGGCAGGCGTCCCGATCCGTCGTACGGTGGTCGGGGGAGCGAGGTGTGAAAGGGCTGGCCCGCTGGCGCAGCACAGTCCGCGAGGCGGCGAAGCAGTCCCGTCGGCTGTGGACACCGCAGGTCAGCGATCCGGTCGACACCCGTGGACTGGCGGCGCGGATCGCCACCGCGGAGACCGCCCTGCTGCTGCACGAGGACGCGACCACGGCTCTGGCCGCCATCGTGCTGCCCGCGGCCGGCGAGGTGCTGTTGGTGGTCGGACCGGAGGGCGGGATCTCACCCGACGAGCTGAGCGACCTGAGCGCTGCGGGCGGTCGACCGACACTGTTGACCCCGCACGTGCTGCGGACGTCGACGGCAGGTGTGGTGGCGTGTGCCGGACTGATGCTGCGAGCTGTGACGGAAACGCGCACCTCAGTGGCGCGACACGCTGGCAACACGCCGCCGGCGATCCCGTGAGCGGCGCATTCCCATCATCCGCGGCGGGAACCGGCTTCTCCTTCGAGGTCGGTGACCAGGTCGCCGGAGGGGCCGGACGAACGGGTGTGATCACCACTCCGCACGGCCGCATCCGGACACCGGCCTTCGTGGTGGTCGGTACCAAGGCGACGGTCAAGACCGTGCTGCCGGAAACGGTTGCAGAGCTCGGCGCCCAGGCGGTGCTCGCCAACGCGTACCACCTGTATCTCCAGCCGGGAGCCGACATCGTCGAGGCCGGCGGGGGACTGGGCCGGTTCATGAACTGGCCGGGCCCGACCTACACCGACAGCGGCGGTTTCCAGGTGATGAGTCTGGGGGTGGGCTTCAAGAAGGTGCTGGCCATGGACGTGGCCGGTCTGGCCGATGACGCGGTGGTGGCCGACGGGAAGAGCCGGCTGGCCCAGGTGGACGACGACGGCGTCACCTTCACCTCACACCTGGACGGCAGCCGGCACCGCTTCACCCCGGAGATCTCCCTGCAGGTTCAGCACCAGCTGGGGGCCGACGTGATCTTCGCCTTCGACGAGCTGACCACGTTGATGAACACCCGCGGCTACCAGGAACGATCGGTAGAGCGCACCCACGCCTGGGCGGCCCGCTGCCTGGCCGAGCACCACCGGCTGACCGCGGAGCGGCCGGAGCGGCCGTACCAGGCGCTGTTCGGGGTGGTCCAGGGCGCGCAGTACGAGGACCTGCGCAGGCGGGCCGCCCGGGGTCTGGCCACGCTGGAAGTCGAGGGGCAGTCCTTCGACGGGTTCGGCATCGGTGGGGCACTGGAGAAGCAGAACCTGGGCACCATCACCGGCTGGGTGAGCGCCGAGCTGCCGGCCGACAAACCGCGGCACATGCTCGGCATCTCCGAACCCGACGACCTGTTCACCTGCGTGGAGAACGGGGCGGACACCTTCGACTGCGTGTCCCCGTCCCGGGTGGCCCGGAACGCTGCGGTCTACACCCGCGACGGCCGGTTCAACGTCAACACCGCGCCGTCGCGACGGAGCTTCGAGCCCATCGACACCGAGTGTGACTGCTACACCTGCGCGCACTACACGCGGGCGTACCTGCACCACCTGTTCAAGGCCAAGGAGATGCTGGCCGCGACCCTCTGCACCATCCACAACGAGCGGTTCGTGATCTCGTTGGTGGATCGGATCAGGGCCAGCATCTCCGATGGCTCGTACGCCGAACTGAAGGCCGAGACGCTCCGCCGGTACTACCCGGCGTGACACCAGGCCAGTCGGTCCCGGGAGGGTGATCACCGAGACCGACCGACGTCTGAGATGGCTCGGGACCCGAGCTCGTGACAACGATGTCAAGGAGCAAATGTCCCACGTCGCCTGAGAAAATGTCAAGACATTGCTGAGGAGCTCTTTTGCCCGACAGAATGGGTCGCTCAGGGAGGAGACATCGATGTCACCAGAGACCAGCAGCACACGCCGACGAGCCACCATGAGGGACGTCGCGGCTCGCGCCGGAGTCGGGTTGAAGACCGTCTCTCGAGTGGTCAACGACGAGCCGAACGTCTCGCCCGAGACCAGGGAACGGATCGAGCGGGCGATCGACGATCTCGGTTTCGAGCCGAACCACGGGGCCGGATCGCTGCGACGCGGGGGCGGTCGGACACAGACGATCGGGCTGATCCTCGACGCAGTCGACAACCCGTTCTCGGCGGCGATCAACCGGGCCGTCGAAACCGTCGCCGCCGCCCGCCGAACGGCCGTCTTCGCCGCGAGCTCCGACGACGACACCGGCCGCGAGCGCGAGCTGGTCGCGGCCTTCAACCGGAGGCGGGTCGACGGTTTGATCATCACCGCGTACGGACCGGACCAGGGTTATCTGCAGAGCGAACGTGATCACGGCACCCCGCTGGTGTTCATCGACCGGGTGCCGAACGGTCTGCAGGCCGATGTGGTGCTGACCGACAACCT
>DATDAP010000169.1:0-30990 GCA_036525335.1 Microlunatus sp. | reverse complement strand
GCTTCTCTAGAGTAACGCCCATGAGTGACCACTATGACGTCGTCGTGCTCGGTGCCGGTCCCGGCGGCTATGTCGCCGCGGTGCGCGCCGCCCAGCTCGGCCTGAAGACCGCGATCATCGAGCTCAAGTACTGGGGCGGGGTGTGCAACAACGTCGGCTGCATCCCGACCAAGTCGCTGCTCCGCAACGCCGAGGTCGCCCACCTCTTCACCCACGAGGCGAAGACGTTCGGGATCAACGGCGACGTCACGTTCGACTTCGGCGTGGCCTACAAGCGAAGCCGTACGGTGGCCGACCGGATGGCCAAGGGCGTGCACTTCCTGATGAAGAAGAACAAGGTCACCGAGATCGACGGCTGGGGCACCTTCAAAGACGCGAAGAGCATCAGTGTCGAGGGTCCGAAGGGTACGACCGAGGTCACCTTCGACAACTGCATCCTGTCCGTCGGCGCCACCACCCGCCTGCTGCCGGGGACCTCCCTCAGCGATCGGGTGGTCACCTACGAAGAGCAGATCATGACCGAGGAGCTGCCGGAGTCGATCATCATCGCCGGCTCCGGGGCGATCGGCGTGGAGTTCGCGTACGTGCTGGCCAACTACGGCGTCGATGTGACCATCGTGGAGTTTCTCGACCGGATGGTCCCGCTGGAGGACCCGGACATCAGCGCCGAGCTGGCCAAGGCCTATAAGAAGCTGGGCGTCAAGGTCCTCACCAGCACCAAGGTCGAGGCGATCGACGACTCCGGTGACAAGGTCAAGGTCACCGTCTCGCCCGCGAAGGGCGGCGATTCCAGTGTCCTCGAGGCCGACAAGGTGATGCAGGCCATCGGCTTCGCGCCGCGGACCCAGGGTTACGGTCTGGAGAACACCGGCGTCGAGCTGACCGAGCGCGGGGCGGTGGCCATCGACGACTACATGCGCACCAACGTGCCGAGCATCTACGCCATCGGCGACTGCACCGGCAAGCTGCTGCTCGCGCACACCGCGGAGGCCCAGGGTGTGGTCGCCTCCGAGACGATCGCCGGGGCGGAGACCATGCCGGTCAACTACGACATGATCCCGCGGGCGACCTACTGTCAGCCGCAGATCGGCTCGTTCGGCTACACCGAGCAGCAGGCCAAGGACAAGGGCTACGAGATCAAGACCGCCAAGTTCCCGTTCACCGCGAACGGCAAGGCGCACGGTCTCGGAGAGGCGACCGGCTTCGTCAAGCTCGTCGCGGACGCCAAGTACGGCGAGATCCTCGGTCTGCACATGATCGGCCCGGAGGTCACCGAGCTGCTGCCGGAGCTCGTGCTGGCCCAGCAGTGGGATCTCACCGCGGAAGAGGTCGCCCGCACCGTGCACGCACACCCGACGTTGTCCGAGGCCCTCAAGGAGGTCGCCCACGGCATCAGCGGGCACATGATCAACATGTGATCAGCCGGTCTGCCGAGCCACCAGCGTGGTGGGCAGCAGATCCGGGTGCGCGGGTTCGTCGCCGGCCAGCAGGGCCAGCAGCAGCTCGGCCATCCGCCGACCCATCAGCTCGGACGGCTGCGCCACCGTGGACAGCTGAGGCTGCAGGGACGTGGCGACCGGGCTGTCGTCGTAGCCGATCACCGCGACGTCGCCGGGTACCGTGCGACCGGCCTGGGCCAGCACCGACAGAGCGCCCCTGGCCATCAGATCGTTGGCCACGAACACGGCGTCCAGGTCGGGCCAGCCGGCGAGCAGCTCGCGCATGGCTTCAGCACCGCCGAGCTCGGTGAAGTCACCGACAGCCAGGGCATCGGCGGGAAGACCCGCGGCCTGCAGTCCCTGGAGCCAGCCCGTACGGCGATCGACCGCGGCCAGCATGTCGCCCGGACCGGTGATCGTCGCGATCCGGCGCCGTCCGGAGCCGATCAGGTGCTCCACCGCCGTCCGGGCGCCGTGCACGTTGTCGATGTCGACGTAGTGGCAGGACGCCAGGTCGGCCTGCGACGGTCGGCCGCCGAACACCACCGGCATGATGTCGCACAGGTCGGCCAGATCCCGGTCGGCGGCGTGGTGGGAGACCACGAAGGCGCCGTCGACATTTCCTCCCCGGAGATAGCGCCGGGTCTTGCGGGTGGGGTCGGAGCTGGAGACCAGCAGGTTGAGGATGTAGTCGCTGTTCTCCATGCCGGCCGTGATGCCCTGCACCACCGAGGCGAAGAACGGGTCGTTGAAGAACGTCATCACCCGCTCGGGGACCAGCAGGGCGATCGCGTACGTCTGCCGGCTGGCCAGCGAGCGAGCGGCTCGGTTGGGCACGTAGTTGAGCCGATCGATCGCGGCGTTGACCGCCTCGACGACCTCCGGCCGCACCTTGGGGGAGCCGTTCACCACCCTCGAGACGGTGGACCGGCTGACCCCCGACTCCGCCGCGACGAGCTCCAGGGTGGGTGCACCGGAGATCCGGGCGCGGGGGGGCGTGGTCTCGGTGTCCATCTCGGTCTTGCCGTCGTTCGCCACGGTGGTCGCCGCCTCCTGCACAGGCATCGGTGCTACCTCTGTCCTACCTCAGCGGCGACGTCGGCGTGATCCAGGCTGCGGGAAGCGATGATGTCGGCGTACGCCCAACCGGACGCCTTGACCGTGCGCCGCTGGGTCTCGTAGTCGACGCTCACGATGCCGAAGCGCTTGGCGTAGCCCCACGCCCACTCGAAGTTGTCCATCAAGGACCAGTAGAAGTACCCCTTGACCGGTGCGCCCTCGGCGACGGCCCGGTGGATGGCGTCGAGGTGAGCCCGCAGATAGGCGACCCGATCGGCGTCGTCGACGCTGCCGTCGCGGGCCACCTGGTCGGCGAAGGCCACGCCGTTCTCGGTCACGTAGAGATCGGTGCCCGCCGCGCCGGCGTACTCCGCGTGGACTCGGTGGAGCAGCTGACGCAGACCGTCCGGTGAGATCACCCAGCCCATGTCGGTGCGGGGCACGTCCTGTTCGACCGGGTAGACGTCGTGGACCGCGGGGAAGGGCGAGCCGGTCACCCGGTCGGTCGGCGCTTCGGTGTCGGTGACCGGTCCGGTCGGCGTCCCGCTGACCACGGCGTCCTGGTAGTAGTTCACCCCGAGCACGTCGATCGGCGTGCAGATGATCGCCAGGTCACCGTCCCGGATCACCTCCTCCAGCCCGAGCCCGGCGACATCGGCGAGCACGTCGGCCGGGTAGTGACCGCGGAAGATCGGGTCGAGGAAGATCCGGTTGGTCTGCCCGTCGAGCTGGCGTACGGCCTCGAGGTCGGCTTGAGCGTGAGGGTCGGCCGCGCGGTACGGGGTGAGGTTGAGGGTGAGACCGAGACTCAGGTTCTCGTCGGCGGCCCGCAGCTGTCGGACCACGAGCCCGTGACCCAGCATCAGGTGGTGCGCGGCCGCCAGGCTCTGCCGTGGATCCTGGATGCCGGGGGCGTGCGCGCCGGCCGCGTAGCCCAGGAAGGCGGAGCACCACGGCTCGTTGAGGGTGGTCCAGACCCGAACGCGGTCGCCCAGCCGGTCGTGGACGAGCTGGGCGTAGTCGACGAACCGGTACGCGGTGTCGCGGTTGGCCCAGCCGCCGTCCTCCTGCAGGGCCTGGGGCAGATCCCAGTGGTAGAGCGTGAGCCACGGCAGGATGTCGTGCTCGAGCAGCTCGTCGACCAGCTTCGCGTAGAAGTCAAGCCCCTGGGGATTGGCGGCCCTGGCGTCCGGTTGGACCCGCGCCCAGGAGGTGGAGAACCGGTAGCTCTGCAGACCGAGGGCCGCCATCAGGGCCACGTCGTCGCCGTACCGGTGGTAGTGGTCGCAGGCGACCGACCCGTCGTCGTCGTTGATGACCGCTCCGTCGACCCGGCAGAACACGTCCCAGATCGAGTCGGTGCGACCGTCGGTGTGCCCCCCCTCGATCTGGAAGGCCGCGGTCGCGGCCCCGAAGACGAAGCTGTCATCGAATCGGCGCTCGGCCATCAGCACACTCCTTGTGTTCATCCTCGAACCTGTCTGGTAGGTGAGAGCGCTCTCACGTTAGGGAGCGTGTGAACCCGCTGTCAAATAATCGTCACTCGCTACTCACTGCGCGCTGAGGGCTCTGTCTTCGCTCCTCGCTCGCAGACGGTGAAGCGTTGTCTGCTCTCTTGTCACTCCAGACAGAGCCGGCGCTTCGTTCGTGGCCGCTCGCGACGGGTCAAGAGCTGACGTACTCCTGCAGTCGGTCGCGCTCGAACTGCAGCGTGGTGATGGTCGACTTGACCACGTCGCCGATGCTGATGATGCCCCCGAGGTGGCCGTCGGCGTCGAGCACCGGCAGGTGCCGGATCCGGTGGTCGGTCATGGTGGGCATCAGTGACTCCACCGAGTCCTCGGGGTGACAGGTGTGCACGACCTCGGTCATCACGGAGCCCACAGTGGCCGACAGCACGTCGGCGTCGATGGCCAGGTGGCGGACGACATCGCGTTCGGACACGATGCCGGCCATGGTGACGCCGTCGGTGGAGACGATCACGGCGCCGAGGTTGTGCTCGTTGAGCAGCGCCACGAGGTCGCGTACCGAGGAGTCCGGGGCGATCACCACCACCTCGGTTCCCTTGGTCTGGAGAATGTCGCGGATACGCATGACAGACCTCCTTCAGCCCTGAAGCAAAGGCTATCGGTACCGGGGGCACCTGAACAGGGCGAACGCACCAGTGGGCACCTGGGTCAGAATGGCCGACATGGCCACCTACCTCACCGGCAACCCCACCGCCGACGCGCTGCTCGACTCGGATCTGAACGCACTCCTGATCGGCATGGTGCTGGATCAGCAGGTGCCGATGGAGAAGGCGTTCAGTGGTCCGGCGGTGCTCGCCGAACGGATGGGCGGCACCTTCGACGTGGCGGCGATCGCGGCGCTGCCCGAGGACGAGTTCGTCGCGCTGTGTGCGGCCAAGCCGGCGATCCACCGGTTCCCGGGATCGATGGGCAAACGCGTGCATCAGGTCTGCCGAGTGCTGGTGGAGAAGTTCGAGGGGCGCGCGGAGAACGTCTGGCTAGATGCCTCCAGCGGCGACGAGGTGCTGGAGGCCGTGAAGTCGCTGCCCGGCTTCGGGCCGGAGAAGGCGGCCATCTTCACGGCCCTGCTGGGCAAGCAGCGCGGCGTGACCCCGCTCGGCTGGCGCGATGCGTCGGCCCCGTTCGGTGAGGACGGTGTGTTCCGCTCGGTCGCCGACATCGTCGACGACGAGTCCCTTCGGCGGGTGCGGGACACGAAACGGGTGTTGAAGGCGGCCAGGAAGGCGGTTGCCGCGGAGAGCGCGGACTGAGCCGGAGGCGAGAGTCGTCCGCGCTCGGGATGTTTCGTCCTGCAAGACCCTGGCTCCGTCAGGAACGCAGGAGGCAGCGGAAGCCGAGGTGGCCGGTGGAGGTGTCCTCGGTCTGTCCCTGGCGGGCGGCCGGTCGGTAGCGCAGGCAGTAGTTGGGGGCGCACAGGTGCGAGCCGCCTTTGACCACGCGTCGGGGGTACGGCTCGGTCGAGGGTGCCGTCGACCTGGTCGGGGCGCAGCAGCTGGGGGCGTGACTGTCGGTCCACGGGTCGACGGTCCACTCCCAGACGTTGCCGGTGATGTCCAGGAGACCGTACGGGCTGGCCGGGAACGCGCCGATCGGTGAGGTGCCGGCGAAGCCGTCGTCCAGCAGGTTCTGCCAGGGGAACTCTCCCTGCCAGCTGTTGGCCTGCCGTCGGTGGTGGATCAGCTCCTCATCACCCCAGGCGAACCGGGCGCCGTCCAGCCCACCGCGGGCGGCGAACTCCCACTCCGTCTCGGTCGGTAGCTCTTTGCCGGCCCAGGCGGCGTACGCCTGGGCATCGAACAGGGACACGTGGGTGACGGGATGGCGGTCGCGGCCGCTGACCGTGCTGGCGGGACCTTCGGGACGGCGCCAGTCCGCGCCCGGGGTCCAGGCCCACCACCGGGTGTAGTCGTCGAGTGGTACCGGGCCGGCCGTCGGTCGGAAGACGAGCGAGCCGGGCACCAGCTGATCGATCCCGGCGGCGGGGAAGTCCTCCGCCCTCGGGGCGGTCTCGGCGGTGGTCTGGTGCGCGGTCGCCTTCACGAACCGGCGGAACTCGGCCACCGTGACCGGGTGCTCGTCCAGCCAGAAGCCGGCGACCTGCTCGCGGTGGACCGGCTGCTCCTCGGGATAGAACTCCGCCGAGCCCATCGCGAACTCCCCGCCAGGGATCCAGACCATGCTCTTCGGCGGGGTGGGGTTCTTCGCCGGGACAGGCGATCCGTCGGGCACCGGATCAGTGTAGAAGCGATCGGGCGCTGCCCGGACAACCACTGGAGGTGCACTGTCGGCGCGACGGACATGGCGGTGTCCGCAGGATCACCTGGACCGTGTGTGTTGCCGTCGTAGCAGTGCCGCGGTTGGGTGGGCATCGGCGGCCCAGCCGGGCCTCAACGCCCGACCTCTCACCAGTCTCTACACTGCCAGCCAAGACCTGCCGGACGAGAAACAGCACCCAGAACCCACAGTTCGGCGTTTCGTCAGTCAGGCACCCGATCATGGACAGGCAGGATGAGGCTCATGCCAGGGGGTCGCACGTGACGACTGTCCACCCTGCGTCGGATGTTCGGGACGTCCCCGGAACGGACGCCACGAAGCTGGAGACGGTGCTGCTGACAGCAAAGCTGTCGGTACCTCAGCCACGTCCGGGGTCGGTGAGTCGGGCCGGGCTCATCGAGCGGGCCCGCGCTGACGGAAGTCGCGTCGTGGGCATCACCGCGCCCGCCGGGTACGGCAAGACCACCCTGCTGGCGCAGTGGGCGGAGGCAGAAGACCGACGCGTCGGCTGGGTGTCGCTGGATCGGATGGACGACGACCCCTCGGCGCTGCTGTCGTTGCTGGCTTCCGCCTACGGCCAGATCTCCGGTGAACACCACCTGGTCGGCGATGTCGCCGGCCTGGGCATGTCCTCATTGGGACGCGCCGCGCCGCGCCTGGCCGCTGCATTCAGGACCAGTCCGGTGCCGTTCATCCTCATCCTCGACGATCTGCACGAGCTCACGTCTCCGGCTTGTCACGATGTGCTGGGTGTGGTTGCTACCGGCATCCCGGAAGGCTCGCAGCTCGTGGCGGCCAGCCGGTTCGAGCAGCCCCACCTGCCGCGGCTGCGAGCCCATGGCGACGCCATCGAGCTGGTGGCCAGTGATCTCGCCCTCGATGCCCAGGGGGCTGAGCGCATCTTCTCCGATGCGCACGTCGACATCACTCCCGAGGTGGCCGACCAGGTGACGGCACGCACCGAGGGGTGGCCCGTCGGCCTCTACCTCGCCGCGTCCATCGCCAAGGAGAGCCACGGCGACGTGCTGGCGATCACCGGGGACGACCGGTTCGTCGCCGACTACCTGTATCGGGAGTCACTGGCTCAGGTGCCCCCGACCATGCAACGGTTCCTGCGCCGCACAGCGATCGTCGACCAGCTGTGTGCTCCGCTGTGCGAAGCGATCCTCGAGGAGACTGGCGCCCAGGCCCACCTCGCCGGTCTCGAGTCCACGAGCCTGTTCCTGATACCGCTGGACCGCCGCCGGGGCTGGTACCGCTACCACGCCCTGTTTCGGGAGTTCCTGCTCGGTGAGCTCCGCCGGGTCGAGCCCGACATCATCGAGAAGCTGCACCTTCGGGCCGCCGACTGGTACCAGGCCAACGGGTCGCCGACGCTGGCGCTCGAGCATCTGATGACCACCACGGAACGAGACCGGTGCGTCAAGCTCGCAGCGGGGTTGGTGATGCCGACCTTCCAGGCCGGCCAGCTGTTGACGGTACAACGGTGGCTGGCAGCCCTCGGCGAGAGTGCTGTTCACAGCTATCCACCCCTCGCCGTCCTCGCCGGCTGGTTCGCGGTACTGACGGGGAACACGGCCGAAGCGCACCGGTGGGCCTCCTTCGTCGAGACCGCCTCCTTCGACCTGCTCCCGATGGACAGCACCACCTCCTTCGAATCGTCTCGGGCGATGCTGGCTGCGTTGATGTGTCGGGACGGACCTCGACAGATGGCGACCGATGCGAGCTACGCGGTCGCCCAGGAGCCCATCTGGAGTCCATGGCGTGCGGTGGCGCTGATCCTGTCGGCGGAATCTCAGCTGCTGCTGGCGGACCGGGGCCAGGCGTCGGCCCTGCTCACCGAGACAGCCGCGGTGGCCGCCCAGCTCGGGAACGTCCACACCAGCATCCTGAGCCACGCCGAGCTCGCGGTCATCGCCATGGACCACGGCGACTGGACCGAAGCCGGCCGTCACGTGGACATCGCCTTGGGCACAGTAGACGCCCACCGTCTCGAGGACTTCTCCTTGAGCGTGCTCGCCTATGCCGCCTCCGCTCGGGTCGCTGTGCACCGCGGCGATCTGGCAGAGGCGCACGCACAGATCGCCCGGGCAATGCGAGCTCGCCCCACCTGCACCTTCGCCCTTCCGTGGCTCGCCGTGCGCGTACGGCTGCAGCTGGCCAAGGTGTACGCCGCCATCGCCGATCGTTCCTCAGCGCGCCATCTCCTGTTGGAGATCGACGACATCATGGCTCACCGTCCGGCTCTCGGGGCGTTGACCGAAGAGGTATCGCTCCTTCGTCAGGCTCTGACATCGAGCACACAGGTGGCCGCATCGGGGGGGACTCCTCTGACTCATGCAGAGCTTCGGCTACTTCCCTACCTGCAGACGCACCTCACCTTCCGTGAGATCGGGGAACGGCTGTTCGTGTCCCGCAACACCGTCAACACCCAGGCCGGTGCGATCTATCGCAAGCTGGGCGCGTCCTCGCGCAGCGATGCCGTGCACCAAGCGACGATGATCGGCCTGTTGGGCGGATAGCCCACCTCACCAGTCCGACTGGTGCTCCAGGGCCTCGTCGACGTCGTAACCGAGCGCCATGGCCAAACGCGGGGCGGCGGCGACGATACTGGGCAAGCCCACGACCGAGACGACGCCCACGAGCATCTCCACGATCTCCTCGGCCGTTGCGCCGGCGCTCACCGCGGCATCGGTCTCGGCGCTGTACGAGGGCCCCGCACCCCCGACGGCGATGAGCGCTGCGAGCCGTGACAACGCCAACGACGGCGATGAGCGCTGCGAGCCGTGACAACGCCAATGTCTTCGGATCGAGATTCGCAGCTGCGAACGTACCCGACCCATCCTCGCGGAGATGCTCATCGTTGATGGCCAGCCGCAGCAGGACGTCCCTGTAGTTCACTGCGGACCCCTCTTCTCAAGCCAGTCGGATCGAGCTGGTGCCCTCATCATCGGCGGACCGGCGGTGGGCCGCATCACGCAGATCGGATGATCTGTCGTGGCGACGTGCCTCTCGTGTCGGGACGCCGACCCACCGGAGCCCTTTCATTCGTTCTGTGTGACGACAGTTGCCACCCGTGTGTTGCACGATCATTGCTGTCGCTCCGGGTTCCTCCCGAAGACGACGTCGACGGATCCGATCATGATCATCTCGACGCTCCTGATCAGATGGAGCTTCGCGATCATGGTCGGCTCGCTGAGCAGCGAGTCATGGCAGGGACAAATGGCCGGAAGGGGCGGGCGCATGAGCAAGTTGGTCACCTATGAGGATGGATCACCGTTTCCCGGCGTGATCGGGCGGACCAGTGACGAGTCGAGCGCAGCCTGGCCGACACCACCGCAGGCACCGCAGAACGCGCCCAACGTCGTCATGTTCGTTCTCGACGACGTCGGCTTCGGGCAGCTGTCGAGTTTCGGCGGCCTGGTCGACACCCCTGTCCTGGACCGGTTCGCCGAGAACGGACTGCGTTACACCAACATGCACACCACCGCGCTGTGTTCGCCATCGCGAGGAGCCATCTTGACGGGCCGGAACCATCATTCGTTGGGCTTGGCCACCATCGCGGAGACCTCGACCGGCTTTCCCGGATACAACGCGATACTGCCGTTCGACAAGGGCATGCTGAGCGAGATGTTGCTGCCCCACGGCTACAACACCTTCCTGGTCGGCAAATGGCATCTGTCACCGCCCGAGCACGAGACGCCGGCCGGGCCCTACGATCGCTGGCCCCTCGGCCGCGGGTTCGAGCGCTTCTACGGGTTCCTCGGTGGCGACACCAACCAGTGGTTCCCCGAGCTGGTGTACGACAACCACTCGATCGAGCAGCCCTACCAGCCGGAAGACGGCTACCACCTCAGTGCTGACCTGGCCGACAGGGCGATCGAGTTCATCCAGGACTCCCACGTGAATGCGCCGGACAAGCCGTTCTATTTGCACTACTGCACGGGAGCGGGCCACGCGCCGCACCATGTGCCCACCGAATGGGCCGACAAGTACAAGGGGAAGTTCGACAGCGGCTGGGACGAGTACCGGACGGTGGTGCACCAGCGTCAGCTCGAGATGGGCATCATTCCCGCCGGCACCGAGTTGTCCGCTCACGACCCGGACGTACCGGAATGGGACACACTCCCGGAGAACGCCCGAAAGGTGTTCGCCCGGATGATGGAGGTCTACGCCGGTTTCGTCAGCTACACCGACGACCAGTTCGGCCGGGTCGTCACCTTCCTCGAAGAGATCGGGGAACTCGACAACACCTTGTTCCTGCTGATATCCGACAACGGCGCCAGCTCAGAGGGCGGGCCGGTCGGCTCGCTGAACGAGATGATGTTCTTCAACGGTGTCCCCGAGTCGATCGAGGAGAATCTCGAGCGCCTGGACGATCTGGGCGGACCCGACGTGTTCAACCACTACGCCTGGGGTTGGACCAATGCGGGCAACACCCCGTTCCGTCGGTGGAAGCGCGAAACCTACCGGGGCGGCACCACCGACCCCTGCATCGTGTCCTGGCCGGCGAAGATCACCGCCCGCGGTGAGATCAGGGCGCAGTACGGCCACGTCATCGACCTCGTACCCACCGTTCTCGATGCTCTCGGGATCACGCCGCCGGCCACCATCCGCGGAGTCACTCAGGCGCCCATCGAAGGGGTGAGCTTCGCTCACACCTTCAACGAACCGGACGCATCGACGCGGCATCACACCCAGTACTTCGAGATGTTCGGCCACCGGGCGCTCTACCACGACGGATGGCGTGCGGTGTGTCCCTGGCCTGGACCGAGTTTCGCCGAGGCCGCCGAGAAGGGCCGCCACTACGGCAGTCCGATCGATGCGAAAGTCCTCGCCGACATCGAAGCGAACGACTGGGAGCTGTACGACCTCACCAAGGACTACGCCGAGACCCACGATGTGGCCGCGGAGCACGCTGACAAGGTGATCGAGATGGTCGGGCGGTGGTGGGCCGAAGCAGGAAAGTACAACGTGATGCCGCTCGATGGTTCGATGCTGGAGCGGCTGAGAGTCGAGCGCCCCACGATTGCCGCCCCCCGGGATCGGTTCGTGTACTACCCGGGTGGGTCCCCGGTGCCGTTCTCCGCTGCGCCCAAGGTCTACAACAGGGCGTTCAGCATCAGCGCCGATGTGCACATCCCCGAGTCCGGCGCGGAGGGTGTCCTGGTGGCCCACGGCGGCCGGGTCGGCGGCTACTCCTTCTTCGTCAAGGACGCCCGCCTGCACTTCGTCTACAACTTCCTCGGTCGCGACTTCTTCAGCGTCGCGTCCAACGCCGAGGTCCCGGCCGGCGAGGTCACCCTTCGCTACGAGTTCGAGCCCACGGGCGCACCCGACTTCGCGGCCGGCAAAGGGGTGCCCGCCAACGGTCAGCTGTACATCGACGAGAAGCTGGTCGGAGCGGTCGACATGCCGCACACGGTGCCGAACATCTTCAGTACCGAAGGGCTCACCTGCGGCCATGACGGGGGCAGCCGCGTCGCACCGGGGGACTACCAGGACGACTTCGCGTTCACCGGCACGCTGAAGCGGGTGACGTTCGATCTCTCCGGAGATCTCATCGTCGACACCGACACCGACATGAAGATCGCCATGGCACGCCAGTGAGCTCGCTGCAGACGCAGACATGCCCGAGCTGACGAAGCCCTTCCGACCGTCGTCACCCGTGGATGGGGTCAGACATCGCCTTCACATCGCGTGCACCGACCGCCGCGCAGTGAGGCGAAGGCGTCAGCTGCCCCGTCAGAGCCCGGTACCGGTTTGGGTTCAACCGTCCGTGGGGCGTGGATGGTGAACGCCGCGATGGATCTCATGGGCTTGGGCGTGGCCCGGAGAGTCGGGATCGTCGACGATCGGCTGATCCTTCATGAACAGCCGAATGACATGGGCCAGCTCGCCGGGGTGACTGAAGTTGATGGCGTGAGCGGCACCTTCGATCACGACGAGCAGCACGTGGCTGTCTGTCTGGCCGGCCACCTCCTGGACCCGGGCCGGGCTCGGCATCAGCGGGTCGCGGTTCCCGAGCACCACCAGGGTCGGGACCTTCCTGTCGAGGAGCCGGTCGAGAGTGGGGTACTGCGTGAGGGCTTTGAACATCGTGAAGGTGCTGGGAACACCGAAGCGCAGGTAGTCGGGAACGGCCACCGACATCAGCCGCATCGGTTCGCGGACGCCGTCGCGGGCAAGCTGGCGGATGGCGCGGGGGAGTGGCTGGTTGTGCAGCCCGCCGGCCGGGGAGACGAGGACGGCCCGGTCGAGCCGATCCGGATAGTGGTGGGCGAACTCGCAGATGACCGGGCAGCCCATCGAGTTCCCGACCAAGGTGACCGAGTCGACGCCCCGATCGTCGAGGAACCGGACCGCATCGTGCGCCAGGCCCGGTACGTCGAGGGGCTCGACCGACTTACCGCTACGACCGAAGCCGGGAAGGTCCGGCACGAGGGTGTGGAAGTCATCGGCGAGCCGGGCTGCTGTCGGCACCAGGTACTGGCCGGAGAGGCCGAAGCCGTGCAGATGCATCATCGTTGCTGACTGGGGGCGTCGGGGAGACTCGCGTAGAAGAGCCTGACGCCGCCGAGCGTGGTCCATCGCTCTGCGAGGCCGTGCGAGGCCCGCTCGTGGCGGACGGTCACGGCTCTGGGCGATCCACCGCGAGGGCCCAGATCACCAATACGTGGAAGGTGCCGACCAGGATCATGATCGCCCCGGCGAACACCCCGAAGCCATGGGCGCCACCGATGGCGCGGGGGCGCACCGGTTGGTCGTGGGCAACGGGTTGACTGATCATCTGGTCCTCCTGGGGTGCCATGACTGACAGGCACACCTCTCGCCAGCCGAGCCCGTCTCGGCGTCATCCACATCGAGTGAAATCTTCGATGCGCTGCAGAACCAGCTCGGTGAGGCTCCTCTCTGCTGTGCCGGCTGGGTAGATCATCGACGATTCACACGATGTGGATGATGTCGGGCCTGACCCTGGCTGCACACAATCGTGATGCCACCGCAGCATCACCGACCGGTGATGGCCAGGGGTCGGCACCTTGACGGGAGCACAGATGATGACCGACCAGAACCCTGGCCGCCAGGTACTGCCCATCCCCGACCGTCATCATGTCGGGCTGACGACGTACGACGCCAAGGATCCGGACACCGTTTTTCCTCCCATCGTTCCGTTGAGGCCGCCGTCGGGCGCACCGAACGTGTTGGTGATCCTGCTCGACGACGCCGGCTTCGGATCCTCATCCACCTTCGGAGGACCGGCCAGGACCCCTACCTTCGATCGACTGGCTGAAGGCGGACTGCGGTACACCCGCTTCCACACCACGGCGTTGTGCTCGCCGACGCGACAGGCACTACTGACGGGACGCAACCACCACTCGGTCGGGATGGGCGGCATCACCGAGATCGCCACGTCCGCGCCTGGATACAGCTCCATCAGACCCAAGGACAAGGCACCGCTGGCCGAGACGCTGAAGCTGAACGGCTACTCCACCGCGCAGTTCGGCAAGTGTCATGAGGTGCCCGTCTGGCAGAGCAGCCCGATGGGGCCCTTCGACGCCTGGCCTACCGGTGGAGGCGGGTTCGAGCACTTCTACGGGTTCATCGGCGCAGAGACCAATCAATGGGCTCCGGCGATCTACCGTGACACAGTCCCCATCGAGCCCGACCGGACCGCAGAGCAGGGCTACCACTTCACCGAGGACATGGCCGACCGGGCGATCGACTGGATCGGTCAACAGAAGTCGCTGATGCCGGACAAGCCGTTCTTCGTCTACTTCGCCCCCGGGGCGACGCATGCGCCGCACCACGTTCCGAAGGAGTGGGCCGATCGCTATGCCGGCCAGTTCGACGCCGGCTGGGATGTGCTGCGCGACCGGACAGTGCAGCGGCAACGTCAGATCGGGGTGATTCCGGCAGACGCGGACCTCACCGCCCGACCAGAGGAGGTGCCGGCCTGGGATGACATGCCGGACGAGCTGAAGCCGGTGCTGGCTCGACAGATGGAGATCTATGCCGGGTTCCTGGAACACACCGACCACCACATCGGCCGGCTGATCGACTCGCTTGCTGACCTCGAGATCCTCGACGACACTCTGGTCTACGTGATCATCGGCGACAACGGCGCCTCCGGTGAGGGGACGATCAACGGCACCTTCAGTGAAGGGATCCCACTCAACGGGGCCAGCGCGATCGAGACCGTCGACTTCATGACCAGCCGGATCGAGGACTTCGGCGGGCCGAAGGCCAACAACCACTACGCCGTCGGCTGGGCGCACGCCATGGACACCCCGTACCAGTGGACCAAACAGGTTGCCTCGCACTGGGGCGGCACCCGGAACGGCACGATCGTGCACTGGCCGTCCGGGATCGAGGCCAAGGGGGAGCTGCGCAGTCAGTTCAGCCACGTCATCGACGTCGCTCCGACCGTGCTCGAGGCCGCGCACCTGCCCCACCCGACGTTCGTCCACGGCATCCAGCAGGCACCGCTCGAAGGGGTCAGCATGCTCTACTCCTTCGACGCCCCAGCCGCCCCAGAACGTCACGAGACGCAGTACTTCGAGATCTTCGTCAACCGAGGCATCTACCACAAGGGTTGGACGGCTGTCACCCGTCATTCGACCCCGTGGGGTGCCCAGCACGGGATGCCGCCGCTGGACGACGACGTCTGGGAGCTCTACACCCCAGATGACTGGACCCAGGCTCGGGATGTGGCCGCCGATCACCCTGATCGGCTGCGGGACCTGCAGCGGCTCTTCCTGCTGGAGGCGAGCAAGTACAACGTCTTCCCTCTGGATGACCGCCGCTATGAGCGGTTCAACTCCGACCTGGCCGGCCGACCACAGCTGGTGAAGGGCAACACCCAGGTGCTGTTCGGTGGGATGGGCCGCCTGTCGGAGAACAGTGTGATCAACATCAAGAACAAGTCCCATGCGGTCACCGCCGATCTCACCGTCGGGGCCGGAGGTGCCGCCGGGGTGATCATCGCCCAAGGCGGACGCTTCGGCGGCTGGGCGCTCTACGTCCACCAGGGAAAGCCCGCGTACTGCTACAACCTGCTCGGAGTGCAGCAGTTCAAGATCTACGCCGACTCGGCACTCGAAGCCGGCGAACACCAGGTGCGGATGGAGTTCGCCTATGACGGCGCCGGACTCGGGAAGGGCGGCGGAGTCAGTCTCTACATCGACGGCGTCCTGGGGGGCCAGGGACATGTCGACGCCACCCAGCCGATGATCTTCTCAGCCGACGAGACCACCGACCTCGGCGGCGACACAGCCACACCGGTCAGCGACGACTACGACCCGCGCTCCAGCATCTTCAACGGGAGGGTTCGACGGGTGCAGATCGATCTGGGCGCCGACGCCGAAGATGCTGATCACCTGATCTCCCCCGAGGAGCGCTACCGCATCGCCGTCGCCCTGCAGTAGCACCAGCCGCCAGCCCGGGGCGAACCGCCCCTGCTCATGCAGCACCGTGGAGGAGCGAACCGGAAGATGTCACAACACGTGACGACGCCGCCAGGTAGCTTGCACCACCTGCCTGCTCCCGATCATGGTCACCGAGCGGTCATGTGGTTCTAGGATCTTCCCTGTGACGGATGGTTCGAGCCCGGGGGCGGACCGACTCGATGCGACGTTGATCGATGCGAAGCTTCTGGTCCCCCGGGTGCGACCCGGCTGGGTGAGTCGCCGAAAGCTCATTCAGGCCGCTCAACGCTCCCCGTGTCGTGTCGTCGCCGTGACGGCGCCGGCCGGGTACGGCAAGTCGACTCTTCTGGCCCAGTGGGCGGCCTCCGAGGACCGCGGCGTCGGTTGGGTGTCGTTGGACCGGTTCGACGACGACCCCGCCGCGTTGCTGTCCCTGGTGGCGACCGCCTACGCGCAGGTCTCCGGCCAAGGTGATCTGGTCGACGACGTGCAGGGCCTCGGTGCGGTAGCCCTGAGCCGGGCCGCGCCGCTCCTGGCCGCCGCACTGAGGACGAGCCCGATCCCCTTCGTCTTGATGCTCGACGATTCCCATGAGCTCCGGTCGCCCGGGTGTCTGGATGTGCTTGGTGTGCTGATCTCCGGTCTGCCACAAGGATCCCAGCTCGTACTGGCCAGTCGGCAGGAGCAGCCTCATCTGTCGCGTCTGCGGGCAACCGGCGACGTCATCGAGTTCGTCGCCGCCGACCTGGCACTCGACGCGGCGGGCGCCGCCCAGGTCTTCGCGGCGACGCGGGTGAACATCACCCACCCCCGATACGGCTGCCGCGGTCGTCGCCCGGACCGAAGGATGGCCGGTCGGGGTCTACCTCGCAGCCAAGATCGCCAGCGACAGCGACGGCAATGTCCTGACGATCACCGGCGACGACCGCTTCGTGGCTGACTACCTCTATCGGGAATCGCTGATGCAGCAACCCGACGACGTGCAACGTTTCCTGCGGCGAACAGCAGTGCTCGATCAGATGTGCGCCTCACTGTGTGAGGCAGTACTGGGGGAGGAGGCTTCGCAAGCCCGGTTGCTGGGCTTGGAGGCGTCGAGCATGTTCTTGATCTCACTGGATCGTCGACGCCAGTGGTACCGCTACCACGCACTCTTTCGTGAGTTCCTGCTCGGTGAGCTGCGCCGAGTCGAGCCCGCGGTCGTCACGCAGCTTCATCGACACGCCGCCGACTGGTACGAGGCCAACGGGGTGCCCGCCTTGGCCCTCGAGCATCTGCTGGTCGCGACGGAACGCGACCGGTGTGTTCGGCTGGCCGCTCGCCTGCTGTTGCCGACTTATCAATCTGGCCAGCTCGCGACGTTGGAACGCTGGTTGGCGACGCTCGGTCGTCCGACCGTCCAGGCCTACCCACCCCTTGCCGTGTTGGCCGGGTGGATCGCCGTCCTCACCGGCCAACCGGCGGAGGCGGAATGGTGGGCGACGTTCGTCGACACCGCCACCTTCGACGAGTCACCGGTGGACGGCACCGCTTCGTTCGCCTCGTCGCGGGCCATGCTGCACGCACTGATGTGTCGCGCCGGTCCAGACCGGATGTTCACCGACGCCGGCGATGCCGTGACGCATGAACCAGCCTCCAGCGGCTGGCGGGCGTTGGCCCTGGTCCTGCGTGCAGAGGCGCACCTCCTGCTCGACGATCATGGTCAGGCGCCGGCGGACTTTCTGCAGACCCTCGATGTGGGGGGCAGGTCGGGGAACGTGAACGCGATCATCCTCAGCCGTACGGAACTCGCGGTGATGGCGATGGATCGGGGTGACTGGGAGGAGGCCCGTCATGACATTGAGCGTGCCCTCGGCGTCATCGATCAGCACCGCCTCACCGACTACGCCATCAGCGCACTCGCCTTCGCCGCCGCCGCCCGGTTGGCAGCACACCAGGATGGTCACGCATCGTCGACGGACGCGCGAATGGCGCGGGCGATGCGGTCTCGAACGACCTGCACCTTCGTCCTGCCGTGGCTGGCCGTTCGCGTCCGCCTTCAGCTGGTCAAGGCCTACACAGGTATTGCCGACATCGCATCGGCCCAGCATCTCCTCCGAGAGATCGACGACATCGTGACCCGCCGGCCCCAGCTCGGAGTTCTCGTCGGCGACGTCTCCAGAGCTCGTGCCGCTCTCCGGGCGAAACCTGGTCAGGGCCCGTCTGGAGGATCTCTGCTCACCCCGGCAGAGCTGAGGATCCTTCCGTACCTGCAGACTCATCTCACCTTCTGCGGGATCGGCGAGCGCCTGTACGTGTCCCGCAACACCGTCAACTCCGAAGTCGGTTCGATCTGTCGGAAACTCGGAGTGTCCTCACGCAGTGACGCCGTGCAGCGCGCCACCACGATCGGGCTGCTCGGGGCATAGTCAGAGCCGTTCCCTCTCGGCTCCGAGCGAGGAGCCCGATCCGGAGCGTGAAGTCGTGGCCTCAGGCGGTCAGGGACAGCCAGGGGGAGATGGGCCGCGGGTCGCGGACCTGGTCGTTCCAGGCTGCGACGAGCCGATCGATCGCACGGACCGCGACCTCGGGTCGCTGCGTGTACGGCAGCCGCAGGTGGCGTTCACCGCCCCCGCCGACGAAGAACCGGGGGCCCGGGGTGATCAGCAGCCCGTGGCGCTCGGCGGCCATGGCCAACCGGGTCGAGGACTCGGTGGGCAGCTCGGACCACAGCACGAGTCCGCCGTCCGGCGTCGGCACCCGCAGGTCGGGAAGCCGCTCGGCGAGATCGGCGACCAGTCGGTCACGTTGGGCCAGCAGCCGGAGCCGCTGCTCGGCCAGCAGTGGCTCGGGATCGGTCAGGACGTCGGCCAGGACCAGCTGCTCGAACACGGGGGAGGCCACGTCGAGGATGGCTCGTTGCTCCACCACCGGCCGTACGAGCTCGCGCGGTGCGCGGATCCAGCCGATCCGCAGACCACCCCAGTACGCCTTGCTGGCTGATCCGATGGTCACCGCCTCAGCCGCGCCGACGGCGAACGGCACCTCGACCGGTCCGTCCAACCTCAGCTCGGCGGTGGACTCGTCGATCACCGGGAGGACACCGTGCCGCCGGAGCAGCCGCGCCGTGGTCGCGCGCTGCTCGCCCGACATCAGTGCGCCAGTGGGGTTGTGATAGTCCGGCATCAGGTAGGCCATCCTCGGCGCCGACTGGCGTAGCACCACCTCGAGCCGATCCGGGTCCCACCCTCCTTCGGTGAGCGGCCACGGGACGCCGCGACCACCCGATCGCTGGATCGCGTCGACCGCACCCGGGTACGTCGGTGACTCGCAGACGACGCGGTCGCCGGTGGTGAGCACGGTGCGCAGCACGACGTTGAGGGCGGCCACCGCACCCGAGGTGACGACGATCTGGTCCGGCCGGGTCGGCAGCCCCCGGGCCACGTACCGTTCCGCGATCCTGGCCCGCAGCTCGGGAAGCCCTTCGGGGAGGTAGCCGGGATCGGCCAGCAACGGACCCATTCTCTCCAGCGCTCGACCGAACGCGGTGCCCACCTGGGCCGGCGCAGGCCCGGCGGCGTACGTCAGGCTGATCACGCCCTCTGGCAAGGGCGAAGTCACCGTGGTCGTCGGCAGACTCACCCGGCCCGTGGTGACGTGTCCGGACCCGCGACGAGCCTCGACGAAGCCGGCGTCCCGGAGCCGGGCGTACGCCGCCGCGACCGTGGTGCGGCTCAGGGAGAGAGCCTCGGCCAGGCTGCGCTCGCTGGGCAGTCGGGTGTTCGCCGCCAACCGCCCGTCGACGAGCAGCATCCGAACCCTCGAGGCGAGGTCCTCATAGCGAGGGTGACTGAGCGCTGGGCCACCCAGCAGCCGAGCCAACTGCTGGGCTGTCACTCGTGTCGTGATCACCAGGCCAATTCTGGCTGCTTCGGGCCACATTCTCCAGACGTGGCCCTCTGATCAGTCCACTTCGTCGTAAGTGGCCATGGTTTGCCCGCACTGCGACAGCCATGCTGGAGCCGTGAGCACGACAACCCTCCGCAGCGGCCTGACCACCCTCGGCCCCGTGGCGCAGCTGCGGGCCGGCCGCCTCGGCCGACGGTTGCCGCAGCTGTTCTTCGGACTGGTGCTGTACGGGGTGTCGATGGCGATGTTGGTGCGCGCCGGCCTCGGGCTCGATCCGTGGGACGTGCTGCACCAGGGTCTCAGCCACTACCTGCCGCTGAGCTTCGGAACGGTCACGATCGTGGTCGGCGCCGTGGTGCTGCTGTTCTGGATCCCGCTCCGGCAGAAGCCCGGTCTCGGCACCATCAGCAACGTCGTGGTGGTCGGCATCGCGGCCGATGTCGGTCTGTGGCTCATCCCTGCTCCCGACCAGCTCGCGAGCCGGATCGTGATGATGGTCAGCGCAGTGGTGTTGAACGGGATGGCCGGGGCGATCTACATCGGCAGCCAGCTCGGACCGGGTCCTCGCGATGGACTGATGACCGGACTGGCCGCCCGGACCGGTCGCAGCCTCCGCCTGGTCCGGATCGGCATCGAGCTTGCGGTGCTCGTGATCGGGGTGCTGCTGGGCGGCACCGTCGGAGTCGGAACCGTTCTCTACGCGCTGGCCATCGGCCCCCTGGTGCAGTGCTTCCTACGGTTCTCCGTCGTTCGACTGGGGGAGCGTGAACCTGGCCACTCCTAGGCTCGGAGCCAGGGAGGCACGGCGGGACAAGGACATCACCGTCACCCACCGACCGCTCGAAGAGTTCTTGACCGATCGACGAGTTCTCGACCGATTCAGGCTCAGCCGTTGACGGGGCGTTTACGACGTAGTCGGATGGGCGGGTGCCCTCCGTCGAACTCGCCAGCCGTCACGGTTATCAGGTCCTGGTCAGCGTGGGGTTGGTGAGCTACGGCATCGTGCACCTGGTCCTGGCCTGGATCTCCGCCCGCGTGGCTCTCGGGGGTGGGGGTGGCGAGGAAGCATCCAGCACGGGCGCACTGAAGGAGCTCGGCCAGCAGCCGTTCGGACTCGTCCTGCTCTGGGTGATGGCCATCGGGCTGCTGGCTCTGGTGCTGTGGCAGGGCGTGGAGGTCGTCGGTGGCAAGCCGGGCGCCGACACCAAGGATCAGCTGAAGAACCGCGGGAAAGCGGCCGGTAGGGCCGTGGTCTACCTCGTGCTCGGCATCACCGCAGCTCGGATCGCCGCCGGAGCGGGTTCGAGCTCGGGGTCGGGCGAAGCCGAGGAGACCCTGACGGCCCGACTGATGAACGTCCCGTTCGGCCGAGTGCTGGTCGTCGCTGTCGGGATCACAGTTCTCGCCGTGGGCATCAGTCAGATCGTCAAAGGCGTACGGCAGAAGTTCGTCACCGACGATCTCGCCGGCGGTGTCGCCCCGTGGGTGACCAGGCTGGGCACGATCGGCTGGATCGCCAAGGGGATCGCCCTGGCCCTGATCGGGGTGCTGTTCGGTTGGGCCGCGGTCAAGCACGACCCGAAGAAGGCCGGCGGGATGGACGCGGCCCTGAGCACCCTGCGGGATCAACCGTTCGGGACCGCGCTGCTGATCGCGATGGCTGCCGGTTTCGCCGCGTTCGGTGTCTACTGCTTCGTCTGGGCACGGAACGCGAAGACGTAGGTCTGCGCGGGCAGGAGGACCGGGGCCGATCCCGAGGTCGGACTCGGGATCGTGGGAGCGGCGGCCGTGGGCTCGGGCCTGGGCCTGGGCCGGATGTCGCCACTAGCCACGTCCGGTCAGAGGGTAGCGGGGAGGGTCGGACCGGATGTCGCCACCGAGCCACCTCCGGTCAAGAGGTGCGAGCGTGCGGATTCTCTCCGCGCGCAGTGAACGGCGCGTGAGGACCACACTGTCGGTGGTTGCTGTCACGCTTGGGTGATGGGACGCAACAACCGCCAGCGACGAGCCGCCAAGCAGAAGGACCGGGCCCGTCGTGGGCCGACGCCACCGCGATCGGGGACGTCGGAGGGGACGCTGATGGACGATCTCCTGCGGCACGTCGGTGGCGCTGACGTCGGCCGCGCTGACATCGGCGGCGATGACGTCGGCGATCGCCACCACGCGGGGTCCGATCAGCGGGCGTCCTCGGACGCGCGGCGGGCGGCGGAGCGTGCCGAGACCCGGCGTCGCGAACAGGACCTCGATCGCAAGGCCGCAGCCCACCTCGAACGGCTGATGTACTGGGCGATGACCAAGACCAGCCCGAGCAGCTTCTCTCGCCTGCTCGAACGTGAGCTGAGTGGAATGGCCCCGGACGTGCTCGCTCGGCTCGACGGGCTGGCCAGCTCCAGGCTGCTCAGCGATGCTGGGCGGCTGTGGGAGTGCGGTTGGCAGCCCCGGGATCTGATCCACGTCGCCGGTCGGATCGACAGGTGGGCCCCCGGTCTGGCCGCCGATGTCGCGGTCGAGCAGGTCCGAGGATCCGACCGCGCTCCGCTCGCGCCGTCGGCCTGGCGGGAGCAGCTCGACGTCGCGGCTGATCGAGTCCGGTCGGCCGATATCGGCGTCTGGGCCACCCGTGCCGACTGGTTGGCGATCGATCGGCTCGTGATGGCCGGTACGCCCGTGCTGGCGGCCTGGACCAGCGCGCTCCGCCTGCTCGCCCGCCTGGCTGAGCTGCCTCCGCTGACCCGCACACTGCCGCCGCCGTCCGCGTGGCGCGCCGAGCCGATGTCGACACCCCGGACAGCACCGCCGTCGGCGACGCCGCACCGAACCGAACCCGGCCCGAACCGCGACAAGGTGCTGACCACGATCCGTGCTCTGCTGGCAAAGGCCGAGTCCACCGAGTTCGCGGCCGAGGCCGAGGCCCTGTCCGCGAAGGCGCAGGCCATGATGACGCGGCACGCCATCGACGAGGCGCTGCTGCACGTGGGTGATGACGACTCCATCGAGGTGCTGAGCCGTCGGGTGCTGATCGACAACCCCTATCCGCTGGAGAAGGTGCATCTGCTGTCCGCCGTCGGTCGAGCCAACCGGACGAGGGTGGTGTGGATGGACGACCTCGCGATGGCCACGGTCGTCGGCACTCCAGTCGACATCGACCAGGTCGAGCTGCTGTTCGTGTCGCTGCTGATCCAATCCACCCGGGCCATGGCCGAGGCGGGCACGGCCCAGCCTGGTTCGTTCGACCGATCGCCCCGGTTCAGGAGGTCGTTCCTGACGTCGTACGCCGTCCGCATCGGTGAGCGGCTGAGCGCGGCCGACGCGGAGACGACGGCGTCGTACGGGTCGGCGCTGGTGCCGGTGCTGCGTCGGCAGGAGGAGGTGGTCGATGCCGTGTACGAGCGACTTTTCCCGCACGCGAGGGAAGCGTCATCGCGAAGGACGTACGACCGTCGGGGCTGGGACGCGGGACGTCAGGCGGCCGATCAGGCCAGTTTCGTGGCGGGTCGCCTCGCCGGGTGACGCCAAGGTCCGTAGGCGTCGGGCGACCCCGAGAAGTCCGGCTCGGGAGTTCGCGCCGCGTCGGCCGGAGTGATCTCGGCCCGGCTGATGCCAGGAGCGAGCGACGGCCGTTCTCCGGTACGTTTACCTCCTAAACCGCAGGCGGTCTTCAGCGTCGAAATGCCCGGTTCTCCTGAGCCGGCAGCCGTCTCCGGCCAGCTCCCGACAGCACGCCCCGGTCTCTCACCCGTCGCTGTCCGCCGCCCGAAGGGGGAACCATGGGTACCCGACGCCTCAGCCTCGGCTGCACGTTCGTACAGTGGTCTCAGCTGCCCGTGCACACCGTCTTCCAGGTGGAGCCGGTGCTCGATCAGATCGCCATCATCAAAGACGAGGAGTGGGTGCTCGACCCGGCCACCCAGACCAGGGTCTATCGCGACATCTACGGCAACCGATGCCGACGACTGATGCTGCCCGCAGGCCGGTCCGAGATCACCTTCCGAGCAACGGCTGAGGTGCCGGACGCGACGGAGGAGGTCGACCTCGACGCCCCGGAGGTACCACCGCACGAGCTGCCCGACGACGTGATGATCTACACGCTCCCCAGCCGCTTCTGCCTGCCCGACGTGCTGGCCACCGAGGCCTGGTCGCGGTTCGGTGGGGTGAAGCCGGGCTACGGACGCGTCCAGGCGATCTGCGACTACGTGAACCAGCACCTGACCTTCCAGTACGGCAGCACCACGGCCTGGAGCACGGCGGCCGATGTGCACGCCTCCGGATACGGCGTGTGTCGCGACTTCACCCACCTGGCGGTGTCGCTGTGTCGGGCGATGAACATCCCGGCCCGGTACGTCTTCGGCTACCTGCCCGAGATCGAGGTGGATCTCAAGGACGCCCCGATGGACTTCGCCGCCTGGATGCAGGTCTGGCTGGGCGACCGCTGGTACACGTTCGATCCGCGCAACAACGTGCCGCGGAAGGGTCGGGTGCTGATCGGGGTGGGGCGGGACGCCGCCGACGTGGCCATGAGCACCGCCTTCGGGGCGCCCTGGCTGGAGTCGATGGTCGTGGTCTCGGAGGAGATCGAGGCCAGCTGATGGCCGGCTACAACCAGCCCTTGCGGCGGAAGACCGTGAACAGGATCAACGCCAGAGCGAGCATCATCAGGATGGCCATCGGGTAGCCCAACCGCCAGTCGAGCTCGGGCATGTGCACGAAGTTCATGCCGTAGATGCCGCCGATCAGCGACGGCGCGAACAGGATGGCCGCCCAGGAGGACACCCTCTTCATCTGCTCGCCCTGCTCGAGACTGGTCTGGGTGAGCAGCCTGGTCTCCTCGCTCTGCCGCTGGGCGGTGAGCGTGGCGTCGACACTCAGGGCGTTCTGCAACAGCGTACGGAAGCTGTCGATCTGCTCGACGATCCGCAGGACGTGATCCTGGACGTCGCGCAGGTTGCGCTGCAGCTCGATGTCCACCCGGTACTTCTCGAACCCGCGGGCCAGGTTGTCCATCATGGCGACCAAGGGCTTGACTGCCCGTTGGAAATCCATCACCTCGCTCATCAGCAGGTAGATGCGCTGGGAGACGGTGGGGTCGCCGTCGAACAGCTGCTGCTCGATCTCGTCGATGTCGTTCTCCAGGCCGGCCACGACGGGGGAGTAGTCGTCGACGACCTGGTCGATGATGCTGTACAGGATCGCCTCCGGTCCCTGCATCAACAGCCCCGGGTGCTTCTCCAGCCGTAACCGCACCCGGGCGAGATCGGGTCGCTCGGCGTGCCGGATGGTGACCACGAAGTCCGGACCGGTGACCACGTGCAGCTCACCGAACTCGACCTCCTCCTCGGCGTCGAGGTAGCGGGCCGGGCGCAACACGGTGAACAGGGTGGTGCCGTAGCGCTCGAGCTTGGGCCGCTGGTGTGCCACGATCGCGTCCTCGACCATCAGGTAGTGCAGATCGAATTCCTGCGCCACCGACTGGATCATGGTCTCGCTGGGTCGGTAGAGACCGATCCAGGCCAGCCCGTCGCGGCGCTTCTGCAGGTCGTAGGTCTGCTCCAGGGTCGGCGGCGAATCGACCCGATAACCGTCGACGTAGACAGCGTTGTCCACCACCCCTGGCTTCGGCACGGGGTCAGCCTCGCACAGCCGGAGCGCCGGACCTCGGCACGAAGCCCGGGCGGAACAGGTACGACGTCAGCAAGGTGGTGAGCACCACGAACAAGACCCCGCAGAAGATGTGCAGCCCGACCACCTCGGTACGCGCCAGCACCAGCTGCAGCGTCTCGACCGCCAGCAGGATCGCCCCGGCCAGCACCGGCCAGCGAGGTCCACCGCCTCGCCGGTAGACGACCGCGGTGATGATCACGGCCACGGTGAGGGTGAGCAGCGCGTACGCGTTCGCGCCGTGCAGAGGTTTCAGGCCCACGTCGCCGCCGAGGAACCCGGCGGCCAGACCGGCCTGGCCGATGGCCAGGCTCATCAACACGGTCGCTTCGACCTGCAGGGCCACCAGGGCTCGGGGTCGACGAGCGGGAGAGGTCGCCATGGGGTCATTGTGCCCCTGGCTTTCCGGAGGGCAGAGTGAGGTCATGACCGCGGCCGTCGAACCCGCAGCGGGGGAGCGGCGGCCCCTTGCTGACCTGGTTGTACGGCTCCGGGCGGCGGGCTGTGTGTTCGCCGAGGACGAGTCCGCGCTGTTGATCGAGGCGGCCGCGGGCGATCCGGCTGCCCTGGAGCGACTGGTCGCGTCCCGGGTGACCGGCGTGCCGCTCGAGCAGCTCCTGGGCTGGGTGGCGTTCGGCGGCCGACGGGTGGCGGTCGGGCCGGGCGTGTTCGTGCCCCGTGTCCGGACCGAGTTCTTGGCGGAGCAAGCCCTCGCGCTGATCGTTGACGGTGCGGTGGTGGTCGAGCTGTGTTGCGGGGTGGCCGCGGTGGCGGCGGTGCTGCAGTCGTCGGGGCGCCTCGGCGAGCTGTTCGCCGCCGACATCGACCCGGAGGCGATCACCTACGCCCGTCGCAACGTCACCGAGCCCGGTGTGGTGCTGGTCGGTGATCTCTTCGATCCGTTGCCGGGTGGGCTTCGGGGCCGGATCGACGTGATCGTCGCGAACGCGCCCTATGTGCCCACCGAGGCGATTGCCCTGATGCCACGGGAGGCACGTGATCATGAACCGCTCATCGCTCTGGACGGCGGTGCCGAGGGGGTCGACATCCAGCGTCGGATCATCGTCGGTTCCCGAACGTGGCTGCGACCCGGGGGCTGCGTGGTGATCGAGACCGGGCGGGAGCAGTCGGTGATCACCGCGGGGGAGATGCGCGCAGTCGGGCTGTCGGTCGAGGTGGTGGTCGACGACGAGCGGGAAGCGACAGTGGTGATCGGCAGGAATCCACCCGACCACGTGTGAATCGGGTCCAGGCAGTTGCGAATCGGCGCCACTGGCGCCACAATGGCGCCATGACCAGCGTGCAGATCAAGGATGTGCCGGACGAGACTCACAGGGTTCTGCGCCGGCGGGCCGCCGAGGCGCACCAGTCGCTCCAGGAGTATCTGCGGTCCCGGCTGATCGAGGAGGCGAGTCGCCCGACCGTGGCGGAGGTTCTCGGGCGCGCAGGCGAACGTGTCGGTGGCCGACTCACCTTCGAGACGGCCGTGGCCGCCGTGCGAGCCGACCGTGATCGTCGTTGACGCCAGCGTGCTGGCGCCCGCCCTCGTGGACGAGGGCGGGGCAGGTGCACGAGCCCGGGAGCGGCTGACAGGAGAGCGCCTGGCTGCTCCCGAACTCATCGATCTCGAGCTGACGTCCGTGCTCCGAAACCTCACCAGGGCGAAGAAGCTGACCGTTCGGCGCGCCCAAGACGCCTTGGACGACCTCGGCGACCTTCCTCTGGAGCGAGCTGGTCACCGTCATCTGATTCGGCGTTGCTGGGAGCTTCGAGAGAACCTGACAGCCTACGACGCCACCTATGTTGCCCTGGCCGAGTTGCTGTCCGTTTCCTTGATCACCGCCGACCTGCGTCTCGCGAAAGCGCCGCGATCTCGCTGCGAGATCGAGCTGATGACGCTGTGACCAGCATCGAGGAGCAGCGCCTGCGCGAGCTCGCCCTGCTGCGTCGCGTTCGGGATCGGATCGACCGGGAGTACGCCCAGCCGTTGGACGTCGAAGCGTTGGCACGCGGCGTGCACCTGTCAGCCGGGCACCTCAGCCGGCAGTTCAAGGCGGCGTACGGCGAGCCGCCCTACAGCTATCTGATGACCCGACGGATCGAGCGGGCCATGGCGCTGCTGCGCCGCGGCGACCTGAGCGTCACGGAGGTGTGCTTCATGGTGGGCTGTTCCTCGTTGGGCACCTTCACCACCCGCTTCACCGAGCTGGTCGGCGTGTCACCGGGCGCCTACCGGCAGCAGCAGGTGGACGCGGAGGCCGGGATCCCGTCGTGCGTCGAGAAGCAGGTGACCAGACCGATCAGGAATCGAGAAGGACGGGCCGGGCCGTCGACGCTAGCGTGACCGTCATGGACATCAGCATTCACTCCAGCTACCTGCCGCACGACGACCCGGAGGCCGCTCTCGCCTTCTACCGCGACGCCCTCGGCTTCGAGGTCCGCCTGGACGTCGGCTACGAGGGGATGCGCTGGATCACGGTCGGCCCGGTCGACCAGCCCAGCACCTCCATCGTGCTGCACCCACCGGCCGTCGACCCCGGGATCACCGACGAGGAGCGACGGACGATCGTGGAGATGATGGCCAAGGGCACGTACGCGGGGGTCAACCTGGCCACCGCCGATCTCGACGAGACCTTCGACCGACTCCAGGCCAGCGGTGTCGAGGTGGTCCAGGAGCCGATCGACCAGCCGTACGGTGTGCGTGACTGCGCTGTCAGGGATCCGGCCGGCAACATGATCCGCATCCAGCAAGTGGGGCGCGAGGGGGAGTGAGATGAGCAGGACCGCGAGCACCGGTGGTTCGTCGGCTGAGCGACGTGCGGCCCGCAGCCACGATCAGATCCGGGTCGTCGGAGCGCGGGTCAACAACCTCAAGGACATCAGTGTCGAGATCCCGAAGCGGGAGCTGACGGTGTTCACCGGGGTGTCCGGCTCGGGCAAGAGCTCGTTGGTCTTCGGCACCATCGCGGCCGAGTCGCAGCGGTTGATCAACGAGACGTACAGCGCCTTCGTCCAGGGTTTCATGCCGACCCAGGCCCGACCCGACGTCGACGTGCTGGAGGGGTTGACCACGGCGATCATCGTCGACCAGGAGCGGATGGGGGCCGACCCGCGATCCACGGTCGGCACCGCGACCGACACGAACGCGATGCTACGGATCCTGTTCAGCCGACTCGGGACGCCGCACATCGGCTCGCCGCAGGCCTTCTCCTTCAACGTCGCTTCGATCAGCGGCGCTGGCGCGGTCACCACCCAGCGGGCCGGGCAGACGATCAAGGAACGGCGGACCTTCAGCATCACCGGTGGCATGTGCCCACGGTGCGAGGGTCGGGGTTCGGTCAGCGACATCGATCTGACCGCGTTGTACGACGACAGCCTGTCGCTGAACGAGGGTGCCCTGACGATTCCCGGCTACAGCATGGAGGGTTGGTACGGTCGCATCTTCCGCGGTTGCGGATTCTTCGACCCGGACAAGCCGATTCGTCAGTACACCAAGAGACAGCTGCAGGATCTCCTCTACAAGGAGCCGACCAAGATCAAGGTCGAGGGCATCAACCTGACCTACACGGGTCTCATCCCGACGATCCAGAAGTCCTTCCTGAGCAAGGACGTGGACGCGATGCAGCCCCACATCCGAACGTTCGTCGAGCGCGCCGTGACGTTCGCGATCTGTCCCGACTGCGACGGCACCCGGCTGAGCGCCGAAGCCCGGTCCTCGAAGATCGACAAGATCAACATCGCCGATGCGTGCGCGATGCAGATCAGTGATCTTGCCGTGTGGGTGGGGAAGCTGGACGAACCGTCGGTGGCACCGCTGCTCACCGCGCTGCTTCACACCCTCGACTCGTTCGTCGAGATCGGGCTGGGTTACCTCAGTCTCGATCGCCCCGCGGGCACGCTGTCGGGTGGCGAGGCGCAGCGCACCAAGATGATCCGCCATCTCGGCTCCAGCCTCACCGACGTCACGTACGTCTTCGACGAGCCGACGATCGGTCTGCACCCGCACGACATCCAGCGGATGAACGAGCTGTTGCTGCAGCTGCGGGACAAGGGGAACACGGTGCTCGTGGTGGAGCACAAGCCGGAGACGATCGTGATCGGTGATCATGTGGTCGACCTCGGTCCCGGGGCCGGCGCGGCGGGAGGCGAGGTGGTGTTCGGGGGCACCGTCGAGGGGCTACGGGACAGCGACACGTTGACCGGGCGACATCTGGATGATCGCGCCGCCGTGAAGCCGTCGGTCCGGACGTCGTCGGGGGCCTTGGAGATCCGCGGAGCGAGCACCCACAACCTGCGCGACGTCGACGTCGACATCCCGCTGGGTGTGCTGACCGTGATCACCGGCGTCGCCGGTTCGGGCAAGAGCTCACTGATCCGCGGCTCCGTCTCGATCCGGGACGGGGTGGTGTCGGTCGACCAGGGGTCGATCAGGGGGTCACGACGCAGCAACCCGGCGACGTACACCGGGCTGCTCGATCCCATCCGCAAAGCCTTCGCGAAGGCCAACGGCGTCAAGCCGGCGCTGTTCAGCGCCAACTCCGAAGGCGCCTGCCCCAACTGCAACGGAGCGGGGGTGATCTACACCGATCTGGGGATGATGGCCGGGGTCGCCACCACGTGTGAGGTCTGCGACGGCAAGCGGTTCGACGCCCTCGTCCTGGAGTACGCCTTCGGCGGGAGGGACATCAGCCAGGTACTGGCGATGTCGGTGTCCGAGGCGAGGGACTTCTTCGCAGACGGCGACGCGCGTACGCCGGCCGCCCACAAGATCCTCGAACGACTGGCCGACGTCGGTTTGGGTTATCTCACCATCGGGCAGCCTCTGACCACACTGTCAGGCGGCGAACGCCAGCGGCTCAAGCTGGCCACGCACATGGGCGGCAAGGGCGACGTGTACGTCCTCGACGAGCCGACCTCCGGGCTCCACCTGGCCGACGTGGAGCAGCTGCTCGGTCTGCTGGACCGGCTCGTCGACTCCGGCACGACCGTGATCGTGATCGAACACCATCAAGCGGTGATGGCTCACGCCGACTGGATCATCGACCTGGGCCCGGGCGCCGGCCACGACGGCGGCACGATCGTCTTCGAAGGGACACCGGCTGAGTTGGTGGCTTCGAGGTCGACGCTGACGGGCGAGCACCTGGCGGCGTACGTAGGTGGTTGAGTCGGACTGGATCCGCGACCGAGGAGTGTCGATTTCCGCCCGGGTGCGACGTCGTGGGTGTGACGCCACTCATCGTCGGTCCGCCAGGGATCGACCCACACCAAGGAGGACACGATGGCGAAGTTCTTGTTCCTGTACGCGGGCGGCCAGTCCGTTGAGACCCCGGAAGCACAGGAGGCGGTGATGCAGGCTTGGGGCGGCTGGTTCGGAGGGCTGGGCGAGTCGGTGATCGACATCGGGAACCCGTTCGGCAGCGCCAGCACCGTCGGAGCCGGCGGAACCTCGGATGGCACCAGCTCACGGCTCGGCGGTTACTCGATCATCGACGCCGGCTCACTCGCCGAGGCCACCACGAAGACGGCAGGCTGCCCGATTCTGACATCGGGCGGCACCGTGGAGGTGTACGAAGCGCTGCCCATGTAGTTCGGCCGAACCCTGACGGTAGGGAGGTTCTGACCTGTTCGGTGCATCGCGCGGGTGCGATCGATCGGTGCGCCGAACGGGCTACTCGCCGCTCGGGGTGTGACCCCGTCTAGTTGTCCGATAAGCAACATTATGTC
>DATDAP010000168.1:0-2031 GCA_036525335.1 Microlunatus sp. | reverse complement strand
AACGCCGGCAACCCAGCCGGGTCGGCATGATCCTGACCATTCGTGGCCAACCCCCGAAGTGTGCGGTTCGGCGCCACGTCGTGCCCACTTCACTAGGAGCCTCCTGAACAAGGCGTGTCGTCTGGTCTGGGCCTGGCTGGCCGGAACGATGGGTGGCATGCAGGGTCGTTCCCAGGATCAGCGTGAGTTGCTTGATGCCGAGTCGGTGGTGGGGCATCTGCTGAAGCCGGGGAGTGTGTTCGCGTTCCTGGCCCAGCACCGCCGCCGGTTGTTCCCTGATGAGTTGTTCGCCGACTTGTTTCCCTCGGGTCGGGGCCGGCCCTCGGTTCCGGCCGAGGTGATGGCCTCGGCGATCGTTCTGCAGACCCTGCACGGCTTGTCGGACTCGGAGACCACGGATGCGGTGACGTTCGATCTGCGGTGGAAGGCCGCGATCGGGTGGCCGTTGACGCAGGCGGCGTTCCATGACACGACGTTGACGTATTGGCGGCGTCGGCTGGCGGGATCGGCGGAGCCGAACCGGATCTTTCGCGTGGTGCAGCAGGTGATCGCGGAGACGGGTGCGTTGAAGGGGAAGACGCGGCGGGCGTTGGACTCCACGATCCTCGACGACGCGGTCGCCACCCAAGACACCGTCACCCAGCTGATCGCCGCGGTCCGCCGGGTCGCCCGGGAGGTGCCCGGCGCCGAGCGGGTCATCGCTGAGGTGACCAGCGCCCACGACTACACCGATCCGGGCAAGCCGCGGATCGCCTGGAACGACCAGGCCGCCCGGGAGCAGCTGGTCGACGGGCTGGTCCGCGACGCGTTGGCGGTGATCGAGGGGGTCGCTGAGCAGGACCCAGACAGTAGCGCTGCGGAGGCGGTCGGATTGTTGGCGTTGGTCGCTGGCCAAGACGTCGAGCTGGTTAACCCCGACGATCCGGGTGACCCGCCACGGTGGCGGATCGCCCGGCGGGTCGCCCCGGACCGGGTGATCAGTGTGGTCGACCCCGACGCCCGGCACGCCCACAAGACGGTGTCGCGGCGCCAAGACGGATTCAAGGCCCATCTCGCGGTGGAACCCGAGACGGGTCTGGTCACCGACTGCCAGCTCACCAAGGCCGCGGGTGTCGACAGCCACGACGCGGTGGCCGGGATGGCTCTGCTGACCGGTGAGAACGGCCCGCTCGACGTCCTCGCCGACAGCGCCTACGGCACCGGTCAGGCCCTCAGCGAGCTCGATCAGGCCGGGCACCGGCCGCTGGTGAAGCCGTGGCCGGTCACCCCGGCGATTCCCGGCGGGTTCAGCGTCGAGGACTTCACCGTCGACGAGGCCGCCGGCACCGCCACCTGCCCGGCCGGGGTGACCCGGCCACTGACGCCGAAACGGGCTGTTGTCTTTGGGGCCGCCTGCGCCGGCTGCCCGCTCCGGGCACGCTGCACCACCGCGAAGAAGGGCCGGACGTTGCACGTCCACACCCATGACGCGTTGCAACGGGCGCACCGCCGACGAGCCAACGACCCGGCCTGGCAGGCCGACTACCGTCAGTACCGGCCGATAGTCGAACGCTCCATCGCCTGGCTCACCGCCCGCGGTAACCGTCGACTCCGCTATCGCGGCATCGCCAAGAACAACGCCTGGCTGCACCACCGCACCGCCGCCCTCAACCTGCGCCGGCTCCTGAACCTCGGCCTGGACCGCCGGGACGGAGCCTGGACAATCGCCTGACCGGCGTCAGGCTGACACGCACACCCTCAAGGCCCCTCAAGACCCCCGATGAGCCCACGGAAACAGCTCACCGCCCGGCAACCCCACGCCCGAGCTGGCTCATCAAGGATTCACCGAACAAACAGGCGCCCGCCCGCGTCCATGCCGTCCCCAACAGCGCCTTGTTCAGGAGTCTCCTAGGGCTGTGTCACCGAAGAGTCGAGCCACCGCAGGGTTCCACTTCCGCTCTCGCCAGTTGTGCGAGTTCAGAGGTCTACCGCGAGGAGACCTGAAGATGGGTCCAGGAGCCGTCGGCAGCCTGGCGAGCACCTCGTCATCGA
>DATDAP010000167.1:0-7677 GCA_036525335.1 Microlunatus sp. | reverse complement strand
GCAAACCGCAGTGTGGAAGCGATCTCGGCCTTGCGGTTGCTCGGTCGGGTCACCTTGACCGTCGCCAGCTCCGCCTTCACCTGCGCCGTCATCGCCATCCGTGCATGATGCCACGGGTCTGTGTCCCGCTTTGCCGAAGTGTGATTCTCGCGGCGACCGATCGTCCGGTCCTGCGGGGATTCGCGGATGGGCACCGCCGGCGATCGGTCCGTCCGGGCTGGACCCTCAGATGCCCATGATCTCGGCGTACGCCGACGCGAGCCGCAGGTGGTCGTGCCGGGCGGAGCCGTCGCGGACCCCGAGGTCGGCCACCACAAGCTCCGCGCCCAACGACTTCGCCCAGGAGGCGAGGTGTGGGTCGTCGGAGGCGAAGCGCTGATCCGACAACACCGCGTCCAGCCGCAGGTCGGGAGCGTGCTCGGCCAGCAGCTCGACGTGGCGGGCGGCGCTGAACCCGGCGGTCTCCCCGGCGGGTTCCAGGTTCAGGGTGAGCAGGCGCCGGGCCGGGGTGCTGTAGATCGCCTCGGCCAGCTCGGGCACCAGCAGATGCGGGATGACGGAGGTGAACCACGAGCCCGGTCCGAGCACCACCCAGTCCGCCTCCTGCACGGCCAGCAACGAGTCCGGGCAGGCCGGCGGATCGCTCGGCAGCAGGTGCACGGCCCGCACCTCCGCGGTCGTCTTCGCCACCTGGGCTTGACCGTGAACGCTGGAGATCTCGTCCGGCAACAGCGGATCCAGGCCGATCACCTCCGCCACGATCTGCAGTGGAACGGCGGCCATCGGCAACACCCGGCCCTCGGCGCCGAGCAACCGAGCGACCATGTCCAGACCCGCAACCGGGTCGCCGAGTCGTTCCCACAGACCGGCGATCAGCAGGTTCCCGATCGCGTGACCCGCGAGAGTCCCCTCTCCGGGAAAGCGGTACTGCAGCACGTCGGCCCACGTGCGGCCGGACTCGTCGTCGCCGCACAGGGCGGCCAGGGCCATCCGCAGATCTCCCGGCGGGAGGCAGTTCAGCTCGTCGCGAAGCCGGCCTGACGACCCACCGTCGTCGGCCACGGTGACGATCGCGGTCAGCCGATCGGTGACCCGCCGCAGCGCGCTGAGCGAGGCCGACAGTCCGTGACCGCCGCCGAAGGCCACCACGGCCGGCAGCGGTGTCGGGCCCCAGCCCGTGGTCGGACGCGTCGTGCGTCGCGGCGGTCGCCCTTGACCGGTCCTGGTCATGGGCGAAGCTTCTCGGGAGTGCAGGAGCGATTCCGGACGACACGCCCATCTGTTCCGAGCAACGCCGTCTCGTCTGGAATCGCGACGAACGAGCGAGACATCGCGGAGCCCAGGACCGCGGAGCGCGGAGCGCGACCGGCCAGTGGTTGCGGCCGGAAGTTCGTCAAGGGACTCCGGTGTCCAGGCGCGTGCATGTCGTCGCCCGATGGCGACGCTTCGCGTCGGCACGCCAGGCCGACGAGGGAGGGATGCCGAGTCGCATCGCGACCGAGGAGAACGCAGCGAGGTGCGTGCCTGGGCGCCGGAGACCCCGACGAACTTGTGGCCGTGACCACTAGCGCGTTCATGGAGTCACTCTCGTCCCACGTCGCGATGCAGGACCTTGGTGGCCATGCCGACCTCACGAAGTCGGCGGCCGAACTCCTCGGCCATCGCCGTGCTGCGGTGCTTGCCGCCGGTGCAGCCGATCGCGATGGTGGCGAACCGCTTGCCCTCCGTGATGTACCCCTTGGCGGTCACCTGGAGCAGACCCTGCAGGCGCTCCAGGAACTCCTCGGCGCCGGCCTGCGCCAGCACGTAGTCGCGGACGGGCTGGCTGAGGCCGGTCTGGGGCCGCAGCTCGGGCACCCAGTGCGGGTTGGGGAGGAACCGGACATCCACCACCAGGTCGGCGTCGACCGGGATGCCGTTCTTGAAGCCGAAGGAGACCACGGTGACCCGGAGCGCATCGTCCGCGGCGTCGCCGTAGGCATGCGCGACCCGGGAGCTCAGCTGGTGGATGTTGATCGAGGAGGTGTCGATCACCAGGTCGGCGGCGGCCCGCAGGGTGGCGATGGTCTCCCGTTCTCGCGTGATCCCGTCCAGCAGCCGACCGTCGCCCTGCAGGGGGTGCGGTCGGCGGACGGACTCCTGCCGACGCACGATCACATCGTCGGCGGCCTCCAGGAACAGGATCTCCGGCATGGTGCCGGCCGCGGTCAGCTCGGTGAACATGCTCGGCAGCTGCTCGAAGAACGACCGGGTCCGCACGTCCAGCACGACCGCGAGCCGGTGGATGCCGTTCTGCTTGGCCTGCGTGCAGACCTCGGGCAGCACCGTCGGGGGGAGGTTGTCGACCACGTACCACCCGAGGTCCTCCAGGGCGTTCGCGGCCGTCGAGCGGCCGGCTCCCGACATGCCGGTCACCACGACCAGTCTCAGCGAGGGTTCGGGACCGGGAACGTCCTCCGACGACTCGGCGACCTCCCGCTCCTCGGCGGTCACGACGACTGGCTCACTACTCACCCGATCATTATCCCGTCAGGACGAGATGATCTCGCCGGTGGCCGTGTTCACTGCTTCCGGCGTCGGCGCCCGGTCCAGCTGGGCCTTGATCGCCGAGGCCAGCACAGGGCCGAATCCGGGCACCTCCGCGATCTCCTCGACGCTCGCCGCGCGCAGCTTGCGGAGAGACCCGAAGTGGGTGAGGAGAGTCTTCCGCCGCACCTCGCCCAGCCCCGGAACGTCGTCGAGCAGCGACTCCACCATCGACTTGCTGCGTCGCGACCGGTGGTGGGTGATGGCGAACCGATGCGCTTCGTCCCGCAGCCGCTGCAGGAGGTACAGCCCCTCGCTGGTCCGGGGCAGGATGACCGGCACGTCGCTGTCGGGCAGCCACACCTCCTCCAGCCGTTTCGCCAGACCGCACAGCGCGACGTCGTGCACTCCCAGCTCGTCCAGGGCAGCGGCCGCGGCGGCCACCTGCGGCGGACCGCCGTCCACGACCACGAGAGCCGGTGCGTACGCGAACCGTCGTGGCGCCCCGGTGGTCGGGTCGATCAGCAGCGGGCCCTCGGGGTCGGCGGCATCGACCGCGCCGGCGCCCGCAGTGGCGCGTCGGTCGTCGAGCATCCGTCGGAACCGACGGGTGATCACCTCGTGCATCGCGGCCACGTCGTTCTGCCCGTCGACCGAGCGGATGATGAAGCGTCGGTACTCGCTCTTGCGCGGCAGCCCGTCCTCGAACACCACCATCGAGGCCACGACCTCGGTCCCCTGCAGGTTGGAGATGTCGTAGCACTCGATCCGCAGTGGTGCCGTCGGCAGCTCCAGCGCCTCCTGGATCTCTTCCAGGGCACGGTTCCTGGTCGACAGGTCGCCGGCGCGGCTGGTCTTGTGCCGGATCAGTGCCTCGCTGGCGTTGCGCGTCACGGTCTCCATCAGGACCCGTTTGTCGCCCCGCTGCGGAACCTTGATCCGTACCGTGGAACCACGCTTCAGGGTCAGCAGCTCGGTGATCGACTCCAGCGACGTCGGCAGCACCGGCACAAGGATCTCCCGAGGCACCGCGGTCGGATCGGGATCCGTGGGGTCGACCTCGTCGTACAGCTGGAGCAGGAAGGACTCGATCAGGGAGTCGGTGCCGCCATCGTCCATCCGGTCGGCCACCCAGCCGCGCTCGCCGCGGATCCGCCCGCCCCGGACGTGGAAGATCTGCACGGCGACCTCGAGCGGATCCTCGGCGAGGGCGATCACGTCGGCGTCGGTGCGGTCCTCGAAGACGACGGCGTTGCGATCCATCGCCTTGCGCAGCGCCCCGATGTCGTCGCGCAGCCGGCCGGCTTGCTCGAACTCCAGCTCGTCGCTGGCCGTCCGCATCCGGGCCTCCAGCCGTTTCACGTACGTGGTGCCGTCACTGGCCATGAACGAGCAGAAGTCCTCGACGATGTCCCGGTGGGCGTCGGCGTCGACCCGGCCGACGCAGGGGGCCGCGCACTTGCCGATGTAGCCCAGCAGACACGGCCGACCGATCTGGTGGTGGTTCTTGAACACGCCGGGGCGGCAGGACCGCATCGGGAACACCCGCAGCAGCTGGTCGACGGTCTCCCGGATGGCCCAGGCGTGGGAGTACGGGCCGAAGTAGCGATTGCCCTTGCGCTTGGGACCGCGACCCACCATCACCCGCGGATACTCCTCGGCCAGCGTGACGCACAACCAGGGGTAGGACTTGTCGTCGCGGTACTTGACGTTGAAGCGCGGGTCGAACTCCTTGATCCAGGAGAACTCCAGCTGGAGCGCCTCGGTCTCGGTCTGCACCACGGTCCACTCGACCTTCGCTGCGCTCTGAACCATCGTCCGGGTGCGGTGGTGCAGCCCGCTCGGATCGCCGAAGTAGGAGTTCAGGCGAGACCGCAGGCTCTTGGCCTTGCCGACGTAGATGACCCGGTTGTCCGCGTCGGAGAAGCGGTAGACCCCCGGCTGGTCCGGGATCGATCCCGGTGCCGGACGGTAGGAGACGCGGGCTGACACGTCGCCCAGACTAGGCGGCCCGACCCACAGTGTTCTCGTCGCTCGCTACCCGTCGCGAGCGACCGCGCAGCGGAGCGCCCGGTCCTGTCTGGACCAAGGAGCGTGCAGACAACGCTTCACCGTCTGCGCGCGACGAGGGAAGTCAGGACCAATCGGCGCGCAGCGGAGCAGCGAGGGACGACTACCCGGTGATGATGATGTTGTCTCCGGAGGTGGTGAAGGCGATGGCCGGCAGGGCGGTCTGGGCTGGGCCGCTGATCACCGAGCCATCGGTGATGGAGAAGTGGCTCTGGTGGAACGGGCAGATGATCTGCTTGTCCGTCACCTCGCCGACCGGGTTCTGCTGGTGTGTGCAGATGGCGCTGAAGACCTTGAACTCGCCTTCGGCGGGTTGGGTCACCACGTACTTCTTCTCGATGACCACCCCGCCGCCGACGGGCACGTCGGAGATGGCCACCTTGGTTCCCTCCGGTTCGGCATCGGACTGCTCGGTCTCGCCGGCCGAGGCACTCGGGCTCTCGGCTGCGCTCGGACTGGTCGCGGGCGGCGACGCGGCGTCACTGGTGGGAGCGCTGGATGGTGTGGAGGTGCTGGTGTCGGCGCTGCACGCCGCGAGGATCGCGGTGGCGCCGCCGCTGAGGGCGACGAGACCGACGGCGCGGAGGACGGTGCGTCGTCCACAGACGGGGAAGGGCTTCATCGCGTCGGCTGGGGGGGTGGTCGGCGTGCTCGTCGACATGGGGTGCTCCTCGGGGGTCGGGGTCGCGCACTGGATGACGATTCAACCCATCGTCCCTGTCAACAACCTGTGCGAGAAGCACCGAGTTCCGCGAGCGCGCACCGGGTAAACCGCCGATCACTGCTTGACGCCGATGGCTACGGCAACCCCGCCCTCACCGACGCAGCACGCCGCGCCGCCCGCACCTCTCGATCCCGAACACCCGATCTCCCGGTCCGGCACGTCAACGCCGACCTGGCGTCGTTCGCCCTGTCTGCCGCGTGCTGCTGCGGTTCGGAGGGCTCGACGTGGGTCACGACCGAACCTGACGGCGATCGTCATCACTCACCCGCTGCGGGGCTGGACCAGACCGGTCTCGTACGCCAGGACCACGGCCTGGACCCGATCCCGCAGGCCGAGCTTGGTCAGTACCCGACCGACGTGGGTCTTCACCGTGCTCTCCTCCACCACGAGGCGGGTGGCGATCTCGCCGTTGGACAACCCCTCTGCGATCAGCCGCAGCACGTCGAGCTCCCGGGCGGTCAGCGGGGTCAGCACCCCGGGGACGTCCGTCACCGGCTCGGGGACCGGTTGTAGCGCCCGCGTGAAGGTCGTGATCAATCGTCGGGTCACCGCCGGGTCGATCAGCGCGTCACCGGCGGCCACGGCGCGGACCGCAGCCACGAGCTGCTCGGCGGGGGCGTCCTTGAGCAGGAACCCGCTGGCGCCGGCGCGCAGTGCCTCGTAGACGTACTCGTCGGAGTCGAACGTGGTCAAGATCAGCACCCGGGCGGCAGTCCGGGACAACACCGTCCTGGTCGCCTGCAGTCCGTCCATCCGAGGCATCCGGATGTCCATCAGCACCACGTCGGGCTGGAGAGCGACGGCTCGCTCGATCGCCTCGATCCCGTCCGCGGCCTCGCCCACCACGTCGATGCCGCCGGCCGTGCCGATGATCACCCGGAACCCGGTCCGGACGAGGCGCTGGTCATCAGCGATCAGGAGCCGGATCGGTGACGCTTCGTCCCGGTCCACCGCAGCCTCCTCGATGATCATGTGCCGCTCAGCGTACGGGGTCGGTCGCGCTCCGGTGATCCCTCTGGAGGAGGAGGATCGGTGCTCGCCCTCCTCCCTCCTGGGGACCTGGCAGGGAGTGCTCCTCCCCTCCCCCTGCAAGCGGATCCGGCACCCAGAGATCCCCCCGTATGGTGACGCGCCGACTCTCCGCGGCGCCGCAGACTCCTGTCATCGCCGGTCCACGGTGGCCCGGTCGCAACGACAGGAGTCGATCATGACCAACCTCACGACCCGTCCGGAAGCGGTCGCCCGCACCGATCCGGCCCCGACCGGCTTCGGCCGCCGACTGCTCTGGCTCGGACCCACCGGTGTCGTCGTCGCCGTCGGGTTGAGCGTGCTGGAGTGGGTGGTGGTGCGCGGACCCGGCAATGATGCCTCGGTGCCGGCGACGCTCGTCGCCCTGACGATGACCGCCCCAGTGGTTCTCGCCCGGCGCTGGCCACTGCTGGCGGCCGCGATGGTCGCGGTGGCCGCGGTCGTCAACGCGCTCCTGTTCCCCGACCTGATCCGTTGCAGCGGCGCCGTCCCCGCCGCCCTCTACATCGCATTCGCCGTCGGAGCCCGGACCCGGGAGACGGGTCGTGGCTGGGGTGGGGCCGTCATCGGTCTGGTGGTCACGATCGGGGGGCTGCTGGCGCAGTGGAGGGGTGACGCCGCGCTCAACGTCGACACGTCCTTCCTGTCCTTCGGCATCGGTCTGGCGCTGGCCTGCTGGGGCGCCGGCATCGGCTGGTCGCTGATCGCGTCCCGAGTCGGCGCCGGCCGCCGGACGGGCGAGATCGGCGCGTGATCGGGGACGGGGTGGTCGGCGCCGGTGCTGGCGCCGACCACCATCCGCGGCAGACAATGCGAGACAGGCGACAGCAGGGTGAGGAGAGGGCATGGCCGTCCAGGTAGGTCCGAGGCGCGCCGAGAAGCAGTCGAACCGCGCGGCGCGGCATCTCCCGGCGGCACCCGGCTGGTTGCGCCGGATCGGGATCGGCAACCTGCTGGCGACGATGGTCTTCACGGCGGGGGCGCTCGTCCTCGTCGCCGAACAGCCGACCCGCGGCGGCGCTTGGGCGTACGTGATCGTGGTGCTCGCCGTCCTCCCGCTGTTGGCGATGCGTCGGCACCCGGTGGCCTCGCCGGTCGCCGTCGCGGCCTTGACGCTGATCGCCCAGCTGACCGTAGGCCCGATGATCACCTGCGGGGTGGTGCTGCCGGTCATCTTCGTGATGACCTTCCAGCTGGGTTCCCGGCTGCCCACGACGCTCCAGCTGACGGTCGGGGGGCTCGGGGTGATCGCCACCACGCTGATCGAGCTGCTGCTCGCTCCGGCGCTCGGCACCGTCGACGCGGCCATCTTCATCTTCGGGTTGGCC
>DATDAP010000166.1:0-6594 GCA_036525335.1 Microlunatus sp. | reverse complement strand
TGCCGGCGACGTGCGCGTCCAGGGCGCTGTCATCGGCCTCACCACCGGCGGGCGAGATCTCCCCCCCGGCCGACCGGCACCACCCGCGGTCAGCCAGGCCGGTGGCTGGTGCCGGTGCACGAAGTGCAGCAGGTCGTACGGCAGCCGCGACGGCGTCGTGCCCTGGTCGAGATGGAGTGTCCGCGAGTCGATGTCGATCCGGCCGACCCGGGTGTCGGTGAGCACGGTGATGCCGAAGCGCCGGGCGCACTCGACCAGCTCGTCGTCCACCGCCGGGATGCCGAAGATGGTCGGCCACGGGACGATCAGCGTCACCGTCATCGCCCCAGCACGCCGGTCCGGCGCCAGTGGTCGGCCGCGAGGAAGAGAGGCTTCAGGGCGGCTCCCGCGCAGGGCACCGGACCGGCGGCCACCACGAAGACTGCGTCCTGATGACTGCCCGGTACGTCGTCCCAGTCCGGGGTCACGCCCGGGCACAGGACGGGTCCTCCGCGGTGACGGCCCGGCCGTCCCCGTCTCGATCCGGCGGGCCGCCGCATCGAAGACCGTGACCTCGTCGCGATACCAGGTGATGGCCGCCCTGGCGGGCGGGGGCTACCCCGTCGGTCTCACCATCGCCCCGGTGATGCCGGTGCCGAACTGGCAGGGAGCGTACGGCCAGCTGCTCGACGACGTGGCCGCCGCGCTGGTCGGCGTGCCGGAGCTCGACCTGACCGCGGAGATCATCACGCACCGCTTCACCCCTGGCAGCAAGGAGGGGCTGCTGGGCTGGTACCCGCAGACCAGCTCGAGATGGACGAAGAGGGACGCACCCGGAAGCGCTCGAAGTTCGGCGGGGTCAAGTACGTCTACGACAAGTCCACGATGACGGCCATGCGGACCTGGTTCGCCGAGGAGCTGGTAGCTCGGCTGCCGACCGCCCGCCTGCTCTACTGGACCTGAGCCGGCCGCCCACGCGACCGCTCGTGGCTCACGTCCCAGGCAACCGGCCACGTTGATCGACCGGTCGGGTACCTGCCAGCTCGGCCAGGTCGGTCAAGGAGTTGGCCAGATGGTCGGGCGCGAACGGTGGGAACCGGATGTACTCCCGGATGGACGGCGGCACTGCCGCACTGTCCTCCCCGAGGGCGGCGATGACCGGCGCCGTGTCCACCGGATCGAAGATGCAATTGCCGGTCATGATGACGGTGCGCCAGTCGTGCGCGACCAGAGAACGGACCACGGCGACAGCCTGGTCGAGCACCATGGCGTTGCGGGCATCTGTAGGTGAGCTCCCAGCGCGGATCGATCGCCTGGTAGATCGTGTCGAGGTCGATGGCGGCCGCTGGATGACCGCACGCGGCCAGAGCGTGGTCTTCCCCGACCCCGAGCTTCCCGCCAGGAGGACACACCGGGCACCGCAGGTCGGCTGCTCACTCGTGCACCGTAACGGGCCTCACGGAGAGGGACCGTGTCTGTGTCGTCGAGCGGAGGATCGGTAACGCGCTGCTTACTCCCACGGAAGCAGCGAGGACCGCGATTCGGTAGCGACTACGGATGCGGTCGACCGGCGCCGTCGTGCACCGTGCTCACATGACGATCGATGACGTGCAGGTGTCCGTGCTCATGGCCAGGATGAGCGATGCCGCAGCCGTCTGCCGTCAGCGATCGCTCCGAGCACTGCTCGGCGCCGGGATCGCCCTCGGTCTGCTCGCGTCCACACTCGTCGGCCCGCCGGCCGCTGCAGGTCCGGCGGCGTCCGACCCCCCGACTCCGCGGATCCCAGCGCGCTACCTGAACCAGCAGATCGCCTGGACGCCGTGTCCCTTCGACGCCCAGGTCAAACAGATCTACCCCCAGGCGCCGACCACGAACTGTGCCACCATCGCGGCCCCGATGGACTGGAACCACCCCGACGCCCATCCCGACATCCGGGTGGCCGTCGCTCACAGCAGGGCGACCGGGGTCTCCTCCGGGCTGATGATGACCAACCCGGGTGGCCCGGGAGGCGTCGGCCTGACCCTGTCCGTCGCGCTGGCCCTGGGCAAGCAGCAGCTGTTCTCCGACTTCGACCTGGTCGGCTTCGATCCCCGCGGCTTCGGTGTGTCCACCCGGCTGCAGTGCCTCACCACCTCCGAGAAGCTGCGCGCGCTGCCCACCACGCCGGACTATCGGGAGCGGACGGCGCAGACGCACCGGACAGAGCGGGCCGAGGCCCGTCTGATGGCGGACGCGTGTACGGCGACCGAGTTCGGCAAGTTCGTCAGCAGCCAGCAGACGGTGTTCGACATGGAGCTCATCCGGGCCCTGCTCGGCTCCGAGCGGCTGCACTTCATCGGCTACTCCTACGGCACCTGGCTCGGCGGCTGGTACGCCGACACCTATCCGCGGCGGGTCGGACGGTTCGTCCTGGACTCCAACATGGACTTCACCAGGACCCAGTGGCAGAACGTCGACTTCGACCCGTTCTCGGCCCAGCGGCGCCGGGACACCCAGCTGTTCCCCTGGATCGCCCGCAACGCCGACCTGATCACGGGCATGGGTGACCGACCGTCCCGGGTGCTGGCCCGCTACGAGTCGATCCGCGCCGGCCTGGTCTCGCTGGTCCGCTCCGGCGACAGCACCGTGCGCGGCGACAGCCTCGACGGCCTGGTCTACAGCAGCATGTACGGCAACACCCGCTTCGTCCGGGCTCTGCTCGACATCCTGGTGCACGACGAGTACCAGCTCGACCCGTCCGACGACGGTGACGTCGACGCCCGGCACGTCGACCGGGCGTGGGCCCGGATCGCCCCGGCGCTGCAGGCGTACGACAGCCTTCCCGGGCTCCGGACCCGCTACGGCATCCCCGAGGCCCCCGCGACGGGCACCGCCGATCTCCCCGTTCGCAGCGTGTCGACCATCCTGGCCGATGCGCGCGCCGAAGCGAAGGGCGCTTCCCGCTCCGACGAGACGGTCGATCTCGGGTCGATCGGGACCGCCGTGCGCTGCAACGACACCACCTGGCGCAAGGGTGCGGCCTACTACCTCGACGAGGCCGACCGGATGGCCGCGAAGTACCCGTACTTCGGCTACCTCAACGGCGTACCCATGTGCGCCTTCTGGCCGTACGCCCCCCAGGACCGCGATGTCGACCTGACGGGCAGTCCCCGGCTGCTGATGGTCCAGGCGGAGATCGATCCGGCCACCGCCTGGGAAGGCGCCGACCGCACGCACCGCACCCTGCGGCGAACCACCCGGATGGTCAGCATCGACGACGAGGGCCAGCACGGACACTACGTCGGCAGCCCCTCGGCCTGTGCCGAGGCCATCGGCGACCGCTTCGTCTTCACCGGTCGACTGCCGAGCAGCGACGACATCTGCCAGACCAGCCCGCTGCCGGCTGAGACGCAGGTCTTCGGAGTCGACGGACCCGTCGACGGCAACACCGTGCCGCTGCCGAACCGGCGGGCGGCCCGACCCGACCCACCGAACCCGATGCTGCAGGAGGTCCTCGACACGGTCGCCGCCCATCGGCAGTAGGACAGAGTCGGTGACGATTACGGATGCGGTCAGCCGGCTCCGTCGTGCACCGTGATCACATGACGATCGATGACGTGCAGGTATCCGAGCTCCTGGCCCGGATGAGCGATGCCGCGGCCGCCTACATCCTGGAGACATCCGGCGTCACCTCGAGCTGTTCGACCACCCGGCCGACTATTCGCTGATGCCGCCGTACGGCGGCGAGACACGGGTCGGCTTCGAGCCGACCGAGGAGGACCTGGAGGCAACGAGCCGTTTCTTCGCCTCCGGCGAAGCGGAGTGGAGGTCCAGCACACCTTCGTCTCCGGCGACCTGGTCGTGCTGGTCGCCGTCGAACGACAGCACGGAGAGGTCGGCGATCTTCCCGATCAGGGCTGGTCGCTCCGCGTCACCATCGTCTTCCGCCGGGCCGGCGACCGGTGGCAGATCGTGCACCGGCACGCCGATCCCCTGGTCCGGGAGATCCCCTTCACCGATTTCGCGGAGCTGGCCCGCGGGCCTGCCGGTGTGCCGCCCACGAGCTGAGCACGCCCTCGACGACGCTCAGCGTTCGGCGCGCACGACGTAGTAGCTGGGCAGATAGTGGCGCAGCGGGTTGCCGTCCCAGTCCGGCCGGCGGTCCTCGTAGAAGCCGGTGACGGCGAACCCGACCTCGGTCAGCTGACCGAGCTGGTCCTCCATCGTGTGGCTGAAGTGGAAGAACTGGCCCGCCCGGACGCGCTGCTCGCGTTCCTCCTCGGACAGCGTGTCCACCTCCACGTACGGCAACGGGAAGCGGACCTCGAACCGGCCCTCGTCGAGGGCGTCGGCATCGAAGACGAAGTCGTCAGGGTTCATGAAGCACATCAACAGGTGCCCGCCGGGACGCAGCACCCGATGGCACTCGCGGAACACCGGCTGAAGATCGGGGACGAACAGGGTGGACGGCGGGTTCACGATCAGGTCGAAGGTGCCGTCGTCGAACACCGAGAGATCGGCCATGTCCCCCACGACGGTGCTGAGCTCCAGGCCGTCCCGGTCGGCGACCAGTCGATCCTGCTCCAGCTGACCGGCGGACGCGTCCAGCACCCAGACCCGGGCACCGGCGGCAGCCAGGATCGGTCCCTGCTGGCCTCCACCGGAGGCCAGGCACAACACCGGCCGGCCGGCGAGATCGGGGAACCACGACGCCGGCACCGGGCGCACGTCGCTCAGGTAGATCGACCACTTCCCCTGCCGGGCGTCCGCCACGTCGGACGAGCTCACGGCCCGCGCGTACGGGTTGTCCCGGGCCGCCGCCAGGTCCCAGGCCGCACTGTTCGCGCCGAGAATGTCCATCCGTCCAGGATCGTCCGGCCGTCGTACCGTCGCAAGCAGGTTGACCCGTACGCGCGACGGCAGGCTCTGGTCGGGCCGGCTGCCGGTGCCTATCGTGAAGGGATGGCGACGACGGTCTTCGTGGACGGCCCCGGTCTCTACCATGCGGCGTTGAAGGATCGGATCGGTCGGTGGTTGGATCTGCAGCGATGGTCGACCCTGATGCTCCCCGGCCTCGCGGTGACCCGGATCCGCTACTTCACGGCGTGGGCCAACCCGCCGTTCCCCGGCAAGGTCGATCGCCAGCGGGTCTATCTGCGGGCTCTGGCCACCCTGCCCCACCTCACGGTGCACCTGGGTCGGGGGATCATCGAAGACCGCACCGCGCAGACGGTCGGCACCAACCCGAAGCCGGTCCGCGTCCACGTTCCTCGACAGAAGGGCGTCGATGTCGCCCTGGCGACCGCACTGGTGGCCGATGCCGCCCGGCAGGACTGCGACACGGCTGTGATCGTCACCGCAGACTCCGATCTCCGCCCCGCGCTGCACGCGGCACGTGAGCAGTTCGGGGTCCGTGTCGGGATCATCAACCCGCTCTCCGGGGGTCGAGCCATGGCGCTCCGCGAGGACGCCGACTTCCACCTCCGTCCGGCGCGCGAGACCTACCTGCTCGCGCAGTTCCCGCGGACGATGTCTGACCAGCACGGCGCGTTCCGCGCGCCGAAGGGGTGGGCCAACAAGTGAGAAACCCGCCCCGAGGGGCGGGTTTCCTCCGCAGTGGTCTCACACACACGGGAGTTGGGTCGATCATACCGCTGCTCAGGTCGCCGCCCGTTCGGCCAGCCATCGGACCGGGTCGCCCCGACCGATCACGACTCCCAGCAGATCCGGAAAGGCGTCCGGCGTGCAGGCGAACGCCGGGATCCCCAGCTCGCCCAGCAGCCCGGCGCGGTCGTGGTCGTACGCGGGTGTCCCTGCGTCGGACAACGCCAGCAGCACCACCACCCGTACGCCGGCCCGGTGCAGGGCGGCCAGTCGGCGGATCAGCTCGTCACCGTCGCCGCCCTCGTACAGGTCGGTGATGAGCAGCAACACCGTCTCGGTGGGCCGGCTGATCAGCTCGCCGCAGTAGGCGACCGCCCGGTTGATGTCGGTGCCACCGCCCAGCTGACAGCCGAAGAGGACCTCCACCGGGTCCTCCAGCAGCTCGGTGAGATCGACCACGGCGGTGTCGAAGGCGACCAGTGAGGTTCGCAGGGTGCGCAGCGACCCGAGCACGGCGCCGAAGACGGACGCGTAGACCACCGACTCCGCCATCGAGGAGGACTGGTCGATCGCGATGACCACGTCGCAGGCCAGCGCCTTGCTGCTGCGGGCGTGCCCGACCAGGCGCTCCGGCACCACGGTCTTGTACTCGGGCAGATAGTGGTCCAGGTTGCGGCCGATGGTGGCCAACCAGTCGATATCGACGGTCCGCGGCCGCCGGGTGCGGGCGGCCCGGTTGACGGCGCCACCTACCGCAGAGCGGGTCCGTTCCCGGATGCGCTGCTCGATCTCGGTCACCACCTGGGCGACCACGGTACGGGCCGTCGCCCGGGTCGTCTCCGGCATCACCGAGGTCAGTCCCACCAGGGTGGCGACCAGGTGGACGTCGGGCTGCACCGTGCTCAGCAGCTCGGGTTCGAGCAGCAGCGCGGTCAGGTTGAGCCGTTCGATGGCGTCGCGCTGCATGACCTGCACGACGCTGGTCGGGAAGTAGGTCCGGATGTCGCCCAGCCAGCGGGCGACCTGGGGCGC
>DATDAP010000165.1:0-7052 GCA_036525335.1 Microlunatus sp. | reverse complement strand
ATCCCGGTGATGGCCAAGGCCCGGATCGGGCACTTCGTCGAGGCGCAGGTGCTGCAGTCCCTCGGTGTGGACTACGTGGACGAGTCCGAGGTGCTGACCCCGGCCGACTACGCCCACCACATCGACAAGTGGGCGTTCACCGTCCCGTTCGTCTGCGGCGCCACCAACCTGGGCGAGGCGCTCCGCCGGATCTCCGAGGGTGCGGCCATGATCCGCTCCAAGGGTGAGGCCGGCACGGGTGACGTGTCCAACGCGACCACCCACATGCGCCAGATCCGGGACCAGATCCGCCGGCTGACCTCGCTGCCCGAAGACGAGCTCTACGTCGCGGCCAAGGAGCTGCAGGCACCGTACGACCTGGTCAAGGAGGTCGCCGAGGCGGGGAAGCTGCCGGTGGTGCTGTTCACCGCCGGCGGCATCGCCACGCCGGCCGACGCGGCGATGATGATGCAGCTCGGGGCGGAGGGTGTGTTCGTCGGCTCCGGCATCTTCAAGTCCGGCAACCCGGAGCAGCGAGCTGCGGCGATCGTCCAGGCGACCACGTTCTTCGACGATCCCGACGTGATCGCCAAGGTGTCCCGCGGACTGGGTGAGGCCATGGTCGGGATCAACGTCGAGGAGATTCCCGAGCCCCACCGGCTCGCCGAGCGCGGCTGGTGACCTCCGGACCGACCATCGGGATCCTCGCCCTGCAAGGGGATGTGCGCGAGCACGCGGCCGCCCTGATGGCCGGTGGAGCGGTGGCCCGGTCTGTGCGACGACCGACGGAGCTGGCCGGACTGGCCGGGCTGGTCATCCCCGGTGGCGAGTCGACCACCATCGACAAGCTGTCCCGCGCCTTCGAGCTGCGGGAGCCGTTGGTGGCCGCGCTGCGGGCCGGGCTGCCGGTGTACGGCAGCTGTGCCGGGATGATCATGCTGGCCGATCGGTTGGTCGACGCCCCGGCTGACCAGCAGACGTTCGGCGGGATGGACATCACCGTTCGCCGCAACGCGTTCGGTCGGCAGAGCGACTCCTTCGAAGCGGACCTGGACGCCGGCTGGCTGTCTGGACAGGCGTTCCGGGCGGTGTTCATCCGGGCACCAGAGGTGATCTCCTCAGGTCCGGACGTGGAGGTGTTGGCCACCGTGCCCCGGCCGGACGGGACCGAGCACGTCGTCGCCGTACGGCAGGGGAGTCGGCTGGCCACGGCGTTCCACCCCGAGGTCGGCGGGGACCCCCGGGTGCACGCCTGGTTCGTCGAGATGGTCCGGGCGGTGGGCTGACCCACCGACCCGCGACCACCGTGCTCAGGGCTGAGCGACCACACCTCCCCGCACGAACGCCCAGGCCGACACGTTGAGCGTGTTCTCCTGACCCGTGTAGCCCTCGACCAGGCTGTAGGTGTCGGTTCGGAAGTCGATGTCCTCGTCGTCGGCGGTGCCGCCGATCCCGTCCGGCCCGACCCCGTACAGGTTGCTGCCGAAGTCGCCCCCACCCTCGTCCATCACGTTGTGGGTGTCGTTTGTGCTGTCGGTGTGGTAGCTGCCGATGTAGTGGCCGATCTCGTGGGAGATCACGTTGCCGACCGCGGTGGACACGAAGTTCACCCGGTTCGACTCCGGCCGCAGGTAGTAGTTCAGCGTGGCGCCCTCCCAGTCGTCAACCGAGCCGCTCAGCACGTCGAGCAGCACCAGGGCGGAGTCCTCGTGCCCGTAGTTGCCCGGATCGATGTACTGCGCGACGCCGATGGTCGGGATGCCCGACTGCTCGATGGTGCCGCCGACGATGACCCGGGACACGTTCGGCTTGCCGAAGATGTCCGGGTTGTCCTTGGAGTTGGTCACCTGCACGGCGAGGTTGTCGTTCAGACCCTGCTCGATCAGGTCTCGCCGGATGTTCTCCCGGACGGTGGCGGTGATCTTGTCGATCACCGTCGCCTCCTGCGCCGCCCGGTTCAGGTTCCACCTGCCCAGGAACGTGCCGAACGGCGACAGCTCCCGGACGCCGGGTCCACCCCAGATCCCGGTGTTGACCCGGGCTCCGTCGAAGTCCAGGAAGATCGTCTGCACCCGTGACGCCCGGTCGATCTCGGAGCCCGGCCGGTAGGCCTCGACCAGGGTGTCGTACGCCCCCGGCGAACCGTCCACCTGAATCGCGTACGTGCCCGCCCCCTCGGCGACGTAGGCGAGGGTCGTGTTGCCGCCACCGGGCAGCGGCGAGGTCGGTGCGTAGAGCCACGACAGATCAAGGTTGGCGACGCCGACCATCTGGGTGCCGTCGGGTCGCCAGATCGTCAAGGTGTCAGCCACGCCCTTGCCCACCGCTCCGATCACGTCGCCCTTCTTGAGCTTCAGGGCGTAGTAGTCGGTGTCGACCTGCGAAGACGACAGCGAGAGAACGTAGTCACCCCGGTCGGCTCCGCCCTCACCGCTGCTCGAGTCCAACGGGTCCGCCGGAAAGGGCTCGGAGGCGAAGCCGGCCACCAGCACGAAGTAGCTGCCCTCTTCCGGCACCGGGAAGACCAGTCGGCTGCCGAAGATGTTGGGCGCGACGAACGCGTCGTCGTTGGCGGCAAGGATCTCGCCGGACTTGTCGTAGATGGCCACCACCGTGTCGAGCTCGGGAGTCCTGGTGGTGTCGACGGTGATCCGCAGACCCGGACGACTGGTCAAGGCGAAGAAGTCGAAGTCGTTGCTGCCGCTCGGTCCCCCGTAGGGACCGTCGCCCAGCACGCTCTCGGTGGTGACGGCACCCTCGCCGTCGATGCCGGTGACAGTAGCGTCCTTGATGGACCCGTTGTCCTCGGTCACCTCGATGGCGGTTGGCTCAGGAGACAGGTCGGCGATCGAGCCGAGAACGCGCACCCGCGGATTCTGCTTCTTGCCGGTCCCGAAACCGGTGATCGGCTCGGCATCGGCCTGGCTGTCGTTGGAGGAGCGGGTCCCTGCTGGTTCCTCTTCGTCGTGCACGAACGCGGCACCCAGCGACCGGCCGGCGGCCTTGGTCTTGTTCGCGGCGAGCGACGCCGACTTGGCCCGCTGCTGGCCGGCGGCGACCATCCGCTGCTTCCAGGTGCTGTAGTCGGCGCGCTTGGTGTCGGGCAGGTTCGCCAGGTAGGGGTTGGGCGCCTTCAGCGCCGACTTGGCCGATGCGGCACCCTTCGGAGCCAGCTGGATACCGGCCGATCGCGCTCGCTGCTGGCCATCGGTCAGGTCGTCTTCGGTGGGATCTGCCCAGGTGGTGGGCACGAGAACAGCAACCAGGGCCGCTGCCGCCGCAGCCGTCACCGCGGCTCTGACGTAGCGCTTGCGTCGGACACTGGGCAAGAGAACCTCCGGGGGAGAACAGGCAGATCACTCGGTTGATCCGCGCAAGGAGAGATTCCGCACCCTAGATTCGTACGGCGCGCGGGTAAAGGCATTTGCCGGCCTGTCTCGGATATTTCTCGAAGGTTGAAGTTTCCACTGGGGTCGAGCCTGGCCGCTGGCCGTCAGTTGGTCGACACCGGTCGCCCGGAACGCGTTCGGCTAGCCTCCCGTTCTGTGCAGACCGGTCGACGAGCGAGCGTTGTCCTGATCCATCGTGGCGAGGTGCTCGGCGTGCTGCCGCCGGTGGCGTTGGAGATGCCGTGGTGGCCGGAAGCGCACGATCTGGTCTCAGCCGTACGGGAGCGTGATGGCATCGAGATCACCGTGTTGCGCCTGCTGCAGACCACGTCTGACCGGATCGGCGGTGGGGACGTGACCTACCTCGCCGAGTGCGACCGGCCACCCCGGAGCCTGGGCGTCTGGCCGGGAGATCCGTTGGCCGATCAGCCGCTGCGCCAGACCTGGGCCCGTCCCGGCGGCCCGGCCGAGCTGCTGGCCTGGGCGGACGATCGACTCGCGGCCGCGGGACGGGCCCGGACCAGACCCGCGCAGCAGATGCGGACCTGGAACCTGTCTGCCCTGTGGCGGATCCCGACCAGAGAGGGGCGGGTCTGGCTCAAGGCGGTGCCTGATTTCTTCGCTCACGAGGGCTCGGTGATCGACTGGATCGGCGAGCCGGTGGCACCGCAGCTGATCGACTTCGTCGCCGGCCGAGCGCTGCTGGTCGACATCGCGGGCCCGACCAACCACGAGGTAAGCGAGGAGGTGGCACTGCGGCCGATGGTGGAGCTGTTGACCGGACTCCAGCATCGGGCCCTGGATCGCGAGGACGAGCTGATCGCCTTGGGGGTTCCGGAACGACGCCTGGCCACCCTGGTCGCGCGGGCGGTGGCGGTCGTGCACGAGTGGGGTGCAACGATCGAGGCGTCGGAGCGTCGTTCGCTGGATGCCCTGCTGGCCGAGCTGCCGGCTCGGGCGGCCGCGATCGCCGCCTGTGGTGTGCCGGACACGCTCGTGCACGGTGACTTTCACGCCGGGAACGTGGCCGGCCGGCCCGGCGACTACGTGATCTTGGACTGGGGCGACTCGTTCGTCGGTCATCCGCTGCTCGACGAGCTGGCCTTCGTCGAACCGCTGCCCAGGAAGGTGCAGGACGCCGCGCGGAGCTGGTTCGTCGAGGCCTGGCAGCGCATCGCTCCGGGGTCCGAGCCCGCCCGCGCGGCTGAGCTGCTGGAGCCGCTGGTCTCGCTCGAAGCGGCGGCCATGTACGCCCGGTTCTGTGCCGCCATCGAACCGGACGAACGCATCTATCACGCCTCCGACGTGGTCCGGATGCTGCGTCGAGCAGCGCACCTCCGCGCTCCCTGAACCAGTGATCATCGCGGGGCGGTTCCCGTGATCTGGGCACAGACGTAGCTACGTCCCCAGTCGCTCGGTGCGGACGGTGAATCCACGATCTCGCAGCCGCTGCGGCAGGGTGGCGCCGAGAGCCACCATCGGTGTGGCGGCGCCGGGCGGGCCGAGCTCGGTGTCCCGAGCCAGGCTGATCGCCGACTCACCCAGCATCACCGCCGTCCCGTCGTAGCCGGGGTCGAGATCGGCGCCGATCGTGGTGCCGTAGCGGGCTCCGCTGGTGGTCTCGGCGTGCACCTCGACCCGGAAGGCGCCGCGGCGGCGCTGCCGGTCATCAGGTCCCTGACCCGGTCTCGGCAGCACCCGATCGAGCAGGGACCGGGTCGCGGGGACCGACATCGCCCCCATCAAGGCGCCGATGCCCACCACGATCCCGGCCGCGGCCACGGCGCCCTTCGGTCCGCGGCCGGTGTCGACGACCTCGCGATAGGCGAGCTCCCGACCGTACGGCCAGCCGGACAGGGCGTTGCTCCGGTGCACGATCTGCCCGTTGTAGGCACCCATCACGAAGGGTGCCTGCCAGGACCCGGTGCGGTCGTTGCGGGCCGGCCGGAGCGACCCGCTCGCGGACGATCCGTACGGGCTTCCCGCCACCTCGTCGACCAGGGCCCAGGGGTTCGCGGCCAGTCGGCGCGCGACCGGATCGTCGGACGTCTCGATGGCCTGTTGGCGCAGCGAGTCGATCGTTCCACCGCTGATGCCTGCCCTCAGCCGAGTCACGTGCAACACTGCCGAGGTCAGCTCGCCGGCCCCGTCGTCGGCGACGCGGGCGGCCGTCAAGCCGACCCCGAGGTCGGAGGGTATGGAGTCGAAGCCGCAGGAGTGCACGATCCGGGCCCCGCTGGCCACGGCGATCTCGTGGGTTGCGTCGATGCTGCGGCGCACGAACAGCGTCTCCCCGGTCAGGTCGGCATAGTGGGTGCCGGCGGTGGCGCAGGCCTGAACCAGCGGCAACCCGTAGCGCAGGTACGGACCGACCGTGGTCGCCAGGACCCGCGTTCGTGCCGCCAGCGCGGCCGCCGCCTCGTCGTCCTGCACGTCGACGACGATGACCGGCCATCCCTGCGCCGGTCCGGGCAACGACGACCGCACCTGGTCGAGTCGGTCCGCCGACCGGCCGGCGAGGCCGATGCGCAGCCCGGAGGGTGCGTGCTCGGCCAGGTAGAGAGCCGTCAGGCGGCCGACGAATCCGGTCGCCCCGACCAGCACGAGATCGAGCTCCTGGTCTGCTGGATCGCTCATCTCCGGCACGCTACGCTGCCCGGCTCGGAGTGTTGAACGGTCCTACGTCCCTGGGGGCCGTGCGGTCTCGGTCCTCGCGGCGGCGTTGCTCACCCAGCGACGGGCCGGAAAGGGATCGGCGGCTGCCGGATCCGGTCTTCAGTCCGTGATCTTGATCTTCGCGCCGTCGTCGGGCAGCTCGACGAACGTCTGCCCGGTGGCCATCTTGAGGGGAGATCCGTCGGCCAGTGTGAAGACGAAGGGCTCCGCCACGGAGCCCTTGCTCCAGGTGCCCGTGACGTAGCGACCCCGGTTGGCGTACGTGAACTTGCCCTTGGTCTTGATGATGTCGTGCAACGGCTCATCGTGACCGCCGCCCCGGAAGATCTTGCCGAAGTGCTGTTTCGCCTTGATCACGAGGACGTTGTCGACGGTGATCCGGGTGCCGTCGGCCATCACGTGCGGTCCCCACGGCATGCTCCGCAGATACTGCTTCGACGCCTTGTCGTAGGTGTAGGACATCCGATAGCCGTCGCCCTTGTAGGGCACGGAGATCGTGCGGACCTTCTTGCCCTTCACCGTGCTCACCTCGTCGGTCGACGACGCCCAGGGGAAGTAGGACTCCGGCGGGCCGTCGCGGAACCGTTTGGTCTGCTTGCCCAGGACGGCGGGATGGCAGACCGTGGCCCGGTCGTAGTACGTCTGGCCCTGGTACTGGTAGACCCGCGACTGGTCGGTACCGTACGACCCGGTGCCGCGGGTGTTCATGTAGGACAGCATGCCCTCGAGGTGCTTGCGGTAGTGCTTGACGTAGTTGATCACCCACTTGGCGGCGCCGGTGTTGCCGATGATCGCGTTCATCGGACTGAGCAGCGGGATGTCCACCGGCCGGATCGACCGTACGGGCTCGACGGTGGCGGCCATCCGTGAGTGGAACACGGGCACCAGTCGGGTGCCGCTGTAGCCGTCGGCGTCGAGATAGCCCTCGAGCTCGACGAAGACGATGTCGGCCTTGTCGATCCCGCGCTGGGGGTGCTCGAACTTGTTGTCCGGCACCTTCACCGCCAC
>DATDAP010000164.1:0-3130 GCA_036525335.1 Microlunatus sp. | reverse complement strand
ACCTGCCCGGCGGCGTCGGGGTGTACGCCGAGGACGGCGAGACCTTCACCGATGTCGGGGATGTAGGTGTAGGTGTGGGGCTGGTCGGGGTCGCCGAGGACGGTGGCGGTCTTGCCGGCTATCGCTGCGGGGAAGAGTCGGTCGCCGAGGTTGGACCGGGCCCCGCCCCCTGGTCCGAAGTAGTCCGAGGCGCGTCCGATCGCGACCTCCACCTGCCCATTCTGGTGGGCGGTGAGGAGATCGGTGGCCATCCGGGCGCGGAGCCTCCCCTTCGTGGTGTGGGCGGCATAAGCGCGGGACTCGTCCAGCCGCCGGCCGGCGGGGCGGCCGTACATGTAGACGTTCTCCATGCTGACCAACCTGGCCCGATGGGCCTGTGCGGCGGCCAGCACACCGGCCTGCAGGGCAGGGAAGTCCTCGACCCAACGGGAGTAGGGCGGATTCAATGTCTGGTAGACAACCACGGCACCGGCAGCGACGTCGGTGGTGAACGCCGGGTCGGCGGCCTCGCCGCCGACGACGTCGACCCCGTCGGGGACGGGTGCAGCACCGGACCGGTTGACCATCCGCACCGTCTCCTCACGACGCAGCAGCGCGGCACAGGTGGCCAGACCGATCGCGCCGGTGCCGAAGATGACATGCCGAGCCCCGCTGGTCATGCCGACCCCGCCACGGGTGCTTCGACACCCACACTGTGGTCTGCAACGATCCGCACCGGGGGCAGCAGTTGGTACAACAGCAGACCGGACAGGGCGGAGAAGGTGACGGCACCGCTGGCGCCGAAGATGGTGAACTGCTCCCCCATGGGAATCCCGGCCAGGGTGGTGACGATCCAGCCGAACGCCCACAGCACCGGCATGGCCGCGGCCCACCACCAGCGTCGTCGGGTACGGGCCGGGAGCGCCACAGTCTGGGCGATACCGAGCACCAGACCGGTGACAGCGCCCATGACGGCGACGTCGACCAACGTGGTCTGGAAGCCGACGACGGTGGCGCCGAGCAGCAGCCCGGCACCCATGCCGACCGTCGTTGCCGCGATCCAGGGCAGGGGGCGGAGCCGGCCGCGGCTGGCCAGCCATTGCCCGGCGCCGACGACGGCACCGGTGACGAGCCCGGCCAGCAGGGCGGCGAGAGGGTCGTCGACCCGGCCGGCGACCAGACGGCCGGCCACGCCGGCGATCGGGAACGCGAGGAATCCGGCCGTCCACCACAGCCACGACCAGCCGAAGGTGTTTCCCCGGCGAGGGGTGGCGCTCATGAGGTCGCCGTCCTCGGAGCGGCTGAGCGGACCGGCTCGAACGCCTCACCTGGGGACCGGGCGTGTCGGAGGATGAGGATGGCGAAGATGATCAACCAGACACTCCACAACACGTAGCCGATGAAGTTCCCGAAGTCCACACCAGGCAGGTGCAGAGGGGTCAGCACGCCACCGAGGATGAGGACCGCGGCAACGGCGCCGAGGACGGTGAACCATCGCCGAGCAATCCAGCTGCCCACAGCAGCCAGGACCAGCAGGGTCCAGGCGGCGGTCAGCAGGTAGCCGAGCGTTTCGCCGATCACGGTGCCGAGGATGCGGTGGGCCAGCTCGAACGCGTGCCGGGCCGCGGCCGCGACGGCCGGGTCGCTGCTGGCTGCGTCACGGGCGAAGCCGGGCACCAGCAGCGGCCAGCGGAGCAGACCGACGACCTGGACGACACCGGCCGCGATCCCGACCGGCACCGCGACCCTCATGGCCCGGTGCGTCGACAGCCGACCTACCCCGATGGCGATCGGGATGAACAGCGCCGACGCAACGGCCATCACCGTGAACCAGGCGACGACCACGCTCTGGTGGGCCCGGAAAGCGGTGAGGATGTCGTCGACCGGTTCGGCCAGGATGTCGGGATAGTTGAAGACGGTGCCGAGCACGGTGAACGCGGCGTTGGTGAGGACGGCGGCGGTGATCAGCAGTGCCGCGGTCAGCCTGGGGCTCATGACATCTCCCTGGTGTCGGCGTCGCCGACTGATGGTGGGGTCATCCCACCGGGGCGGTGGTGGGGTCCGACTCGACCTCACGGTGGGCGTCGTTGCGGCGGGGGTCGTCCGGGTGGGTGTCGGCGCGGTGAAAGCTGTTCCGGGTACCGGAGATGAGGAGCCAGAAGATCAGGGCGACCTCACCGACGAAGGTGAACGCCCCGATGCTGATCACGTAGTCCTGCACCAGCACCGCCCCGAACCCATCGACGAGGTAGCCGGCTCCGGCGATCAGCAACAGGATGCCGAAGATCTTCGGCACATAACCCGATCGGTACGCCAAGGCGCCGATCAGCACCAGGTGGACACCGAACAGGATCAGCCCGACGTGCCAGATCGTGTCGTAGGCGTTGACGGCGAGCAGGGCCTGCGCAGGATTGCCCAGGAGGTCGACGGCGATGAAGAGCTGGGCGATGGCGACCAGGTAGACGGCTGCGTAGGCGATCCGGAAGCCGGCGGCCATGATCGCCACCATCCGGTTCACCGGGGCGAACACGACGTACAGGGCGGCGGCCACGATCACGTCGAGGATGACGACGACGATCAGACCGGCGATGCCGAGACGGAACACGCCCTGCGACGCGGCGATGTCCTGGGCGGTTCTGGTGGCGTCACCAGGCGTGATCTGGGCCGCGATGGCGCCGAAGACGGCGAACCCGGCCAGCACCGCCATCAGCGCCAAGCCGACCCCGGCGGTCAGGCTGGCTCGGCGCAGTGTGCGGGTGGTGGTGGTGATCATGATGAAGGCTCCTCAGCAGGTGGCGGTGCAGGTCGTCGTGGTCCGTCGCGGACCTGTAGTGATGTGGTCAGGCTGACGAGATCGGCGCTGACCTGCCAAAGGCGGGCGGCGTCGTCCTGGTCGTAGCTGGCCTTGGACGATCGCTTGGGTTGGCTGTTGGTGAAGAAGCGGCCGCTCACCTGTTCAAGGTCGGGGGCGGATGCGAGCCGGATCGAGGTGGCGGCGCCCTGAGTGGGCGTCTTCATCAGTGGACGCAGAAACGGGACGAAGATGCGTTGGACGCTGGCGGGATCCTCGGATCCGAAGGATGTGTTCACCACGCCGGGGTGCAGCGCATTAGCGGTCACGACCGCGTGAACAGCAGCCGAGGGAATCGGC
>DATDAP010000163.1:0-3839 GCA_036525335.1 Microlunatus sp. | reverse complement strand
TCGCGGATGTGGCCTACAACCATCTCGGTCCCAGTGACCTTGATCTGTGGCAGTTCGATGGATGGAGTGAGAACGGCAAGGGCGGCATCTACTTCTACAACGATCGGCGTTCTCAGACTCCCTGGGGCGACACGCGGCCCGACTACGGACGTGCCGAGGTGGTCGACTTCCTGCGCGACAACGTCCGCATGTGGCTGGAGGAGTTCCGTCTCGATGGGCTCCGCTGGGATGCCACGGCCTACATCCGCAACATCTACGGTGGGAATGCGTCCGCCGACAATGTGGCGGATGGGTGGCGCCTGCTGCAGACCCTGACCGGCGACGCCGCCGCCCGGCAGCCGTGGAAGCTGCATATTGCGGAAGACCTGCAGGACGTGGACGCGATCACCCGTCCGTCGGAGTACGGCGGGGCGGGATTCGACAGCCAATGGGACCCCGGCTTTGTCCATCCCGTGCGGGGAGTGCTCGCTGCAGCAATGGATGGGGCCCGGAGCATGGAGTCGTTGCGGACTGCGGTCTCCCGTGGTGCTGGCTCGCCGTGGCGCCGTGTGGTCTACACCGAGTCACACGACGAGGTCGCCAACGGCAAGACACGCCTGCCTGCCGAGATCGCCCCCCAGCAGCCAGGCAACTGGTTTGCCCGTAAGCGGTCCACCCTCGGTGCCGCGCTGGTGTTCACCGCACCAGGCATCCCGATGATCTTCCAGGGCCAAGAGTTCCTCGAGGACCAGTGGTTCCACGACCAGCACCCGATCGACTGGACGAAGCAACAGACCTACGCCGGGATCCGCACCCTGTATCGAGACCTGATCCGGCTCCGACGGAACTGGTACAACACCACCCAGGGGCTTCGCGGCGCCCACGTCAACGTGCACCACCTCAACGACGACGACAATGTGCTGGCTTTCCACCGCTGGGATGGCGGTGGGCCGCGCGACGACGTGGTGGTGGTGGCGAATGTCGGGAACCGCTCATATGACAGCTACCGCATCGGCATGCCAAGACCCGGGCTCTGGCGCGTCCGGCTCAACACCGACTTCAGCGGCTACAGCGTCGACTTCGGCGGCCAGCCCACCTACAACACCTGCACCGACGACTGGCCCCTCGACGGCATGCCCTGCAGCGCGAGTATCGGAATCGCCCCGTACTCAGCGACCATCTTCTCCCAGGATGACTAGATGTCCCACGTTCGTGCGGTGTCGACCTCGATGATTCATGGGGGTCTCGAGAGGGCGGTTCGGGCCGCTCGTTGATCATGGAAGTGTGTGGTGAGATGGGCGTGCGGGCCTGGCCCGGTGCCCGGCCGTGGTCTGGTGGTTCCCGACGGCGGGCTGCCATCAGGCGCCAACGACCTACTGGAGACGGGGTCGAACGGCTCGCTGACCCGGATGATCCTGCTCATGTCGGAGTAGTGCGCCAGATCCCGGTCGCCGACGACCTTCGGTATCCGCCACTGCAGCCGGGCGGTGCCCCGCCTGCCGGGTGCGTACACCAGCCAATGGCCTGAACCTCAGTCCCGGGACTCCCGAAGCTGGCCCCAGGGGCAACGTAGCCGGTGGAGTCGATTCTGGCTGTGGTGCTCCCACATGGGGTGGTGGAGGGTGGTCGCTTCCAATCGGGTGAGATGGTCGGCGCGCGGACCCGGGGCGGTGGCCTCGCGCCCCGCGCCTCAAGCTCGATGTGCCTCGGTCTGTGGGGTCTGCCACACTGAGCCATGCCGACGTACCTGCTGATCGGGCACAACGACCAAGCGCGGATCCAGCTACTCGATCAGTTCGCCGCCATCGCTGAGCTCAACCCGGTCCAGGTCGGCGACCTGCGGTCGTTCGAGGCTGACTGGCGTGGAGTGCCCCTGCGAGTCGAGACCGTTGTCACCACCGACCTGCCGACAGTCGTTGCCCGGGCGGAGCATGCTGACTTCTTGGTGCCGGTCATCGCGGAGGTCAACGGGCCGATGCCGCGAGACCGTGAACAACTTGCAGGTACGCCGCCGCGGTTGGAGGTGCCAGCAGTGTTCTGCGTCGCTCCAGTTGATGACGCTGAGGTGCAGGCCCTGGTTCACCTCGAAGCGACTGAGTTGATCAGGGAGAACCGGCCGCGCTGGGTGCCGCGCTTCGTTCACACCGATTGCAGGTCCTTCATGTTCTTGCTGGCGCGCTCGTTCTTCACCGACTGTCTCGGCAGCTTCGACGACTGACTGAACCGCCGCCCGACGTAGACCCATCATTCATCCCGACCCGCCGAAACGCTGACGCCGAAGCCGGTGGGAGGGGTTTCGAGGCAGGTCGTGAGGTGGTCGTTTTCGCCGGCTACCAGCGTGACCTGACTCAGCTCGGTCAGCCGAGTTGTTCTTCCCAACATTACGTCAACCCAACCCTGGCCCGTATCGGCGACGGCTGTGAAGTCACGGTTTGGCACATCGAGACGAACGAGCATCCTTGACAGAGTGGCCAGGACCGTGCTGGCCAGCACGATGCGGTATGTCGGGAGATCTAACGGTCACCTGGGGTACGTGCCGATCGTCCTTCGCCTCAGTCCGCAGTAGGGGAGAGAGAGGCGATGGGAATCCGACCGTGCCGGCGCCCCCCGCTTCGCCTGGACCGCCCCTGCCCATGCGGCCCGCCACCCTCGCGTCGCCCGCCGCCGGACCACGAACGCTGACCAAGGGGAAGCACCCTCGGCGGAAAATAGGCGCCGTGGGCCCAGCGGACATCGTCAGCGTAGGAGCCGATAGCGGTCTCTCCCGCCGCCATGATAGGTCAGGTGTGGATCCGGGTGCGGCTCGGAGCTGGTGTCCGAGGCGCGCACGAGCATCCGTTCCCGAGGTGTCGGGTTCTCAACAGGAGGTCCATCACCTCGATCAAGGAGAACCCCGTGCCCTCCGTCTGGCGAGCTCGTCGAATGTGTCGCGCATGTACTCCAGCGCTTGCCGAGCATCCAGATCGCGGCCGGGAGTGTGAACCTGGTGCGGGGCAGGTTCTCCGCTGCTGATGATCTTGTGGCGAGAGCCGGCCACGATGTCGCGCACTGCGCGGCTACCGAAGTCGCCGGTGTTGAGGAGGTAGCTCCTTATGCGTTCGGCTTCGGCGGCGTGGCCGAGTGCGGTCATCAGGTTGATGAACTCGATGGCGGCGTTTCTAGCAAGGTCGGTGTAGTCGGTGTCGAGCAGCTCCTGCACGTAGGAGTGGAGTATTCGGAGGGCTCGTGATGGGTCGCCGCGCCGGAGGGCCGCTCGGGCGCGGGCCGGCTCATGGACGGAGCTGGTGCGGTCGGGCACGTCGACATTGGCGGACTCGTCGAAGAGTTGCTCGGCGGCGTCGTGTTTGCCTTGGAACAGGGCGGAGTAGCCGAGCATGGCCAGTGTCACGTACAGCAGGGTTGGCGGGCCCTGGGTGCGGTAGCGGTCAGCCAAGGTGGAGACGAACGCGTCGAGCTCTGCGAAATGCCCGGTGCTCATCAGAGCAGAGGCCACGCCGGCGATCTCCACGTGCACGGCGGCGTCATCCTCGTTGTGGCTGCGGAACATGGTCACGGCCTCGCGGGCGTACTGGCGGAGCGCTTCGCCGTCGTCGTAGAGGTAGGCGCGGCTGTAGCGGAGCAGCGGGTGGTCTGGTTTGCCGTAGCGCGAGACCAGGCGCTCGTACGCCTGGTGATCGCCGTTCTGCTTGTAGCCGTAGGTCGCGCACACAAGCCAATATGCAATCTCTTCCTCATCGGTCGGCGGGGTGACGGCCAGGATCCGCTCCGCCCAGTCGCGGATCTCGGTCTGCTGGCGCAGGTTCAGCTCGGCCGCCACTGGGCGCACCAGCGCTGCTGCCAGCTGCCAGCTGCCGGGTGTG
>DATDAP010000162.1:0-15836 GCA_036525335.1 Microlunatus sp. | reverse complement strand
GGTCGTGCTGACCTTCGACGACGGCTTCGCCGACTTCGCCGCCAACGCCTGGCCGCTGCTCACCGACCGGGGACTGGCGGCCACCCTGTACGTCACCGCCGGGGACCTCGGCGGCCGCAGCGAGTGGCTGGCCTCGGCCGGGGTCCGACTGCCGATGCTGACCCCGCGGGAGATCGCGGACCTGGCCGCCGACGGCTGCGAGATCGGGGCCCACAGCATGACCCACCCGCACCTGGACTGCCTGCCGCACGCCGTGGCGTACGAGGAGATCCGCAACAGCAAGGACGTGCTCGAACAGGTGCTCGGCCAGGCCGTCGACACCTTCGCCTACCCGCACGGCTATCACAGCCGGGCCACCAAGGAGCTCGTCATCGCCGCCGGCTACCGGTCAGCCACCGCCGTGCGCAACGCCCTGAGCCACGCCGACGACGACCGGTACGCCATTGCGCGGGTGACCGTCACGTCCGACTTCGGCACTGCCGACATCGCCCGGGTGCTGACCGGCACCGGCGTACGGACGGCCGGCCCGAGAGAGAACTGGCAGACCGCGGTCTGGCGGCAGGCCCGCCGGCTGGCCCATCTGACGGGAGCAGGACGTCCCTCGGGAGCGGGTCGGCGATGAGGCAGGTGATCACCCCCGCACCGCGGGAGGAGTGGCGCGCCGCACTGGCGGGCGATGCTCGGGCGCTGCCGGAGCACGCACCCGAGTGGATCGACGCGCTCTGCGCCAACGGCACGTACACCGACGCCAGCCGCTACTACGTCCTCGACGACGGGCGGACGTTCGTGCTGCCCCTGGTCGCCCGCCGGGGCCTGCTCGGCCTCGGTGGCTGGCTGCAGTGCTTCCCACCGTCCTGGGGGATCGGCGGCCTGGTCGGGTCCGACGCCGACGCCGACGTGCTGCGCGCCGTCCTCGACGACCTGCGCGGCACCCGGAGTCAGCGGATCGGGCTGCGACCCGATCCGACCCGCTGGTCCGCGTGGAGCGAGGCGATCGCGACCGACGACTCGACCCTGACCATCCCGCGCCGTGCCCACGTGATCGACCTCAGCGGGGGCGCCGGGCACGCCTTCAGCCAGTTCTCCAAGTCGGCCCGCCGGGGCACCCGGGTGGCCGAGAAGTCCGGGGTCCGGGTCGAGATCGACCGCTCCGGGGGACTGTTGGAGGAGTACTACCAGCTGTATCTGCTCTCGATCGATCGCTGGGCCGAGCGGCAGCACGAACCCCGGGCCCTGGCGCGGTTCCGGGCCCGCCGCCGCGATCCGCTGAGCAAGCTGCGGGCCATGTCGGAGCACCTCGGCAAGGCTTTCGTGGTCGCGCTGGCCTACGTCGACGACCGGCCCGCCTTCGGGTCGATCACCCTGCTCGGCCAGACCGCGCACGACACCCGGGCCGCGATGGATCGCGATCTGGTGGACAAGACCTACGCCGGTGACCTGGTGCAGTGGCGGATGATCGAGCTCGCCTGTGAGCTGGGCTGCACCGCCTACCACCTCGGTGAGTCCGGTCAGTCGACGTCCCTCGCCCAGTTCAAGGAGAAGTTCGGAGCGCAACCCGTCGACTACGCCGAGCTGCGGATCGAGCGGCTGCCCTGGACCCCGACCGACCAACGACTCCGGTCGCTGGTCAAGAAGGCGCTGAGATTCCGTGACGTCTGATCGCCGGCGACGCTGGCCCGTGCTGGTGGTCCTCGCCGTCCTCGCGACGGTGATCGCCACCGTGGCTGTACGCCAGGCCACCGACTCGACACCACCGAGCAGCGGTGCCAGCCGGGTGGTGCTGGACGAGAACTTCGATGGCGACACCCTGAACAGCAGCCGGTGGAACACCTGCCACTGGTGGGACAAGGGTGGTTGCACCATCGCGTCGAACAACGAGCTGGAGTGGTACCGCCCCGAGCAGGTCTCGGTGGACGGCGGCTCCCTGCGCCTGACCGCTGCGCCCAACCGGTACGACGCGTCGGACGGCAACACCTACGACTTCACCTCGGGGATGGTCACCACCGGCCCGACGCCGGACGACGACGACGCCAAGGTCGCCATCACGTACGGCACGGTGGAGGCCCGCTTCAAGGCCCCGGCCGGTCGCGGTCTGTGGCCGGCGATCTGGCTGCTGCCCGCCAGCAAGGAGTCCCGGCCGGAGATCGACCTGCTCGAGATGATCGGCCAGGACCCCAGCGAGCTGATCCTGCACTTCCACCCGGAGGACCGTGACGCCGACTCACCGAGCAAGCGCGTACGGGTGGCCGACCCCGATCTGGCCGGCGACTGGCACACGGTCGGACTCGTCTGGACCCCCGGGAAGCTCGTCTACACCCTCGACGGCGAACCGGTCTGGACCGTCACCGGCGACCAGGTGCCGTCCGAGCCGATGTACCTGGTGATGAACCTGGCCGTCGGCGGTGCCTATCCCGGTCCGCCCGACTCCAGCACACCCTTCCCGGCGACTTTCGAGATCGACTACGTCCGGATGAGCACGGGGGCCTGAACCGATGGTCACCACCGCATCGCGGCACGCCCGGCTGGGCGTCGCCGTCACCACCCATCTCCGCGATCCGATGCGGCGCAGCGCGTACGCCTTGATCCTGGCCACCGGACTGACGTCTGCGTTGGGGCTCGTCTTCTGGGCCCTGGCCGCCCGCTGGCTGCCGACGGCGACGGTCGGCATCGGCGCGGCCCTGGTCTCAGTGATGGCGCTGCTGGCCAACCTGTCCACGCTCGGGCTCCGCAACGGCCTGATCCGCTTCCTGCCGACCGCCGGTTCGGCCAGCCGGCGGCTGATCGTCACCTGCTACGCCCTGTGCGCGGTGACCGCGATGGTGGCCGCCGGCATCTTCCTGCTCGGCCAGCCGCTGTGGGCGGAACGCCTGGCCTTCCTGCGCGACTCGCCGTTGTCCGTCCTCGCTTTCGTCATCGGTACGGCGTTCTGGGTGCTCTTCGTCCTCCAGGACCACGTGCTGGTGGGTCTGCGGCAGAGCATCTGGGTGCCGCTGGAGAACGGCCTCTGCGCCGTGGCCAAGATCGCCCTGCTGCCGCTGCTGGCCTTCGCCGGTGGGTGGGCCGTGTTCGGTGCCGCCGCGCTGCCCGCTGCCGCGGCCGTGCTGGTGGTCACCACGCTCGTCATGCGGTATCTGGGTCGGACCACGGCCGGGCAGGAGCGGACGGCCATCCCGGTGCCCCAGCTGGTTCGTTTCGCCGCCGCCGACCACTTCGCCGCCCTGCTCTGGATGGGCACCGCCGACCTGCTGACCCTGCTGGTGTTGAACGAGGTAGGGCCGGAGGCGAGCGCCTACTACTTCATGGCCAACACCATCGGCTACACCCTCTATCTGGTGATCAGCAACATCGGCAGTGCCCTGGTGGCCGAGGGCGCCCGCTACCCCGAACGCGCGGTCAGCCTGGCTCGCCAGGCCCTGTGGAACTCGGCCCGGCTGGTTGTTCCGCTCGCCCTCCTCGGTGTGCTGCTGGCCCCCGTGGTGCTGGGCATCCTCGGTACCGACTACGCGACCGAGGGAACCCTGGTGCTGAGGCTGCTGATGATCTCCGCCATCCCGCAGGTCATCGTGGGCATCGCCATCGCCACGGCGCGGATCCGGCGTGACCTGCGGACGATCATGGCCGTCTACACCGCGCTCGCGGTCGGCTCCATCGGTGGCAGCTGGCTGGCCCTGGACACGCTCGGCATCCCCGGCGTCGGCCTGGCCTGCCTGGTCACCCAGCTGATGGTCTGCGCCGCGCTGCTGATCACGGGTCGGACGGGCCTGTTCGCCGAACGCGGCTTCCGCAGCGTGATCGCCGAGCTGGAGCAGCTGCCGCGACTCCTGCGCCGCCGCCGCAGCCGGCGCGTGACCCGTCGTCAGCTGGCCCCGGCGCTGGCCGCCTGCGGGCTCGATCCGCAGACCCCGTACCGGATGCTGACGTCGGACTCCGACACCCTGGTCGTGGCCGTGGCGGCGGAACCGGATGGCCTGATCGCCAAGATCGCCACCTCCGCGGCCGCTTCCCGGGGTCTGGGTCAGCACGTCGACAGCCTGGCCAGCCTGCGCTCGCTGCTCGACGGACTCGCGTGTGCGGACCTGCTGCCCGGGGTCGTCCGGGACGGGCGGCTGGAGGGGAACCGCGTGGTGATCGAGACCCAGCTGCCCGGACACGCCGCCACCCGCCGACTGTCCGACTCCGCGACGAGCACCGCTGCCGCTGCGGCGCTGACCGCCATCCACCGGGCCACCGCGGTCACCCAGACCGTCGACCACGCGGTCCTGGCCCGTTGGGTCGACGAGCCGGTTGACTACCTGCGAGGGCTGCGGGGTCTGCCGGGCGACGCGCACAGTCTTGATCGGCTGCAGGGGCTCCTGCACGAGGCGCTGCTGGGGCGCGAGGTCGAGGTGGCCTGGGTGCACGGAGACTTCTGGCCGGGCAACGTCTTGGTCGAGGAGGGGGTCGAGGCCGACGGGAGCGACGTCGGCGTACGTGTCACGGGTCTGGCGGACTGGGAGAACGCGGAGTCCGGCGGACTGCCCGACCTGGACCTGATGCACTGGTGGCTGGCCACCCAGCCGGTCGAGCTCGGTGCCGCCGTACGCCACGCCGTAGCCCGCCCCGGTGAGGTCCGTCGTCAGCTCGCGGACCTGTCGATCACCCTGCCCAACCCCCAGCTGGCCCTCGAGCACGTCGTGCTGCTCACCTGGCTGCGCCACGTGACCGCCGGCATGGACCGGACCTCGGCCGACCACCTCGGCCGGGTCTGGTTGGCCCGTAACGTCAAGCCGATCCTGCAGCTGCTGGCCGTTCCCGCACCCGTCGATCCCGAGCCGGTCGGCCCGGTGTCGAGCGGGACCCCGTGAGGGCGAGCTCGACGGATCGCCACCCATCCGGTACCCCCGTCGGCTCCGAATCAGAGGTCGTGACCGATCTCGTGCCCGCTGTTGCGCCGGGCGGAGCCACGCTCCTGCGCAGCCGGACAGTCGATGGCGCGCCGGTCGTGTCCTCGGTGCGTCCCGGCGGAGCGCCGCTGCTGGCGACCCTCCGCTCGCAGGGCTGGCTGGCCGCGCTGCCGTTGCTCGCGGCCCTGTTGTGGACCCTCGGCTTCGTCGGCGCCGACCCCCGCGCGATGGGCAGCTTCGGTCTCGTGTCGCTGTTCACCGGGGCAGGAGTGGGGGCACTGCTGCTCCTGGTCGGCGGCTTCCTGGCCAGCCTCTATCGGAACAAGCGCGAGTGGGTCCTCGGCCTCTACCTGATCACCTACATCGCGCTCATCCACGGGACTCCCGCGGTGCTGTACGGCACCCTGCGCTACTCGTGGGCGTACAAGCACGTCGGCATCGTCGACTACATCCTGCGGACCGGCACCGTCGACCCGACCATCGGGGTCGGCGAGATCTACCACAACTGGCCCGGTTTCTTCGCCGCCGGCGCGCTGCTCACGTCGCTGGCCGGCAGCCCCGACGCGCTCCGGATCGCGACCTGGGCGCCGGTGGTGTTCAACCTGATGAACCTCGTGGTGCTGCGGTACGTGTACCGCGGACTGACCCGGAACAAGCGGCTGATCTGGCTCGGCCTGTTCTTCTTCTTCATCATCAACTGGGTCGGGCAGGACTACTTCTCCCCCCAGGCGATGGCGTACGTGCTCTATCTCGCCTGCATCGGGCTGCTGATCCGTCGGGCCACGCTCAAGGCGCACCAGCTGATCCCGTTCCTGCTGATCGTCGCCGTGGTCGCCGCCAGCCACCAGATCACCCCGATGATGCTGCTGCTGGCGGTCACCGCCCTGGTCGCGCTGCGGCGATCGTCCGGCTGGTACCTGCCGGTGCTCGGCGGTGTGCTCGTCGCGGCCTGGGCGTTCACGGCAGCCCGGAGCTACACGATGCCCAACATCATGGAGCTGGTGGTCGGGCTCGGTCAGCCGGTGGCCAACGCCAACGAGACCCTGGAGAAGACCGCCACGATCGCCGCCGGCTCCCAGCAGGTGGTGATCTGGGCCGGTCGCTCCGTGGTGGTCCTGGCCACTCTGATGGCGCTGCTCGGCGCCTGGCGGAGCTGGCGGGTCCGCGGTCTGCGGGTCACCGCGATCTTGTTGATGGTGCTGCCCGGGATGCTCGTGCTGATGACCGGCTTCGGCGGAGAGGTGCTCTTCCGGGCCTTCCTGTTCGCGGCGCCGTTCATCGCCTTCCTGGCCGCGGCCGCCTGCCTGCCCCGGGACGGCCGCGGATTCCCCTGGCGGAACCTGGTCGCCACCACGCTGCTGACGGCGGTGCTGCTGCCCGGCTTCGTGCTCAGCTACTACGGCAAGGAGCGGCAGAACTACTTCACCCCGGCCGAGGTGAGCGCGGTCACCTGGGTGCAGGACAACGCCCGCCCCGGGTCACTGCTGGTGGAGGGCAGCCGGAACTACCCGACCCAGTTCAAGAACTACGAACGCTTCACCTACGTCCCCATCGACCGGGAGCCGGAGGGGTCCTGGCGCGAGATGCTGGCCGACCCGGTCGACAAGCTGGACGACTGGCTCAGCGATCCGCGCTACACCGACGCGTACGTCCTGATCACCCGGTCACAGAAGATCGCTGTCGACACCCAGGGTTCGATGCCGATCGGCTCGCTCGAGGCGATCGAGATCGCGCTGCGACAGGCCCCGCAGTTCCGGGTGGCCTACGACAGCGGCGACGCCGTGGTGTTCGAGCTCGTCGACCCGCAGGAGCGCTGACATGCCTCCGACCCGGAGGGGCGCTGACGTGCAGACCCGATCCGCGGTCACCAGCTTCGGCGGACCGGCGACGGTCGCCGCCCTGGCGCTGGCGCTGGCCCTCGCGCTGGACGCCCCCGCCGTACGGATGGTCGCGGCGCTGGCTGCCTGCCTGGTGCTGCCGGGCCTGGGCTGGGCCCGCCGGCTGCGACTCAAGGACCTCGGCGACACGATCGCCCTGACGGTCGTGCTGGGCCTCTCCCTGACGGCCGTGGTGGCCACGGGGATGGCCGTGACCGGCACCTGGTCGCCGGTGGCCGGCCTGGCCATCCTCGCCGCGGTGACCGTGCTCGGGTTCGTCCCGGTCCGGGCGGTGGTCGTCCGCGCGGGTGTCCTGGTGTTCGGTCGATCGGGCGACGAGATGGAACGGGAGCTCGTACCGGTCGACCTCGACGACAGCGAGGACGGCTGGACGGATTGGTACGCCGACGCCCGCGCCCGCACCGACGAGGAACGCCGGCGCCGGGCCGCCGAGGCCGAAGTGGCCGAGCAGGACTGGAAGGACTGGTACGCCGAGAGCCGGCTGGCAGCGGCGAGGGAGCGCAGTGTGCAGTGGGACGCGGCTCCTGAGCTCAGCCTCGACGGGGACGCAGCTCCTGAACCCGGCGACTGGTGGGACGTGGCCGACCCGGCGGGCGAGGGGCAGGTCGGGGCCGACCCGGCCGACGTCGCTCCGAGACCGGCGGAGCTGGTCACGTCGGAGGTCACCCGCGACTGATCTCTGCGTCGCAGTCACCCCGACCGCAGCCGATCGGGCGCGACACGCCGCGCGCGGACCCGATCGGGGCCGTTCTGCCGCAGGCCCGGGCTGCTCATGCCCACCGGATCGGAACGAACCGTGTGGGGCATGGGTGACGGCCGACTCGGTGGTCAGACTTCGCCGGAGCGAGTCAGGTCAGGGCGGACGGTTCGGCGTAGGAGCCTTCCTAGGTTAGGCTCGCCTTATGTCGGTGACGGAGGTCCCGCAGCTCCGAGCTGCGCCGGTCGAGCCCGTCATCCGCAAGCGGGCTTCGTCCCGTACCCTCGGACTCCTCGGCTGTGCCGTGGTGGTCGCGATCCTGTGCTTCCTGAGCCTGGCCATCGGCGCCCGGGTCACCCCGCTCGGCGCGGTTTGGGATGCGATCTTCCACTACGACCAAGCCAACACCGATCACCTGGTGATCCGCGAGCTGCGGCTGCCCCGCACGATCCTCGGCGTCCTGGTCGGCGCCACCCTGGGTATGGCCGGTGCCGTGATGCAGGGTGTCACCCGCAACCCGCTGGCCGATCCCGGCATCCTCGGGGTCAACGCCGGGGCCTCGCTGCTGGTGGTGATCGGCATCTCCGTCTTCGGGGTGACGTCGATCCTCGGCTACGTCTGGTTCGCCTTCGCCGGCGCGGCGGTGGCGTCGGTGATCGTCTACTCGGTCGCCGCCCTGGGTCGGGAAGGCGCCACCCCGGTCAAGCTCGCCCTGGCCGGAGCCGCCCTGAGCGCCGCCTTCGGTGCCGTCACCAGCGCCATGCTGCTGCTCGATCAGGCCACCTTCGACCAGTTCCGGTTCTGGGCCGTCGGATCGCTGTCCGGGCGGGACATGTCGATCGTGGTGCAGATCGCCCCGTTCCTGATCGCCGGCTGCCTGCTCGCGCTGTGCCTTGGTCGGGTGCTGAACACGCTGTCCCTGGGCGAGGACGTGGCGCGTGGTCTGGGCGCCAACGTGGTGCTCTCCCGAGGCGTCTCCGCGGCAGCGGTGGTGCTGCTCTGCGGAGCGGCCACCGCGGCCTGCGGGCCGATCGGCTTCGTCGGCCTGACCATCCCGCACGTGGCCCGGATGATCGTCGGTCCCGACTACCGGTGGGTGCTGCCGTACTCGATGGTGCTGGCTCCCATCCTGCTGCTCGCCGCCGACATCATCGGCCGGGTGGTCGCCCGTCCCGGTGAGCTGCAGGTCGCCATCGTGACCGCCTTCCTCGGCGCGCCCGTGTTCATCGCCCTGGTCCGCCGCAAGAAGCTGGCCGAGCTGTGATCGGCACCCACGAGAGGACGCGGTCATGACCGCCGTGCTGTCCCCGCGCCAGGCCGTCCGGGTCGAGGCCGACACCACCGGGGTGGAGGTCGTCCGACGCGTCCGGCACCGGCTGCGCCGTCGTACCGTGATCGTCTCGCTCGCCCTGGTGGTGTTCCTGCTGATCATGTTCTGCCTCGCCCTGACCGTCGGTGACTTCCCGATCTCGGTCCAGCAGGTCTGGCTGTCGCTGACCGGCCGGGGTACCCGGGCCAGCGACTTCATCGTCCACGAGCTTCGTCTGCCGCGGGCCGTGACCGCTCTGGCCGTCGGTGCCTGCTTCGGTCTGTCCGGGGCGATCTTCCAGTCGATGATGCGCAACCCGCTGGCCAGCCCCGACATCATCGGCATCACGTCCGGGGCCAGCGCCGCAGCGGTGATCGCGATCCTGATGCTGCATCTGAGCGGCTTCGCGATCTCGGCCTTCGCGTTCGGCGGCGCGCTGATCACCGCCCTCGCCATCTACCTGCTCGCCTGGAAGCAGGGCGTGGCCGGCTATCGACTGGTCCTGGTCGGGATCGGGATCGCCGCCATGCTCGGCGCCATCATCGACTACCTGATGACCCGGGCCCAGATCTGGGACGCCCAGGTCGCGCTGCTCTGGCTCACCGGCAGTCTGAACGGCGCCTCGGCCGCGGAGATGAGACCGCTGCTGGTGTTGATGCTGATCGTGGTCCCGCTGGCCCTCTGGGCCGGCGGTGCGCTCGGGGGCCTGCAGCTGGGCGACGATGCGGCCACCAGCGTCGGCCTACGGGTGGAGCGGTCGCGGCTGTTCCTGATCCTGATCGGGGTGGCCCTGGCGGCGATCGCCACGGCCGCGGCCGGACCGGTCGGCTTCGTCGCGTTCGTGTCCGGTCCGATCGCGCGTCGGCTGACCAACGGCACTGGCATCGCCCTGGTGCCGGCGGCGCTGGTCGGCGCCGCCGTGGTCATCGCCGCCGACTTCATCGGCCAGCACCTGCTGCCGGTCCAGCTGCCGGTCGGCATCCTGACCGCGGCCGTCGGGGCACCGTTCCTCATCTACCTGCTCGTCAGGTCCAACCGCATCGGCCACGGAGGTTGATCGCCCATGGTGCTCAGTGACGCTCCCGCAACACGGCACACCCTCAGCGCGAGTGAGCTCGGGCTCGGCTACGGCGACCGGCAGATCGTCGAGGACCTGACCGTCGACATCCCCACCGGCAAGGTGACGGTGATCATCGGAGCGAACGGCTGCGGCAAGTCCACCCTGCTGCGCGGACTGGCCCGGCTGCTCACCCCGACCCACGGGGCGGTGCTGCTGGACGGCCGGTCCATCTCCTCCATCCCCAGCAAGCAGGTCGCCAAGGTGATGGGTCTGCTGCCGCAGGCTCCGATCGCGCCGGAAGGCATCACCGTCGCCGATCTGGTCGGGCGGGGTCGCTACCCGCACCAGGGCTGGTTCCGGCAGTGGGCGTCCGACGACGACCGCGCCGTGGCCGAGGCGCTCACCGTCACCAGCACCCTCGAGCTGGCCGATCGACCGATCGAGGAGATGAGCGGCGGTCAGCGGCAGCGCGTCTGGATCGCCATGGCGCTGGCGCAGGAGACCGACCTGCTGCTGCTCGACGAGCCGACCACCTACCTCGACCTGAGCCACCAGCTCGAGGTGCTCGATCTGCTCACCGATCTCAACCGGCGGCGCGGCACCACGGTGGTGATCGTGATGCACGACCTCAACCTCGCCTGCCGGTACGCCGACCACCTGATCGCCATGCGTGACGGCCGGATCAGTGCGGAGGGTACGCCGAACGAGGTGGTCACCGCCGAGGCGATGCTGGAGGTGTTCGGGCTCCGGTCGACGATCATCCTGGACCCGGTCTCCAGGACGCCGACGATCATCCCGATCGGACGGCACCACTGCGCCGACGCGGACCACCACGGTCACGACGACGATCGGAGTGACGGCTACGACGACGCCCCCGTACTCTCGGGCGAGTGGTCGGGCGAGACCCCCGTGCGCCAGCACGATGTCAGGAGAACGTTGCGGTGACCTCCACCGATCACCGCCCGCTGACCGGCGGGCGGCTGCTGGCGGGCGTCTTCTCCCGACAGCGGCGCCGTGTCATCCCGGGCGCCTTCTTCTGGGCCGGTCACCAGACCTGTGAGGCGATGGTGCCGCTGGCCATCGGTCTGACCATCGACTACGCCGTACGGACCGCCGACGGCTCGGCCATGATCATCGCGGCGGTCAGCATCTTCGCGCTGTTCGTTCTGCTGACCACCTGCTGGCGTACGGGGGCGTGGTTCCTGGCCAAGGGCGTCCAGGAGGAGGCGCACGAATTCCGGCTGCAGGCGGTGCGGCGGATGCTCACCGGATCGGGCATCGAGACCGAGCGGACCAGCGGCGAGGTGCTGTCCATCACGACCTCGGACGCCACCCAGTCCGCCGAGGTGCTGGAGAGCGGCAGCTGGGTGGTCGCGGCCCTGGTCGGACTCGCGGTGTCGGCCTTCCTGCTGCTGCGCATCGACTGGGCGCTCGGCCTCGGGGTGCTGGTCGGCGTACCGGTCCTCGTGCTGCTGCTGAACGCCCTCGGACCGCTGGTCGAGCGACGGACCGCGAACCAGCAGCAGGCGGTCGGGCTGGCTGCCGGTGTGGCGGCCGACCTGCTGGGCGGGCTGCGGCCGCTGCGCGGTTTCGGTGGGGTGCCCGAGGGCGTTCGGCGCTATGCCCGGTCGAGTCAGACCTCGTTGCGGGCCCAGGTCGGCGCGCTCCGGGCGGAGGCGGCGTTCCTGGGGGCGACCACCTTCACCTCCGGGGTGCTCTTGGCCGCCGTGGCCGGGGTGGCCGGCTGGTTCGCCCTCGAGGGACGGATCACCGTCGGCGAGCTGATCACCGTGGTGGGGCTGGCCGCCTTCATCGCCGATCCCGTACTGAACCTGGCGGGATCCGTGTTCATCCTGGCCGTGGCCCGGGCAAGCGCCGGCCGGTTGGCGGAGGTGCTGACCGCGCCGGTGCGGGCGTCAGAGGGCTCGTTGCCCGTGTCGCCCGGTCCGCTGCGGCTCGTCGACGTGACGGCCGGGCCGCTCCGGTCGTTGTCGGTGACCGTCCAGGAGGGCGAGGTGCTCGGGGTGGTGGCCGCGGACGTGGTCGTCGCCGAGACCCTGAACGGACTGTTGACCGGGCTGACCCGGCCCGATCGGGGTGACGTGTTGTTGGGCGGCGAGCCGTTGGCGTCGCTGTCCGTCGCGTCGCTGCGCTCGGAGCTGCTGGTCGAGCCGCACACCGTGGACCTGTTCGGTCGCTCCCTGGCCGAAGCCGTCGACTCCGGTGCCGGGCGGACGTCGGTGGATCGGTCGGCAGCCCTGGAGGCCGCGGCGGTCGGCGCGCTGGGCGACGACCTCGACCGCCCCCTGCTGGACCACGGGATGAACCTGTCCGGCGGTCAACGCCAGCGGATCGCCCTCGCCCGGGCCCTGCTCGCCGACCGGACGGTGCTGGTCCTGCGCGACCCGACCACCGCCGTGGACGCCGTCACCGAGAACGCCATCGCCGCCGGTATCCGCCACCTCCGCCACCCTGCACACCCCACTTCTTCCGCTGACGCACTCCTCGGTGCACCCACGCACGCGTTGCATGACGTGCGTGACGGCACGGAGGAGTGCGTCAGCGAGGTTGGTGAGCGGCGCCGGTCCACGGTGCTGATCACCACCAGCCCGCCGCTGCTCGGATCCTGCGACCGGGTGCTGTTCCTGGCCGACGGCGGCGTTGTCGAAGGTACGCACGCGGAGCTGCTGGAGCGGGCCGAGTACGCGGCGGCGGTGCTGCGATGAGCGTGATCACGGGTTTCGGGGAGAGCGGAGCCGAGGACAACGAGCCGGCACCCCGCGCCGCCCTGCCGATCGCCACCGGACGGCGGGCGGTGGCCAAGCTGTGGCATCAGGTGCTGCGCTTCCGCAGGCTCGCCTGGGCGGCCCTGCTGCTGACGGTGTTGGCGGCATCCGCCGGGGTCGTCGTACCGCTGCTGCTCGGTGACGTCGTCGACATCGTGTTGGACGGCGACGGGTCTCGGCTCGGTCTCCTCGTGGTGTTGCTGGTGGTGGCCGCGCTCGCCGCTGGGGTGCTGACGGCCGTGTCCCGTCGGTACAGCGACCAGCTCGGCATGACGATGGCCGCCGACCTGCGCGAGCAGGTGATCGACAAGGCGCTGCGGATGGACTCGGCGACCCTGGAGCGGGCCGGCACCGGTGACGTCACCTCCCGGGTCACCGAGGACGTCGAGCTGGTCAACACCTCCGTACGGGTGGCGGCCGGGGTCTTCACCTCGCTGGTCACCGTGGTGCTCACCTTCGTCGGCTTCGCGACCCTGGACTGGCGCCTGGCGCTGGCCTTCCTGCTCGTCTTCCCGGTGCACGCGTTCGGGCTACGGCGGTTCCTGCCGGCGGCCGGGCCGCTGTACGCGAAGGAGCGGGTGGCGGCCGGCGAGCGTACCCAGCAGGTGATGAACGTCCTGCACGGCGCTCCCACCGTGCACGCGTACGGGATGGAGGCCCGGCAGACCGTCGTGGTGGAAACCGCCTCGCGGCGGGCCGTCGACGCGGCACTGACCGCGATCCGAGCGTTCTTCCGGTTCGCTTCGACGATGAACATCGCCGAGGCCGTCGGACTGGTGTCGGTGCTGACCACCGGCTTCTTCCTGGTCCGCGCCGACCAGGTCAGCGTGGGCGACGTGACCGCGGCGGCGCTGCTGTTCCACAGATTGTTCGGGCCGCTGGGCACCCTGCTGATGTCCTTCAACGACATCCAGTCGGCCGGGGCGGCGCTCACCCGGCTGGTCGGGGTAGCCGATCTGCCCGTGCCGCCGGTCGGTGTGCCGCGGGAGCGCCCGACGTCGGCGGACCTGATGGCGTACGGGGTGTCGCACTCCTACCTCGAGGGTGAGCCGGTGCTGCACGGGGTGGACGTACGCGTTCCGGCCGGCCGGTCGCTGGCCGTGGTGGGGGAGAGCGGGGCCGGCAAGACCACCCTGGCCGCCATCCTCGGCGGGGTGTTCCCGGCCAGCGACGGACTGGTGACCATCGGTGGCGTCGAGGTGGCCGAGCTCGACCCGGTGCAGCTTCGCCAAAGGGTCGGCGTGGTGACCCAGGAGGTGCACGTGTTCAGCGGGTCGTTCCGCGACGACCTGCTGCTGGTCCGGCCGGACGCCGCCGACGACGACCTGCACGCGGCACTCACCGTGGTCGGGGCCGACCGGTGGGTGGTGGCGCTACCAGACGGACTCGACACCGTGGTCGGTGAAGGCCACCACAAGCTGACCGCCGCCCAGGCCCAGCAGGTTGCGCTGGCCCGGATCGTCCTCGCCGACCCGCCGGTGGTGATCCTGGACGAGGCCACCGCCGAGGCCGGATCGGCCGGAGCCCGCGAGCTGGAGCTGTCGGCCCGCGCGGCCCTGGCCGGCCGTACGGCCGTGGTGGTCGCCCACCGCCTCACCCAGGCCCAGGAGTGCGACGAGGTCGCGGTGATGGCCGACGGTCGGATCGTGGAGCAGGGCACCCCGGCCGAGATGGTCGCCGCCGGCGGCGCCTACGCCCGCTTGTGGCAGGCCTGGCACGCCAGCTGATTTCCGCTGACGCACTCCTCCGGTATCCCACGCACGTGATCCAACGCCCGCGTGAGTACACCGAGGAGTGCGTCAGCCGCCCTGGGGAGCCACTGGCCGCGCTACGGACTGACGTGGGCTCGGGCGAAGGCGCGCTCGACCCGCTTCCTGAGCTCGATCGGCGTACGCAAGACGGGCCAGTTCCAGCGGGCGACCTGCCAACCGTGGTCGCGCAGCCGGTCCTCTCGGGCCTTCTCGTCCAGGACGACGTCGTCGGCGCACTGCTCCGGCCGGCGGAGCGCGCCGTACTTGCCCTGCCCGTCGAACTCGCCCAGCGTCCGGCCCTCGATCCAGCCGAAATCGGAGCGGGCGAGGAAGTAGCCGTGGTCGTCGTAGATTTCCACCTGCAGGTCCGGCTTGGGCAGACCCTGCTCGTGCAGGATGACTCGGCTGCACGACTCCCCGGGGCTCTCGCTCCGTGCATCCAGGAAGTCGATGGTTCGACGCGCGCGCACCACTCCACGCCAGCCGCGACAACGGGCGAGGACGTCGGTGAGCTCGACCGGGTACAGGCCACGAGCCAGCGCGGCGTCACCGATCGGTACGGCCTTGAAGGTGGAGAGCGTCCGGGCCAGATCGCACACCGTACGAGCGAGGCTGGTGACCGCGATGCCGTCGATCTCGGTCACGTCGCCGAGGGCCAGCGGCATCACGTGCAGATGCACCAGGTCATCGACATGGCCGCCGTTGGCCCGGTCCCGGATGAGGTGCACCCGACCGAGCTCGGCGTTCCACAACGGCAGACCGTGCAGCAGGGCCGCTGACATGTGGCTGACGACGGCCGGAGTGGACAGGAGGCCCACCGTGGCCTTGATCTGTTCCCAGTGCGCCGAGTCCTGGTCCCCGATGGGCGTCGAGTCCATGACGTACGCGCCACGCCGTACGGATCGGATGGTGCCCGAACGCCGCAGTCGGGCCAGCTCGGCCGGGTCGTACCCCTCCGAACGGAGTTCTCTGGTGAGTCTGACGCGTTCCATTCGGCCAGGCGATCACCGCCAGTCCGGGTCAGCCAGTTCTCGGTCGGGGTTGTCCACAGTCTGTGGACAACCGTCGGTGCCGTGGGCCACGTCACCACCCCCACCAAACCCCTGACGCACTCCTGGGTGCGCTCACGCACGTGATGCAACGGTTGCGTGAGTAGACGGAGAAGTGCGTCAGCGGGATTTGCCCGCTGACTCAGGTGGCCTTGCTGGCGCTGCTCAGCGCGTCCGCGAACTCGGTGAAGATCGGCGCGTTCGCCGTGTACGAGTACGGCGCGGCCGGTTTCCAGGCGTGCACCTGGCCGGCCTCGACGGCGGGCAGGGCCTTCCAGGTCGGCTGCTTGTCGGCGGCGGCGATGACCCCGCCGCGGCTGTCGTCGAAGATCACGTCGCCGCTGAACTCGTCGATCTTCTCGTAGCTGACCTCGTTGAAGTACAGCGACGGATCCGACACCTT
>DATDAP010000161.1:0-6847 GCA_036525335.1 Microlunatus sp. | reverse complement strand
GGGACGAGATCCAGCTCGTGCACGACAAGATCCTGGTGGTGAACCGGACGGTGGCGACCTGGGAGGGCCGAGTGGTCGGCTCGGTCATCACGCTCCGGGACCGGACCGACCTGCAGTCCGTGTCCGGCGAGCTGGATTCCGTGCGCAGCCTGGCCGACTCGTTGCGGGCGCAGAACCACGAGGCCGCCAACCGGCTGCAGACGGTGGTGTCGCTGATCGAGCTGGGCCGCGCCGAGGCGGCGGTCGAGTTCGCGACCTCGGAGCTGGAGCTGGCCCAGCGGCTGACCGACGAGGTGGTCGCCGCCGTCGACGACCCGGTGCTGGCGGCCATGCTCCTCGGCAAGACGGCGCAGGCCGCCGAACGAGGCATCGAGCTGACCGTGGTCGACGGCTCCGCGGTCGGCGAGCACGGTTTCGACCCGCAGGATCTGGTCACTCTGGTCGGGAACCTCCTCGACAACGCCATGGACGCGACCGGCGAGGTGGAGCGGGACCGCAGGGTGGAGGTGTACTGCGAGCTGGCGGACGACCGGCTACGGGTGCGGGTCGGTGACTCCGGTCCCGGTCTCGCCGTCGAGCAGCGCAGCCAGGTGTTCACCCGCGGCTGGTCGACGAAACCCGGCGCCGACGGCATCGGCCGGGGCATCGGTCTCGCGCTCGTCACCGAGGTCGTCCGCCGGCTGGGCGGGCGGATCGAGATCGGCGAGTCCCGGTTGGGTGGGGCCGAGTTCACGGTCGCGATCCCGGCCGAGGAGGATCTGATCGAGACGCGGACGACTCGGGTGGCGTCACGCCGGGGGGAGCAGTCATGACAACGGCCGTCGGTGCAGCTGCGACCTCGGGCCTCACCGCCCTGGTGGTCGAGGACGAAGCCGTGGTCGCGGAGGCGAATGCCCTCTATCTGCAGCGACTCGGGCTCGAGGTCGTCGGAGTCGCCCGCTCGGGTCGCGACGCGCTGCGGCTGCTGGCCGCCCATCCCGACATCGACCTGGTGGTCCTGGACATGAATCTTCCCGACAGCCACGGGCTCGACCTGCTGCGGCGGATCCGCGGCGCCGGTCACGGTGCGGACGTGATCGCCGTGACCGCGGCCCGGGATGTCGACGTCGTGCGTCAGGCCGTGGCGCAGGGCGTGGTGGCGTACGTGATCAAGCCCTTCACGTTCAGCTCGTTCCGCACCAAGATCGAGCAGTACCTCGCCTACCGGGTCCAGCTCGACAGCCGCCAGGCTGCGTTGGGACAGTCCGACATCGACGCGATGATCGCCACGCTACGGCCGGCTCTCAGCTCGCAGCACCTGCCCAAGGGTCTCTCGGTGGAGATGCTGGGCCGGATCACGGCGGTGCTGCAGCCCGCCGATGCGCTGAGCGCGGGGGAGGTCGCCGAGGAGGTCGGCACCTCTCGGGTGACGGCGCGTCGCTACCTGGAGTACCTTGCCGACGCCGCCCTGGCCGAGCGGCGGGCCTCGCACGAGGGTCGGGCCGGCCGCCCGGAGGTGCGCTATCGCTGGCGCTGACCTGCGCGCATCCGGCGGTGCTCCCCGACCCGAACAGCCCCATCAACCGACCGTCACGGACGCGGCCGGGAAGAAGGGTGGTGCCGAGGGGGACGAGTCTTCCTATACTCCAGGCGTGTCCACCGACGCGACGACCTGGTTCGTGGCGACGAGCCGGGAGACGAAGCGGCGCGTCACCATCGTCGATGTCGCGCGCAGGGCCGGAGTGAACAAGGGCACCGTCTCGCGGGCTCTGCGCGGCATGGACGGGGTCGGGGACGAGACGCGTCGGCGCATCCTGGCGGCGGCCAACGAGCTCGAGTACTCGGCGTCGGAGCTGGGGATGGCCCTGGCGACGGGGTCGACCCGGACGATCGGCATCGTCCTGCCCAGCCTGCGATCCTGGTACTTCAGCGAAGTCGCCTCGGGGGCGAGCGAGGTGCTCAGCGGGGCCGGGTTCCGGATCGAGCTGATCAATCTCGACATCGACTCCGACTTCCTGCAGATCGGCTCGGAGCAGTTCGCCCGGTTGTTCCGCCAGCTCGGGTCCGGCCGGTCTCGAGACGCGTTGCTGTTCGCGGGCACCACCAGCATCCCGGACTCCGACGAGGGCAGGGCGCTCGTGCCGGTGGCCGCTCACGGAGGTCCACTGGCGTCCGCACCGGGCGTGTTCGTCGATCATCGAGAAGGCGGTCGGCTGGTGGCCCGACACCTGACCGGTCTCGGACACACCTCGTTCGCCATGGTGGAGGGGCAGATGGCGGGGAAGCTGGACGTCAGCATCTGGGAGCTCCGTGCGGCCGGCTTCCTCGCTGGTCTGGCCGAGTCGGGTCTCGATCCCGGCTCCGTGCTGCGGCTGCGGCCCGGCGACTGTCACAGCGTCGACGGCGAGCGGGTCGGGCGGCAGCTGCTGGAATCGTCGAAGGCCTTGCCCGGGGCGGTTTTCTGTCATTCGGACGAGCTCGCGTTCGGCCTCATCGCGGCCCTGCGTCGCGCCGGGGTGCACTGCCCGCAGGACATCTCCGTAGCCGGCTTCGACGATCACCCGATGTCTCACCTGTGGGACCTGACAACCGTCGACCAGCACGCTCACGCCCAGGGTGTGCGGGCCGCTCAGGCCCTGCTCGACATCCTGGACGACACGCGTTCGAACGGAGCCGATACCTCTGCGGAACTCGAACGATTGCGGGTCGAGCTGATCGTCCGTGACTCGACGAAAAGTTTCGGCATCCGTAGATAACTATTCGGTCGTGCTCTTGCGTACCAGCGGCTCCCGTGGTCTGCTGCTGCCCGTGATCAGATCGGGATCACATTCGTTGGTGTCAATCGTTGACAACCGGTTGCGCGACCGGCAGGGTTGGTCGCGCTAAGGAACCTCTCAGGCCATCGTGAGCCACGGAGGCGACATTCGAGGAGGAATGGATGACTGAAGTCAAGGATGCACTCGGACGCGCTGTCTCGCGCCGGAGTTTCCTCGGTACGACCGCACTGGCCGGCCTGGGGGTCGCCGGTGCCGGGACGCTGCTCGCTGGCTGTGGCGCCGGTAGCGGCAGTGGTGGTGGAGCGGGCGGCGAGGGCGGCGGAGAGGGCGGCGGCCCGATCACGTGGGGCAACTGGGCCAACCCAGGCGAGGCCACGCGGTTCAAAGAGTTCTCGACCGACTACACCAAGAAGTACGACGTCCAGGTCACCTGGCAGCAGGTGGTCGGCGACTACCAGCCCAAGATCATGACCCAGCTGGCTGGCGGAGCCGCGCCGGACGCGTTCTATGTTGAAGACACGATGATGTCGTCGCTGACCGGCGCCAACAAGGCGGTCAAGCTCGACGAGTTCCTGGCCTCGGCCGACTCGCCGGTGAAGGTCGAAGACTTCTACCCGGGCCTGCTCCCGTGGTGCAAGGGTAAGGATGGCGGCCTCTACGGGCTCCCTGTCGACTGCAACCCGATCGTCTTCTGGTACAACAAGAAAATGCTGCAGGAGGCTGGCGTCGCCACCGATCCGGGCGCGGCGTTCACGGCCGGCACCTGGAACCAGGCGGCTCTCGACGAGATGCTGACCAAGGTCAAGGCCTTCGGCAAGCGCGGCATGGTGGTCGAGGCCGGCTGGGGCGACTTCACCAGCCTGATCACCACCTTCGGCGGCACCGGCTTCGACCCGGACTCGGGCAAGTGCGTGTGGGACACCGATCCCAAGGCGCAGGAGGTCTTGGCCTGGCTGTTCGATCACTTCAAGGCCGAGACCATCACCTACGGTGGGTCGCTGCCCAAGGGCCAGGGTGTCGAGGCGCTCTTCTACGGGGGCCAGCTGGCCACGGTGACCAAGGGCCGCTGGATCCTGCCGAACCTGAAGAAGCTGAAGAACCTCGAGTACGACATGGCACCTTACCCGTCCGAGGACGGCAAGACCGTCATGCCGGTCACGGTGGCCGTCGCGGCCATGTCCGTGCAGACCGAGGCCAAGGACAAGGACGCGTCCCTGCTGTTCCTCGGCCGCTTCGTCAACGCCGACGGCCAGAAGTTCCGGCTGTCCGGCGGCGGAAACGCGGTGCCGTCGGTCAAGGGCCTGCCGGAAGTAGTGCTGGAAGGCAACATCCCGGGGAACGCGAAGTACTTCGACGAGGTCGCGGCCAAGGGCTACGCCATTCCCCTTATCATCGCCACCAACGCCAAGGTGGCCACCAACCTGAAGACCGTCATCGACGCGACGATCAAGGGCGGAGCGGACTCGAAGACCTTCGCGACCAAGATCGCCTCGTACATCAACACGGGCTCCTGAGGATGAGTTCCGCAACTGATATTCGTGCGACCACCAGCAGTACTGCTGGCGGGTCGCACGGGAAGGCTGCGAAGTCGCGCCGCCTCAGGGAGGGGGTGATGGCCTACTGTTTCCTGGCGCCGCAGTTGATCGGCCTGTTGGTCTTCATGATCGGACCGCTGGTCTTCGCGGTGGTGCTGGCGTTCAGCAACTGGGATGGGTTCGGCACTCGCTCCTTCGCGGGTTTCAGCAACTTCGCGTGGGTGTTCACCGATCCGCAGATGCAGGTCTCGATGGTGAACACCGTGTGGTTCACGGTTCTGCAGGTGCCGGGGCTGTTGGTCTCGGGCTTCTTCGCGGCGTTCTTGGTGCAGACCACTCTGCGGATGAAGAGCGTCTACCGGGTCTTCTTCTTCGCGCCGGTAGTCACGTCAAGCGTCGCGGTCTCGGCCATTTGGCTGTTGCTCCTCAATCCGGAGCTGTCGCCGATCAACGCGTTCCTCGCGAACTTCGGGATCACACCGCCGAACTGGCTGCAGGATCCGGCGCTGATGATCCCGACGATCGCGTTCGTCAGCGTCTGGCAGGGGCTGGGCTACCAGATGGTCATGTTCATGGCCGGGCTGGAGAACGTGCCTCGGGCGCTCTACGAAGCCGCAGACATCGACGGCGCGTCGGCGCTGCAGAAGATGCGGAAGATCACCATCCCGTTGTTGTCACCGACGATCCTGTTCCTGTCGATCACCACCCTTATCGGGTCGTTCCAGGTGTTCGACTACATCTACTTCTTCTACGACACGACGGCGCCGGCAGCCGCCCGCACCATCGTGTACGAGATCGTCCAGATCGCGTTCCGGGAGCTCAACTTCGGACGTAGCGCGGCACTGGCGATGGTGCTGTTCGTTATCCTGCTCGCGGTCACCGGTCTACAGATGATCGCCCAGAAGAGGTGGGTGTACTACACAGAATGACTCTCCAGAATGATCTGCCCATTCAGGTGGCCGACAAGGTCGCCCACGAAAATGAGAAGCAGGAGAAGAACCGGCGGCCCTTCAGGCTGAGTCGGGTCGTGCTGCACATCGTGCTGATCATCGGCTCGGCGGCCATGGCGTTCCCGTTCCTGTGGATGCTCTTCTCGTCGGTCAAGCCGCTCGACGAGATCTTCATGGCACCACCGAAGCTGCTGCCGATGGCGCCGACCACGCAGAACTACCAGACGGCGTTCGATGCGGGGGGCTTCTACAGCTCCTTCTTCAACAGCTTCTACATCGCGACCCTGGTCACAGTGATCTCGTTGCTCACCAGCGCGATGGCGGCGTACGCCTTCGCGCGGATGAAGTTCGCCGGCAGCAACGTGCTGTTCGCGGTGTTCCTGGCAACCATGATGGTGCCGTTCCAGCTGACCGTGATCCCGCTCTACATCATCTTGGGCCAGTTGGGGTGGATCGACACCCATCTGGCCCTGATCGTGCCGCCGGCCATGTTCAGCGCCTTCGGGGTGTTCATGCTCCGGCAGTACGTCCGAGGCATCCCGTTGGAGCTGGAGGAGGCCGCGGCCATCGACGGCGCCGGCCGGGTGAAGATCTTCGTCACCATGATCCTGCCGCTGCTGCGGACCCCGATGGTGGCGCTCGGGATCTTCATCTTCCTCGGTCAGTGGAACAACTTCTTCGCTCCGCTGATCTTCATCAACAGCGACAACCTGTTCACGCTCCCGCTGTGGGTGAACACGTTCAAGGGCGCGTACTCCTCCGACTGGGGCGGCCTGATGGCTGCCACCTCGCTGGCGGCCGTACCGTTCCTGATCATCTTCATCATCGCCCAGAAGCAGATCGTGGAGGGCGTCGCGCTGTCGGGGTCGAAGACCTAGGACCCACGTCAGCTCCAGCACGTCCGACTGAGCGCTCGGAGACCTTCGTCTCCGGGCGCTCAGCCCTTTTCCGACCCACGCACCACTCGAAAGGATCCCCTGTGCCCGTCAACACCTTCGTCCTGCTGCGAACCGAAGGAGTCACGGCCGTCATCGACCTGGCCGACGGACGACTGCCCTCGATCCCCTATTGGGGCGCCGATCTCGGTGAGCTGTTCGCCGCCGAGGTCCGAGCGCTCGCGCGGTCGAACGAGTTCCCGACGGCCTCCAACATCGTCGACGATCCCGTCCGGCTCGCGGTGCTCCCCGAGCACTGGACGGGTTGGCTGGGCCGACCCGGTCTGACCGGCTCACGTGCCGGCCAGGACTGGTCCCCGAGGTTCACCACCACCGCACTCCGGGTGGACGGCAACGAACGGTCGTCGGAACTCGCAGGGCTGATCGCGACGGACGGACCCACCGAGATCGAGGTCGACGCGGTCGACGACGTCGCCGGTCTGGCGATCACGGTCACCCTCGGTCTGACCGCCGGCGGACTCTTGCGCGCCCGGGCGGCCGTGACGAACACCGGTGCCGATGGCTACGACGTGCAGGGTCTGACCCCGGCCTTCCCGGTGCCGCCGGTGGCCCGCGAGGTGCTGGACATGTGCGGTCGCTGGGGCAAGGAGCGGATCGCCCAGCGCAGCCGGCTGCAGGTCGGCATCCACCTCCGGGAGAACCGCAAGGGC
>DATDAP010000160.1:0-3996 GCA_036525335.1 Microlunatus sp. | reverse complement strand
GTCCGGCAGAAGCACCAGGACCTACTCACCCAGCTCGCCGTCTCCATCCAGAGCTACCTGGCCATCGACATCATCATCAAGAACAACATCGAGCTGATCAAGGGTGTCGACCGGGCCGCGACCACCACCGTGTCGGCGCTGCGGACCGCGGTGATCGTGGCCCAGGCCCTGGGCAACCAGAAGCTCGTGCTGGATCAGATCACCGCGCTCAACACGACCACCTCGGACCTGATCCAGCGCACCTCGGAGATGCTGAAGGACAACTCGGCGGCCATCCAGCAGCAGGCGGCGTCGGCGACCATCGGACTCCCCCAGCTGCAGGCCGCCTTCGCCAACATCTACGCCACGATGGACTCCATCGACGCGTTCAAGCTGCAGGCGCTGGACTCGATGGCGACCACCATCACCACCCTGGAGACCGAGGTGGGCAAGTCCCGGGAGTACCTGGACCGGGTCTCCAGCGCCGACCAGCGGCAGGCCTCCGGTGCGCTGGACATCGAGGGCGGCAGCCCCAGCGGCCTGCGTTGAGCTGCTGCCGACACCCGACTGCTGACGCACTGATCTGAGCTGACGATGGGCTTCAAGGACTGGGTGGCCAAGATCACCGGCCGGCTCGAGCCGGCACCGGTGGCGGTCACGCCGAGCCCGGCCGCCCCCACCGAGCACGACATCATGAACGCGCTCGATCGGGCCGAGGCGATGGTGACCGGCGGGGTCGTGCCGGCCCCGGTGCAGTCCAGGGTCAAGCGGATCACCTCCACGGTCCGGCAGACGATGCCGCGGCTGCGGAACCTCGGTCTCGGCAGCCCAGAGGCGTACTCGGTGATGGCCACCGCCACCGACTACCTGCCGGAGGCGATCAGCGGCTATCTCCGGCTGCCCCGCGACTGGGCCGACTCACGACCGATCGAAGCGGGCAAGACCTCGCTGATGCTGCTCATCGACCAGCTCGACCTGCTCGCCTCCACCATGGACAAGATCTTCGACGCCGTCGTCCGGGTGGACGCCGCCGCACTCGTCGCGCACGGTCGATTCCTGCAGGAGAAGTTCGGTCATCCCGGCAACACGCCGACCACCCCGCCCACGATGAGCCCCCCGTCGGACTCCCCGCGTAGCAGTCTGGACCTCCCATGAATGACGAGAGACCCACCGACCCCGATCTGCGCGCCTGGGGCAACGACGCACTGCAGGCCCTCAGCGACGCCTTCGACAAGGTCGTCCGCAGCCGCGAGTCCAGCCCGGGGATCAACGTGGCCGACGCCCGCGCGCAGGACTGGTTCGACCTCGGTCACCTCGACCCGGATGCGCCCGGCAAGTTCCCCGGCATCGGTGGCGTCGGTGGGGCCGGGTCTCCGACGGCCGGACGGACGGGGCTGGGACAGGCGACGCCTGGATCCCCCGCCACCGAGGCCGACGAGCCGCTGCCGACCGCCACCGCTCCCGCACCCCCGACCGACGCCGTCCCGGAGCCGGAACCCGAGCCGGCGCCCTCGCTGGAGGAGCTGCTGGCCGAGCTCGACGCCCTGATCGGGCTCGCCGACGTCAAGGCCGAGATCCACCGCCAGGTGGCGGTGCTGCGGGTCGAGGATCTGCGCACCAAGGCGGGCCTGCGCTCGGCCACCATCACCCGGCACCTCGTCTTCGTCGGCAACCCGGGCACGGGCAAGACCACCGTGGCCCGACTGGTCGGCGGCATCTACCGGGCCCTGGGGCTGCTCAGCAAGGGACAGCTTGTCGAGGTCGACCGCTCCGAGCTGGTGGCCGGCTACCTGGGCCAGACCGCCATCAAGACCGCCGAGGTGGTGGCCGGCGCGGTGGGTGGGGTGCTGTTCATCGACGAGGCCTACAGCCTGGCCGGTGACCAGTACGGCACCGAAGCCGTCGACACCCTGGTCAAGGAGATGGAGGACCAGCGCGACGACCTGGTGCTGATCGTGGCCGGCTACCCGGATCCGATGGTCGTCTTCATCGCGCAGAACCCCGGTCTGGCCAGCAGATTCCGGACCACCATCGAGTTCGCCGACTACACCGACGACGAGCTGCTGGCCATCTTCCGGCGGCTGGCCGAGGGAGCCGACTACGACGTACCCGAGGCGACCCGGACCCGCTTCGTGACCGTGCTCGCGGTAACCCCCCGCGGACCGTCGTTCGGCAACGGCCGGTTCGCCCGCAACCTGCTGGAGGGCGCCATCGGTCGCCACGCCTGGCGTCTACGAGACGTGACCGAGCCGACGATCGCGCAGCTCCGCGAGCTGCTGCCGGAGGATCTGGACGACGAACCGGCGGATCCGCCCACCGAGTCCACCCAGCCCACCGAGCCCACCGAGCCCACTCCGGCTGAACCCGACGAAAGCGAGGAAACGCCGTGACGCAGCCCTCGGGGTCCGCCGCGACAGCGCCGGCGCCCGTCACCACTCCCACCGCCCAGAACGCCGTGGCCGCCACACCGTCACCGCTGCCGGTCCAGGCGACCGCGACCCCGAAGTCGCGCGACACCCCCCGCGAGCTGCGGCGGTTGACCACCCTGGTGATCGTCGCGGGTCTGGTCTTCGGCGCCACGGGTCTGGCGACCTTCCTGCTGCTCACGTCCGCCCTGCAGCGGGCCGAGTCCTCGACCGCCCAGCTGATCCGGGTCCAGCAGATCCAGACCAACCTGCTGCGCGCGGACGCCAACGCCACCAACGCGTTCCTGGTCGGCGGTCTCGAGCGGGCCGACCAGCGCAAGGCGTACGACGACGCGATCACCGAGACCTCGCAGCTGATCGCCGAGGCCGCCGACGCGGAGCCGGCCGACCAGGACGCCCTCTCCGCGCTCAACGTCGAGCTGATCGACTACACCGAGAACATCGAGCTGGCCCGAGCCAACAACCGCCAGGGATTCCCGGTCGGCGCCCAGTACCTCCGCAACGCCAGTGGTGGTCTGCGGGCCGATGCGATGCCCGTCCTGGACATCCTGGTGGCGGCCAACGCCGACCGGGCCGAGAGCCAGATGCACGCTCGGATCGCGATCCTGTTCGCGGTGGTCGGGCTGGCTGTGATTGGTCTGCTGCTGTGGGTGCAGGTCAGGTTGGCCCGCCGCTTCAAACGGCGCTTCAACGTCGGCCTGGGGATCGCCTCGGGCGTCGGCGCTGCCACCTTGATCGTCGGTCTGGTCGCCCTCGGCTGGGCCTCGGTGACCATCGGCAACATCCGGGACGGCTCGTTCACCGACGTCCGGGATGCCGCGACGGCCCGGATCGAGGGAAACAACGCCAAGTCGAACGAGAGCCTGACCCTGATCGCCCGCGGCAGCGGTGGCTCTTTCGAGGAGGCCTGGAAGACCTCGGCGGCGGTGGTCGAGGACCGCATCTCCCGCTTCGGCCGAGATTTCGAGGTCGTCTGGCAGCCCTACGTCGACGTGCACACCCAGATCCGCGAGCTGGACGACGGCGGCCAGTGGGACAAGGCGGTCGCGCTGGCCACGACCCAGTCCAACACCACCTTCACCAGCTTCGACACCAACGTCGCCCGGGTGGTCGACAGCGCCAGCGCCGAGACCACCGGGGGGCTGGCCGCCACCGTTCCCTGGATGGTCATCGGGGCCGTCGTCAGTCTGGTCGCCGGCATCGCCATGGCGGTGCTCGGTCGCCGAGGTCTCGCCCAGCGTCTGAAGGAGTACCGATGAGACGCCCGGACGAAGTTCTCCTCAAACGACCGCACGGGGGCCTCCTGAGGCAGCTGCTCGGGCCCGTGCTGGTCACCCTGCTGGTGGCCGTTCTCGCCGGCTGCGGTCTGGCGGGTTACGCGCCCACCCCGCTCCCCGGCGACGAGTCCGCGGCGCCGACTCCGGCCCCGACCACCGCACCGACGACCGCCCCGGCCCCGTGTGACAACGCCCTGGCGTCCTACGACCCCAGTGACACCGCCGGGGCCGCGGTCAAGCGGATCCAGAAGCGTGGTCGGATCATCGCCGGGGTGTCCGCCGACACCTACCTTCTCGGTTCCCGCAACCCGTTC
>DATDAP010000159.1:0-4550 GCA_036525335.1 Microlunatus sp. | reverse complement strand
CACCCCGACGGGACCTGTGTCGACCGGACACTCGTCAGTGCTCGGGGCGGCTCGATACGGGTTCGGCCAACTCGCACGATCTGAACGTCCGTCTGGGGTCTGCCACCTCAATCCGGGAGGCGAGCGATGAGTCTGATCGAGCCGAATCCGCCGAGTGAGCCGGGGCGGTCGAAGGGGCATGCCGGGGGCGACGTCGGCAGCGAGGAGCTGGTCGGGCAGCTGATCAGCGGAGAGGCTCCGCGGCACGGGCACTTCACGACGCACTTCGACGAGGCCAGCATCGACCACTCCGTCCAGGGGACGGCGATCGATGAGAAGACGATCGAGGAGCTCTACCTGATCGCCGCCCGGTATCCGCAGGCGCGGTCGGCGCTGCTGCCGATGCTGCACCTGGTGCAGAGCGTCGAGGGTCGGGTGACGCCGCGCGGCATCGAGGTGTGCGCGGAGATCCTGGGCATCAGCACGGCCGAGGTCAGCGGGGTGGCCACGTTCTACACGATGTACAAGCGCCGTCCGGTGGGGGAGTACCACGTCGGGGTCTGCACCACGGCGCTCTGCGCGATCATGGGCGGCGACGAGGTCTACGCCCGACTGCAAGATCATCTGGGGATCGGCAACGACGAGACGACCAACGATGGCAAGGTCACCCTCGAGCACCTGGAGTGCAACGCGGCCTGCGACTTCGCGCCGGTGATGATGGTCAACTGGGAGTTCTTCGACAACACCACCCCGCAGAAGGCCTGCGAGGTCGTCGACCAGCTGCGGGCCGGTGAGACGGTGACGGCCACCCGGGGGGCCCGGGTCTGCACCTGGCGCGAGTCCGAGCGGGTGCTCGCCGGGTTCTCCGACAACCGGGCCGACGAAGGCCCGACAGCGGCGGTGGAGTCGCTGCTGGGGTTGAGGATCGCGGCGGAGAAGGGCTGGTCGGCACCGCCGGTGCCTGGGCGTGACCGGACTGCGCGTGAAGGGTCTGGGCGCGCGGGGAAGGAGAACCATGGTTGACCTGCTGACCCCGGTGCTCACCGCCAACTGGGGTGATGAGCGGGCCTGGAAGCTGCACAACTACGAGCGCCGCGGTGGCTACCGGGGCCTGCGCAAGGCGCTGATCATGACCCCGGCCGAGGTCGTGGCCGAGGTGAAGGACTCCGGGCTCCGCGGTCGCGGTGGCGCCGGCTTCCCGACCGGCATGAAGTGGGGCTTCATCCCGCAGAACAACCCGAAACCGAAGTACCTGGTGGTCAACGCCGACGAGTCCGAGCCGGGCACCTGCAAGGACATCCCGCTGATGATGGCCTCGCCGCACACCCTGGTCGAAGGCGTGATCATCGCGTCGTACGCCATCCGCGCCGCGTACGCGTTCATCTACGTCCGGGGCGAGGTGCTGCACGTGGTCCGCCGGCTGCAGCAGGCGGTCCGGGAGGCGTACTCGGCGGGCTATGCGGGCAAGAACATCCTGGGCACCGGCTACGACCTGGAGATCGTGGTGCACGCGGGTGCCGGGGCGTACATCTGCGGCGAGGAGACCGCCCTGCTCGACTCGCTGGAGGGTCGGCGCGGCCAGCCGCGGCTGCGGCCGCCATTTCCCGCGGTCGCCGGTCTCTACGCCAGCCCGACGGTGATCAACAACGTGGAGTCGATCGCCTCGGTGCCCTGCATCCTGGCCAACGGGGCGGAGTGGTTCGCCTCGATGGGCACCGAGAAGTCCAAGGGCATGACGATCTACTCGCTGTCCGGGCACGTGGCCCGACCGGGCCAGTTCGAGGCCCCGCTGGGCATCACCCTGCGTCAGCTGCTGGACCTTGCCGGCGGGATCCGGGAGGGCCACCAGCTGAAGTTCTGGACCCCGGGCGGTTCCTCCACCCCCATGCTGACCGCCGAGCACCTGGACGTACCGCTGGACTACGAGGGCGTGGCCAGCGTGAAGTCGATGCTCGGCACCAAAGCGCTGCAGTGTTTCGACGAGACCACCTCGGTGGTCCGCACCGTGCTGCGCTGGACCGAGTTCTACAAGCACGAGTCCTGCGGCAAGTGCACCCCCTGCCGCGAAGGCACCTGGTGGCTGGTGCAGATCCTGAAGCGGATGGAGGCCGGTCACGGCGAGGAGGGCGACATCGAGAAGCTCCTCGATCTGTGCGAGAACATCCTCGGCCGTTCCTTCTGCGCCCTCGGTGATGGCGCCACCTCCCCGATCAGCTCGGCCATCCAGTACTTCCGGGACGAGTTCGAGGCCGCCATGCACACCCCGGCCTGGGAGCTGTTCCCGTACGAGCGCAGCACGATCTTCGTCCGCGAGGGGGTGGGCGCATGATGAACCGCCACCACAGTGCCGAGTTGTCAGCGTCGGTGGTCGCCAGAGCGACCACACGCGCTGACAACTCGGAATCAGAGAGGGGGCACCACGCATGACCGCCACAGCCACCCCCGGGCAGGACCTCGAGAAGCGCGACCTGATCACCCTGACCATCGACGACGTCGAGGTCAGCGTGCCCAAGGGCACCCTGGTGATCCGGGCCGCCGAGCTGATCGGAACCGAGATCCCGCGGTTCTGCGACCACCCGCTGCTGGAGCCGGTGGGCGCGTGCCGGCAGTGCCTGGTGGAGATCCCGGATGCCGGCAACGGTCGCCCGATCCCCAAGCCGCAGGCCTCCTGCACTCTCGAGGCCGCCCCCGGCATGGTGGTCAAGACCCAGGTCACCTCACCGGTCGCCGACAAAGCCCAGCGCGGGAACATGGAGTTCCTGCTGGTCAACCACCCGCTGGACTGCCCGATCTGCGACAAGGGCGGCGAGTGCCCGCTGCAGAACCAGGCGATGTCCCACGGCCAGGCCGAGTCCCGGTTCCACGACGTCAAACGGACCTACCCGAAGCCGATCAACATCTCGGCCAACGTGCTGCTCGACCGCGAGCGCTGCGTGCTCTGCGCCCGCTGCACCCGCTTCTCGGAGCAGGTCGCCGGCGACCCCTTCATCGCGCTGATCGAGCGCGGCGCGCTCCAGCAGGTGGGCATCTACGAGAAGGAGCCGTTGCACTCCTACTTCTCCGGCAACACCATCCAGATCTGCCCGGTCGGCGCGCTGACCTCGTCGGCGTACCGGTTCCGCTCCCGTCCCTTCGACCTGGTCTCCGTTCCCAGCATCGCCGAGCACGACGCCTGCGGCTCGGCCATCCGGGTCGACTACCGGCGCGGTCAGGTGATGCGTCGGCTGGCCGGCGACGACCCCGAGGTGAACGAGGAGTGGATCACCGACAAGGACCGGTTCGCGTTCACCTACGGACGGGGGGCCGACCGACTGACCCGACCGCTGGTCCGCGACGTGGACGCCGACGGCACCTCGGTGCTGCGTCCCGCGTCCTGGCCGGAGGCCATCGACGTCGCCGTCCGTGGCCTCCTGGCAGCGATGAATCCGCCGATCGATCCTGACGCCCCGGAAGGTGTGGTGGCCGCCGGCCCGGGCAGCCGGGTGGGGGTGCTCACCGGTGGCCGGCTCACCTTGGAGGACGCGTACGCGTACTCCAAGTTCGCCCGCGTCGTGCTCGGCACCAACAACATCGACTTCCGCTCCCGCCCGCACAGCCAGGAGGAGGCCGAGTTCCTGGCCCACACCGTGGCGGGCACCGGGCTCGGCGTCACCTACGCCGACCTCGAGCGGGCCGACAAGGTGCTGCTGGTCGCCTTCGAGCCGGAGGAGGAGGCCGGCGCGATCTTCCTGCGCTTGCGCAAGGCGGTCCGCAAGAACGGCCTACCGGTCGCCACTCTCGCTCCCTACCTGAGCAACGGCAACCACAAGCTCGACGCCACCTTGATCGCCACCGCTCCGGGAGCCGAGGCGAGTGCGCTGGCCGCGCTGCCGACCGACCTCGAGCCAGGTGAAGGTTCCGTCATCCTGGTCGGGGAACGGGCCGCCCTGGCCTCCGGCACCCTGACCGCTGTCCAGCAGCTGGCCGAGCGCACCGGCGCCAGGATCGCCTGGGTTCCTCGTCGCGCCGGTGACCGGGGTGCCGTCGAGGCCGGCTGCCTGCCCAACCTGCTGCCCGGCGGTCGTCCGGTCGACGACCCGGCGGCCCGGGTGGATACGGCGGTCGCCTGGGGGACCCCCACCATGCTGCCGTCCGAACTGGGTCGCGACACCGACGAGATGCTGCTGGGTGCCGGTGACGCCGAGCTCGGCGCGCTGATCGTGGCCGGCGTCGACCCGAGCGACCTGCTCGATCCCGGCGCCGCGCTCGAGGGGCTGGAGAAGGTCGGCTTCGTGATCAGCCTCGAGGCCCGTGCCTCCGCGGTCACCGAGAGGGCCGACGTGGTGCTGCCGGTCTCGCTGATCGAAGAGCGACCGGGCATCTTCGTGAACTGGGAAGGTCGCCACCGCGGCTTCGACGCCGTGTTCGCCAAGCCGAGCTCGATGAGCGATCTTCGGGTGCTGGCGGCGCTGGCCGACGGTCTCGGCGCTCCCCTGGACCTGCGCACCGCCGCCCAGGCAAGGGCCGAGCTGCAGGAGCTCGGCGACTGGTCCGGCCTGCGGGCCGCCGCCCCGGCCATCGGTGCCGGCGCT
>DATDAP010000158.1:0-2667 GCA_036525335.1 Microlunatus sp. | reverse complement strand
ACAAGAAGAACTCGGACTTCTTCGAGGAGTACCTGCCCCGGGTCTACGAGCGACGTGAGAAGTCCGGTCTCAACCAGATCGTGAGCAACACCGCGGCGCTCGTCGTCCAGGTGGAGCACGGCGATGCGGTCGACTACATGGCCGAGCTCACCGCGATGGGGCCGTACCGCTTCCAGGCCGCTCGGCTGACCGGCACCCACAAGGTCTACGTCCTCCAGTCGCAGCCCGACTACCCGCGGCTCATCGTCCTCGAGCCGCTGTCCGCGACCTACGAGGACAACGTCACCCGGTGGAACATGCTCTACCCCCTGGCGCGCAAGAAGCCGAACGCCCGCTACATCGGCGAGGTCTACCAAGCCCAGTCCACGCAGGCGGTCCGGGACGCCCTGGAGCCTCAGAACATCCGGTTCGCGTACCCGGGTGACACCGTGAGCGACTTCTACACCAACAAGCACCTGACGTTCACGTTCATGTCCGACTTCACCTACAACCGGGTGGGCTACCTCGACGTCGACATCGACGACCTGGACGCGCTCGCGCTCGGGGAGACGATCGACCTCACCGCGGACGAGCGGGGCAAGCTCGACCGTGCCGACGCCCTGCAGGAGGAGCACGGCATCAAGGACCTGGTGCTCGGCGTGGACCACGCGGCCACCCGGATCCTCGCCGGTGACCGCGAGCACGCGCTGCTGGAGTACCTCACGGTGGTGCCGTACTACTTCTGGGGCGCCTACAACATCCACGAGATGAACTCGTCGACCAACGTCACCCGGCACCCCGACATCGGCGACGACAAGAAGTCGCCGGCGCGGGTGTTCACGGCCAACAACACGCCCTCGATCGTGAACTCGTTCGACAACCTGCCGATGCCCACCGAGGACTTCGTGCGCAACTTCGGCCGGCGCATGCACCACCTGGCGATGGCCGTCATCGACGGCCACGTCGTGGACGAGAAGAACGTCGACTACGTCGTCCGCCAGCTCGCCGACATGGGCACGCCGTTCCTGGCCCACGTCGTCGGCGAGTGCAAGGACGACCCGAACCTCAAGCAGATCTTCTCCAAGAGCTCGCCGTACTCCCTGCTGATCACCGAGTACATCGAGCGCTGCCACAACTTCGAGGGGTTCTTCACCCGCGACAACGTCGCGTCGCTGACGGCAGCAGCGGGTGCCGACGAGCGCTACGAGCACGGGCACGTCTTCGACTGAGCCGCCCGCGGCCCGTCACCGCGTCGCACCCATCCGTCCAGCAAGGAGAAACGTTTCATGATCGAGCGGATTCGCACCAAGGTCCTCTGGGCCGTCATCGTCCTGGCAGTGCTGGTGGCGCTGCTCGCCATCGTCTTCAGCCCCTGGTGGCTGCTGGCGGAGATCGTCCTCGTCCCGCTCGTGCTGCTGGGCATCTACGACTACTTCCAGCCCAAGCACAGCATCCTGCGCAACTACCCCCTCGCGGGCCGTCTGCGGTTCCTGATGGAGGGCATGGGTCCCGAGCTGCACCAGTACCTCGTGGAGAACGACACCGATGGCCGCCCGTTCGACCGGGACACCCGGTCGGTGATCTACCAGCGCGCGAAGAACGTGGCGGACAAGAAGCCGTTCGGCACCGAGCGCGACGTGTACGACTCCGGCTACAGCTGGCTGACGCACTCCATCTCGCCCCGACCCATGGTGGCCGATCCCGAGGCCGACCTGCGCGTGATCATCGGCGGGCCGCAATGCACCCAGCCCTACTCGGCGTCCGTGCTCAACATCTCCGCGATGAGCTTCGGCGCCTTGGGTGAGGCTGCGGTCCGGGCCATGAACCAGGGGGCCAAGGCTGGTGGGTTCGCCCACGACACCGGTGAGGGCGGGCTGTCCAAGTACCACGCCGAGGCCGGCGGGGACCTGATCTGGCAGATCGGCACCGGTTACTTCGGGTGCCGCGACGCCAACGGTGACTTCGACCCCGAGGCCTTCCAGAGGAACGCGACACTCCCGCAGGTCAAGATGATCGAGATCAAGGTCTCGCAGGGAGCCAAGCCCGGCCACGGCGGCATCCTGCCCGCGGCGAAGGTGACGGCGGAGATCGCCGAGGCTCGCCTCGTCCCCCAGGGGCAGGACGTCTTCTCGCCGACCTACCACAAGGCGTTCTCCACGCCGTTGGAGCTGTGCGCGTTCATCGCCCGGCTCCGCGAGCTCAGCGGCGGCAAGCCGGTCGGCTTCAAGCTGTGCGTCGGGGATCCACGCGAGTTCGGCGGGATCGTCAAGGCGATGCTGCAGAGCGGCATCTACGCCGACTTCATCGTCGTCGACGGTGGCGAGGGCGGCACGGGTGCGGCGCCGTTGGAGTTCTCCGACTCCCTGGGCGCTCCCCTGAACGAAGGCCTGCTGGTCGTCCAGAACACGCTAGTGGGTGCCGGGATCCGGGACCTGATGAAGATCGGCGCCAGCGGCAAGATGGTCACCGCGTCCGCGATGGCCCGCGCGATGGCCCTCGGGGCGGACTGGTGCAACTCGGCTCGTGCCTTCATGTTCGCGGTCGGCTGCATCCAGTCCCAACGCTGCCACACCAACCGCTGCCCGGTCGGGGTGACGACCCAGGACCCCAAGCTCCAGCGCGCCCTGATCGTGCCGGACAAGGCCGAGCGGGTGCACAACTACCACCGCAACACCGTGCACGCGCTCG
>DATDAP010000157.1:0-10710 GCA_036525335.1 Microlunatus sp. | reverse complement strand
CACCGGGCCGAACAACCGGGAGACGGCCAGCGCGAGCGCGACGGCCAGGGCCAGTGCGGCCCAGGGCAGGACGGTGCGGGCGGACAGACACGACTCGGAGCTGCATTCGGAGACCACCCGCTGAGCGCGGATGACCACGTTGACCATGGCGCCGCCGATCATCAGCGCGGCGATCACGGCGATGTAGGCGTCGGAGAACGCCTCCCACAGGTTGCGGGTGGCCCGCCCCTTGCGCCAGTCCCGGATCAGACCCTTCAGCTCCGCGGCCGACGGGACCGCGAGGTGGACGGGCTCCTCGGGACCCTCGAAGCCGGCGTCGTGATGTGCCGGACGTTCCGAGAACGCGTCGCCCGTGGCGTCGGCGGTGCTCATCGCGCCTCGCCGAGCCGGACCACCCGGGTGGCGACCGATTCGACCAGCGACGGCTCGTGGCTGGCGAACACGATCGCGAGACCGCTCTTGCGCTCGGCCTGCAGCCGCTGGGACAGCCATGCCACACCCTCGACGTCGAGTCGCTGCTCCGGCTCATCCATGATCAGCAGCTTGCGGGGCCGGACGAAGGCGGTCGCCAGTGCGAGTCGACGACGCTGGCCCGAGGACAACGTGCCCGGCAGCTGACCCGCCTGCGGAACCAGCTGGACCTCGTCGAGCACCTCGTCGACCATCGCGTCCGGGTCGTCTTGTCCGTGTGCCCGGGCCAGCAGGTCGAGGTGCTCCACCACGCTCAGGTCGGGGAAGAAGTCGAGGTCGTCGATGACCGTGGCCACGTTGCGGCGGATCTCCGGGGAGGTCTCCGACATCGGCGTGCCCAGCACGTCGATGGTGCCGTCATCGGGACGGTCGGCACCGACCAGACAGCGCAGCAGGGTGGACTTGCCGGCTCCGTTGCGCCCGGTCAGAGCGATGGCCTCACCTGCCCGTACCTCGAGGTTGAACCCGTCGAAGATGGTGTTCGGGCCGAAGGCGCGCTTCAGTCCCGACACTTTGAGCACGGTGGTGCGTTTGGCCATGAGGGCGATTCTGCCCCCTCAGGCCAGTGGATCCCGCCCACGACCACCGTCACCGCCGCGACGCGTCGCCTCCGAACGGCGCCCTTCGGGGATGCGGCGCCCGCGCTCGATTCCCCAGGGAAAGAAAGTTCGGCTATCGGCCATCCGGCCCACCCCAGGCTCCGAATCCTTCTGTGAGACGACCCCACCGGGGACGTTCAACCACCGGAGGACACGTCATGATCACCATGAAGACCCGCAAGAACGCGACCCGCTTCGCCGCCCTGACCGCCGCCATCCTGCTGCCCCTCAGCGCGGCTGCCTGTGGCATGGACAGCACCACCGCCGCCCCCGCGGGCGGCACGTCCTCCGCCCCGATGAGCAGCCCCTCGATGTCGGCACCTGCCAGCCCGTCGGCGTCGGAGTCCATGGGCTCGATGACCGAGCCGTTCGGCGCCGGCTGCGCGGCCGTCCCGAAGACCGGCAAGGGCTCCTTCGACGGCATGTCGCAGGATCCGGTGGCCACCGCCGCCAGCAACAACCCGGCCCTGTCCACCCTGGTCACCGCGGTGAAGGCGGCCGGCCTGGTCGACACGCTGAACACCACCGAGGACATCACCGTCTTCGCGCCCACCGACGACGCGTTCGCCGCCATGGACCCGGCCACCCTGAAGAAGGCCCTGGGCGACCCGAAGGGTCTGCTGACCGACGTGCTGACCGCTCACGTGGTGGCCGGACGGCTCTCGCCCGACCAGCTGGCCGGCGAGCACCAGTCGCTCAACAAGGCGCAGCCCGTCACCGTCACCGGCTCCGGCGAGAGCTTCGACGTGAACGGTGAGGCGATGGTCGTCTGCGGCAACGTGCAGACCGCCAACGCCACCGTCTACATCATCGACAAGGTCCTGCTGCCGAAGTCCTGATCATCGCTCGCACCGGTCGCCCTACCGCACGGGAGGCCGGCCGGTGCGCGAAACATCGAGGACTGCGCGAGAGGATGTCACCGTGACCAGGTCAGTCGGGCCGGAGGGGCTCGGGGAACCCGCCGATGCGGACGTCGGGGGACGTCAGCGACAGGCGGCCCGACTGGCCGACCTCCTCGACCGCTCCGCGCGCGGTCAGGAGGAGGCGTTCGCCGAGCTGTACGACGCCACCTCCAGCCGGATCTACGGCGTCGTGCTGAAGGTGTTGAGGTCCCCGGACCTCGCGGCGGAGGTCACCCAGGAGGTGTACGTGGAGATCTGGCGGCTGGCCAGCCGGTTCTCCAGCGAGCGAGGCAGCGTGATGTCGTGGATGGTCACGATCGCCCACCGCCGAGCCGTCGACCGGGTGCGCTCGACAGTGGGCGAGACCCGGCGGGACACCGACTGGGCCCGGCTCGACGCTGATCGTCCGCATGACTCGGTCTGGGACACGCTCGAACACCGGCTCGACACCGAGCGGGTGCGCAAGGGGATGGATTCGCTGACCGCCGTCCAGCGGGAGGCGGTCAGCCTGGCCTACTTCGGTGGCTACACCCACCGCGAGGTGGCCGGACTGTTGAAGCTGCCACTCGGCACCGTCAAGACACGGATCCGAGACGGATTGATCGGACTACGAGACGCACTCGGGGTGGAAGCGTGACCGCGGCGTCCAGGCAGGAGGAGGTGCACGATGTCTGACTCACAGGGCTATGACCCGTACGTTCACGATCCTCACGGGGCCGTGGGCGCGTACGTCGCCGACGCTCTGGATCACGACGAGCGCACCGTCTTCGAGCAGCATCTGGAAGGCTGCGAGAGCTGTCGCCGCGAGGTGGCCGAATTCACCGAGACCGCGGCCGAGCTCACCTGGTTGTCCGAGGCCACGCCCCCACCGAGTCTGCGGACGTCGGTGCTGTGGCAGATCGCGACCGTTCGCCCACTGCCGCCCGAGCAGACGGTGGAGACGCCGGGTTCGCCGGTCTCATCTGGTTGGTGGACGACGCCCGACGCGTCGACGCCGGGGAGTCCCGCCAGCAGGCCGGTGACCGCGGGGGTGCCGGCACTCGATCCGGATGCGACCGTCGATCGCCGGCAGGTGGTCGCGCTCGCGGCGCGGCGGCAACGACGTACCCGCCGGGTGCTGACCGGGCTGATCGCCGCCGCCCTCGTGCTGGTGGTCGGTCTGGGTGGCTGGGTGTCCGTGCTCCGCGGCAACCAGCAGGACCAGCAGGTGGCCACCCAGCAGGTCAACGAGCTGCTGACCGCACCCGACGCCAAGGTGTACGCGACCACGATGAACGGCGCGCCCGTCTCCTTCGTGGTGTCCAAGTCTCGGGACCAGGCGCTGTTCCTGGGCGACGACATCCCCTCACCGGGCGAAGGCAAGGCCTATCAGCTGTGGATGATCGGTGCCGAGATCACCCCCAACGCCCTGGTCGCTCAGGGCGGTGACGTGACCCAGTGGATGGACGACGGCCCGCTGGGCGGCGCCAAGCAGCTGGCGGTCACCATCGAACCGGCCGAGGGCTCGACCACTCCCACCATGCCGATCGTGGCCGGAGTCGAGCTCTGAAGCGTGGCAGGCTGAGCGCCGTGATCCCTGCTTCCGTGCCGAGTTGTCCGCACCGGTGGCGGCCATGACCACCACCCACGCTGACAACTCGGCGTCGGGTCGGGGCTCACGGGCCAGCTTGGCCAAGGGGCGGACCGAAGTGGCGGCGATGTTCGACCGGGTGGCGGAGCGGTACGACCTCGCCAACGACGTCCTCTCCCTGGGGCAGGACCGCGCCTGGCGGAAGCTGGTGCTCGACGCCGTCGATCCCCAGGTCGGCGACCGGGTGCTCGATCTCGCGGCGGGCACCGGCACCTCGAGCGAGCCGTTCGCGGCGGCCGGGGCCTTCGTGGTGCCGACCGACATCTCGCTCGGCATGCTGACCGTCGGCAAGCGCCGCAGCCCGTGGCTCTCGTTCGTGGCCGGAGACGGTCTCCAGCTGCCGTACGCCGACGACAGCTTCGACGCGGTGACCATCTCCTTCGGGCTGCGCAACGTCTCCGACACCGTTGCGGCCCTGATCGAGCTGCGCCGGGTCACCAAGCCCGGTGGTCGCCTGGTCGTGTGCGAGTTCTCGACCCCGACCTGGACCCCGTTCCGGCTGCTCTACCGCAACTACCTGGTGGCCGCCATCCCGCGGCTCGCGCGGATCGTCAGCTCCAACCCGGTCGCATACGAGTACCTGGCCGAGTCGATCCTCGGCTGGCCCGATCAGACCGGCCTGGCCACGGTGATGCAGGACGCCGGTTGGCAGGACGTGGCCTGGCGGAACCTGTCCACCGGGATCGTGGCCCTGCACCGCGGCACCGCGTAGCCGCGCTGCACCCGCCGGCGTTTCCGATCGACCCGGGTCAGCGCGCGAGAATCAGATCATGAACAGCCGATCTCGGCCCTCCCGCACCGTGCGCCAGGCGTCTGCCGAGGACGCCGTGGTCGTCGCCACGTTGCTGCATGCCTTCAACACCGAGTTCGAGACCCCCAGCCCCGGCGTGAACGTGCTCGCGTCCCGACTGGCTCGGCTGCTGTCGACGCCGCCGACGACGACGGCGCTGCTGGTGGGCGACCCGGCGGTGGGAGTGGCCGTGGCCACCCGTCGACCGAATGTCTGGTACGCCGGGGACGTGCTGCTGCTGGACGAGCTCTATGTGCGGCCCTCGCAGCGAGGCCAGGGGTTCGGCGGCTTGCTGATGGACCGGCTCCTGGCGGACGCGGCGACCACCGGTGTCAGTGCGGTCGAGATCAACGTCGACGAGGCCGACGTCGATACCCAGCGGTTCTATCGGCGACAGGGTTTCCTCGACACCGATCCCGACACCGGCGATCGGGCGTTCTACTTCTCTCGCCAGCTCACCGGCGCGCAGCCAACCGCTCCCGTTGCCCCGGGTGCACCGGGTGACCCGGTGGACGACCGCAGGACCGACCCTCAGCCGCGGGACGGCTAGACGGCGACGGTCAGGGAGCCGATCTCGTTGTCCAGCACCCGTCGCAGCCGGCGGTCGATGACGGCTTCGACCACCTCGATACCCAGCGGAGGCTCGGCCAGCACCTCGGCCAGGTCCTCGCCCGTCTCGACCCGGCGGTAGCCGGCCCCCGTCGCGGTGGCCAGCCGTTCCAGGTCGATGTCGTGCGGCGTACCGAAGATCCGCTCGTAGGCGCCCGACTGGATCGGGTGACCGTGCTCGAGGGTCGCGAAGATGGCGCCACCGTTGTCGTTGGCCACCACGATCCGCAGGTCGGGCCGCTGCTCGTGCCGACCGACGATCAGCCCGGTCGTGTCGTGCAGGAAGGTCTCGTCGCCGACCAGCGCGTGGGTGGGCCGCTCGACCACCAGCCCGACCCCGATCGCGGTGGAGATCGTCCCGTCGATCCCGGCCAGTCCGCGATTGGCGTACACGGTCGGCGGTTCGGCACTGACCGGGGCCAGGTCCAGGTCCCGGGCAGGCGAGGACGAGCCCACCACGATCGTGTCCGCTGCACCCAGGGCCGACCAGAGCCGAGCGGCGACCACCGGGCCGCTGAGGTAGGCCAGACCGTCCAGCACCTCCACCAGTCGAGCCGACATCGCCCCGTCGGCCTCGGTCCACCGGCCCCGCCACCCGTCGCCGGCCGGATCCAGGGCCACCGCGTCGGTCACCAGGCGGGCATTGGTGCCGGGATCGATCCACTCGGCCGTGGACGCGACGACGACCAGCTCGACGTCCTCCCGCCCGAGCAGGCGCAGCACCGGGCGGGCCAGGGTCGGATGACCGAACATCACCACCCGCTCGATCTCCTCGCCCAGCCCCGTCCGCATCAGCAACCGGCCGGTGGCGAGCGCGTTCGGCCCACCGCGGGCGTTGCTGACCGACTCCGCCAGCAACGGCAGATCGGCCTGCTCGGCGAAGGCTCGGGCGGCCGCGCCCGCGGAGGGCGACAGCGCACCAGCCACCACCAGGGTCTGCGGCCCGGCCGGCAGCTCGACCGGATCGGTCCGGATCAGGCGCGGAGTCACGCGCAGCTCCGGCTGGATCGGCGCCGACTCCACGCCCGGCACCAACGGCTCACTGAACGACAGGTTGAGATGCACCGGACCCGGGGTTCCGCTCCGGGCGCCGGTCGCGGCCGTCAGCACCCGACCCAGCTCGAACCGCCAGGAGCGGGGCGTCGACGGGGCGTCGTCGATCTGGGTCTCGGCGCGCACGTGACGAGCGAACAGCCCCGCCTGGTCGGTGGTCTGGTTGCCCCCGGCGTGCCGGGCCGCACGCGGTCGGTCGGCGGTCATCGCCACCAGCGGGATGTGACTGTGGAACGCCTCCAGCACGGCCGGATGCAGGTTCGCGGCGGCCGTCCCGGACGTGGTCACCACCGCGACCGGTCGTTCCGAGGCCTTGGCCAGGCCGAGGGCGAGGAACCCGGCCGTCCGCTCGTCGATGCGGACGTGCAGCCGGAGCAGCCCGATCTTGTCGGCCTCGAACAGCTCGTACGCCAGCGGCGCGCTCCGCGATCCCGGCGACAGCACGACCTCCTGCACCCCGGCGCCGAGCAGCTCGGTGACCACCAGCTGCGCGCAGCGGGAGGAGTCACCCACGGTCGTCCCTCCCTTGCGGCCGGTACGCCGCGGCCCGGTGCCGCGTCGCGTCCAGCCGAGCCTGCCAGAACGCGGTCGTGTCCGCGTCGGCAGCGTGCTCGGTCAGCCGATCGGGGGATGGTGCAGCGGCGCGCACGGGCAATCGCCCGTTGACCGCGACCAGCGGATCGTCGACCAGGTCGTCGGTCAGCAGTCGTACGGTGTTCAGCCCGCACGCGTAGGGGAGCTCGGGCAGGGCGGCCGCCAGCGCCACCCCGGCGGCGATCCCGACCGAGGTCTCCAGGGCGCTCGACACGACCACCGGCAGGCCGATCTCGGCGGCGATGGTGAGACAGGCACGGACGCCGCCGAGCGGCTGCACCTTGAGGACGGCGATGTCGGCCGCTCCCCGACGCGCGACCAGATACGGGTCGGTGGCGCGCCGGATCGACTCATCGGCCGCGACCGGGACGTCCACGCCGGCCCGGGCCAGAGCCACCCGCAGCTCGACCAGCTCGTCGACCGTCCGGCACGGCTGCTCGGCGTACTCCAGCCCGTAGCCGGCGAGCCGCGCCAGTGCGTCGGTCGCCTGGGGCACGCCCCAGGCCCCGTTGGCGTCGACCCGGATCCGGCCGTGCGGGCCGAGCGCGTCCCGGACCGACGCGACCCGGTCGAGGTCCTCTGCCAGGGACTGACCGGGCTCGGCGACCTTGATCTTCACGGTCCGGCAGCCGGCGTCGCGGATCAGCGTGGCGGCCTGCTCGGGTCCGACCGCGGGGACAGTCGCGTTCACCTCGATCTCGTTCCGGACCGGCACCGGCCAGCCCTGCTCGGCGGCCTCGTCCGCGGCCCGCAACCAGGGCACGATCTCGTCGCCGTCGTAGTCGAGAAACGGACTCCACTCCGCCCAGCCGGCCGACCCCGGCCAGACCATGCCGTACCGGGTGGTGACGCCGCGGAACCGGGTGCGCAGCGGAAGGGCGTACGTGTGCGGCACGGGTGCGAGCGTACGCGGCGGAGCGGTGCGCCGGTCTCGTGGGATCCAGCCGTCAGCCGTGCCCGAGCACCAGGTGGAGCCGGGCCGCCTGCCGCGTCAGGTGGTCTCGCTCGGCGAGGTTCTGGGCCTGGCGGGCGGCGTCGACGTACAGCGCGCTGGCGGTGGTCAGGTTCCCACCGAGCTCGTGCAGATGGGCAGCGACCGCCGTGTAGCGGGGAATCGAGGGGTCGACCTCGGCGAGCGCGGCCAGACCGGCTGGAGCGCCGTCCGCCTCACCGACCGCGACCGCCCGGTTGAGCCGCACGACCGGAGAGTCCGTCAGCGCGAGCAGCTCGTCGTACCAGCCGACGATCTGCACCCAGTCGGTCTCCTCGGCGGTCCTGGCGTCGGCGTGCAGTGCCGCGATCGCGGCCTGGGCCTGGTACGGACCGAGCCGGTCGCGCTCGAGAGCACCCTGGAGGAGGTCGACGCCCTCGGCGATCAGTTCCGTCCGCCAGCGGCTCCGGTCCTGCTCGGCCAGGGGGATCAGTCGCCCGTGCCCGTCGGTGCGCGCATCGCGGCGAGCGTGGTGCAGCAGCATCAACGCGAGTAGACCGGTGACCTCCGGCTCGTCCCGGCCCCCTTCCGCGACCAGGACGGCCAGTTGTCGGGTCAGCCGGATCGCCTCCGCGACCAGGTCGACGTCGCCGGTGTAGCCCTCGTTGAACACCAGGTACAGCGTGGTCAGCACGGTGCCGAGATCGCCGGGTTGGTCGAACCGGACGTCGGCGACGGTGCGTTTGGCCCGACTGATGCGCTGGGCCATCGTCGCCTCCGGCACCAGATAGGCCGCCGCGATCTGTCGGGTGGTCAGACCGCCGACCGCCCGGAGGGTCAGCGCAACCGCGGACGCCGGTGTCAGGGCCGGGTGGGCGCACCGCAGATAGAGCTCGAGACTGTCATCGGCGGACTCAGCCGGACCGGGAGCCGGTTCGACGTGCACCAGCTCCTCCCGGCTGCGTCGAGCCGTGTCGGCCCGGGCGAGATCCAGGAACTTGCGCCAGGCGACCGTGACCAGCCAGCCCTTCGGATCGCGGGGCGGCTCGGCGGGCCAGGTCTGGACGGCCGACAACAAGGCTTCCTGGACGGCGTCCTCGGCCGTCGCGAAATCGGCTCCGCGGCGGACGAGGACGCCCAGGACCGCCGGGGTGAGATCCCGCAGCAGGGTCTCGTCGGGCGGTTCCCTCACTCGTTGACCGTGGGCGGCTCCGCGAGGAACGGCCGGACCTCGAGCCACTCGTAGATCGGCTCGCCGTTCTTGCCCGGAGCGGCGGACAGCTCGCCGGCCAGCTCGATCGCCCGCTCGTAGGAGTCCACGTCGATCGCCATCCAGCCGGCGATCAGGTCCTTGGTCTCGGCGAAGGGACCGTCGGTGACCGGCGGACGACCCGCGCCGTCGTAGCGGACGAAGGTGCCCTCCGGCGACAGCGCCTGACCGTCGACGAACTCACCGGCCTGCTCCAGCTTGGCGGCGAAGTCCCCCATGTACGCCATGTGGGCGTCGATCTCCTCGGGCGTCCACTGGTCCATCGGGGCGATGTCGACCACGTTCTCGGGGCCGGCGTTGCGACGGTAGTGCTTCAGAAACAGGTACTTGGCCATGATGATGCTCCTTCGTCTGGTGCGGCCCATTGTGGTCGCGCTCGAGCCTGGGACGGAGCCGAGACTGAGTTCTCGACATCGCTCCGCACCTTTTCCGGTTACGCGGCAGCGAGCTGCCCCTCCTCGTGCCGGCGGTGGCGGTCGCCTCAGCGACACCTCGGCCGTTACCTCCGTCGCCCACCATCAACCCACCAGTGGCGAGAAGGAGAAGATCACTGAACATGTCAGCGTTCCCCGCCTCGGCTGGTTCAGGGGCTTGGTCGGGTCAGCTCCAAGCTGCAGCCGGTTGACGTCGCCGGCGTGCAGATTGATCTCGAGACCGTCGGCGGTGCCGAACCGGCCGGTCGGGACAGCAACGACTCCTTGGGACGTCTCTGCACGTGTGGGAAGGTGGCGCTGGCCATCCAGTTCGGCCGACAACCACCGAGCCCGGCAGCCCTGGCGCTGGGCTCCACATCGCGCGCGACCACAACGCATGCCGACGACCCACTCAGTCCGACGCTCAGCCGTACATGAACCGCACAGCAGCGAGGTCGCCCGACGTGGGTACGTCGCCGCCGAACCCGCCAGTCCGCCCGCCGACCAGACTGATCATGCTGAGCAGACCCGGCTTGTACTGGCTGAGGTAGACCCGGTTGCTGCGCTGACCCCGGTGACCCAGGACGACGACCGAAGCACCCGCCAGCCGGCCCGCGGCCAGCGCCGGTGGGACCCGGCTCAGCTGGTTGGTTCGCTGGTTCTCGCTGAAGGTCGCGTTCGCGCCGGCGATAGACGCACCCGTGGCGTGCCAGATCTCGTCGGAGGACTCACCCAGGTGTGCGAGATGCAACGTGCTGACCCCTCCGGCGAGGGCCGGGGCGGACTTGCTCGTCTGGCCGATGGTGCGATTCTCGGTCCATCCGCGGCCGTCGCCAGTCGACTGCCAGATCTGCTTCGACCTGTTGCCCAGGTGGACCAGGTGCAACGCCCGGGAGGTGGCCGTCAGTCCGACGCCGGCGTGGGTGGACTGGTTGATCTTCCGTGGTTGTGTCCAGTCGTCGGCTCGTCCGGAGTCGGAGCGGCTGTGCCGGATTTCCTTGTCCCCCGCTCCCTTCCACACCAAGTGGAGCTGCCGACCGAAGCCGGCCAGTCCGGGCACCGTCCGCGCGGTCATCCCCGCAATGCGGTCGTTGCGGCTGAACGACCGCCCGTCGCTCGAGTGGCTGATCCACACATCGTCGGAGGTCCGACCGAGGTGGACGAGGAACAGGTTCCCGTCGAAGGTGGCCAGCGCCGGCGCCGCCTTGCTGCTCTGTCCCTCGACGGGGCGAGTCTGAAAGCTCCGGAGATCGCTGGTCCAGGTGTGCTGCAGATTCCGGTCGCCGTCGGTGACGACGATGTGCAGGTCGTCGTCGAACAGGGCGAGCGCGGGCGGGTGCGGCGTGCTGAGCCCGGGCACGTCCACGTTGACGGTGAAGTCGACCGCGAACTGCGTCTCCGCGTAGTGCATGATCGAGTCGAAGTCGTAGGGTCCGTGTGGAAGGCCC
>DATDAP010000156.1:0-2321 GCA_036525335.1 Microlunatus sp. | reverse complement strand
CTGGCGCTAGCCGGCCTCACGCTCCCGGTAGGCGGTGGTAGTCGGCTCGGCCCAGTCCGCCGGGAAGTCCGGTGCGCCACCGAAAGCGCCACGAACAAGTCGCACCGCCTCCTCGGTAAGCGGCGGAGCAGCAGCCACCTGCTCCTCCGCCCAGTCGCGCACAGCGGCCCTCCACTTCGGGTCGCTCATAGTGCTCCGGTCGTTGATGACGGTCGTGGTGCTCATGCCATGCAGGTGTGCGGCTCACACGGATTCTGCGGCAGCCCTCGGCTATGCCACTCCGATCCGTGCCGCTGGTCGGGGTCGCGCACGGAGGTGTCGCGGCGGTGGTGATGGCCGAGCTGCCGTCGCTGGTGCGCAGCCGCATCCGTACCCAGAGCCTGACGGGCTGCCTCGGTCCCAGCGTGCGGCGGGCGTGATCGGAAACCGTCCGGGAGGCTCAGCTGCCGTGCAGCAGCCCGTCGTCGCCGATGTGGAGGTCGAACGACCCGTACACCTTCGCGGCCTCGGACAGCGTGTCGCCGCCCTCGCCGTAGCCGCGGTCCCAGAATCCCGCACCGTGGCGGTTGCGGGTCAGCCAGAAGTCGTGTCCGACCTGGGCGGGGGTGCAGCGGGGGTGCTTCTCCCGGATCCGCACGATGGTCACGCTATTGGCCTCGAGGAACTCGTCGAACTCTTCTCGCAGCTGAGCGGCGGTCTCCGGCGCGATGTCGTCGGCGGTGTAGTTCGCCGCGTCGAACGGCTCCCCGGTCTCCATGTCGACGCTCGACCAGAGTGCGGCGGTGATCAGACCGTCGTACGCCTCGTCGGACTCGCGGCCGGAGAAGACGGCGTCCTCGTACTCGTCCAGGTCCACGTTGGACTCGGCTTGGCTGACAGGGGCGAACTGGCCCCCGGTGGGGGAGCCGGCGGGATGACGGGCGGGGGTGTGGGTGCTCATGCCCATCTGGTGTGCGGGAAACGCGCTTACTGGCAATAGAACACAGAGATGATTTAACATTTTGGAGCACTGGGAGTCAGCTTCGAAGCGGACGTTGGGGGTGGCCACCGTCGGCAGAACAGGCGCGACCTCCGTTGGCCCAGGCCAAGGCGCGCCCGACACGTCTGGGTCCTGGCCGAAGACTGGCACAATCCGCCCTATCCAGGTCTTGTTCTGGAATGGAGGAGGACGCGCTACCGCTGGAGCGGCAGGGTGCTGTTCCTTGCCGAGCCAGTCAGCGAGCAGCCGACAGCGGTCCAATGCGGGCTCCCCGCCGAGCGCTTGGTGCCGATCATGTCCGACCCCAACGACGGCCGACCGCGCCGGTTGACCTAGGACGATGCTGTGTGGCCCAGGCAGTCCGCGACGTAGCTGAGCAGGCCGACCCGGCGAGCGAGGGAGGATGGCGTGAGCTGGTCTGACGAGATGTGTGGGGCCGGTGGGGGGTAGCGAACTGGTGAGGTCCGCGAGGTCGGGTGCTGAGGGCGGTCTCGATCTGGCGGAGGCCAGGGCGAGGTGTGGCTTGGATCTCCAGGTGCCCTACGTGTATGTGACGTGCACCGCCGCATGTGGCGGCGGGGGAAATGGATCACCGGTCGGGCACCGCGTCACTCCACGACCGGCCAGGCGGCAGGAGTGGTCAGGACGTGAGATCGATGATGGCAGCGTCGGCGGCGTTGCGCTTGATGGAGGCGATGCCGTTGAGTACCCCGGTCTTGGTCTTGTAGCTCTCGCCGGTCGCGATGATCTGTCCGTTGCTGGCCTTGAGCCGGAACCGGAACTCACCGGTGTTGTCTCTGTACACCTCGAACTTGGCCATTATCACCCTTCTGTGTGTCGGCAGTGTGCTGCTCGGTGCAACGGTAGAGGTGCTGGGCTGCCGTTCCGGGAGCCACGCTGGCACCCAGCTCGGTCCCGGGCCGCTGAGTGTCGCCCGAATCCGGGTTTGGCCTTCGCGTGCAGGGCTTCGACGGTCCCTAACGCAGCGGTGTCGACGATCTCGCCGTCCGCGGCGCGGCGCTAAGAAGTCTCGGTGTGGACGGCCTCGACGAGGCGATGATGCGAGCGCCTACCACGCCGACTCCGCCCTGGCAGCCCAGGCGCCGCTGGAGGGGTTGGCCGCCGAGCTCGTCAAGACCCATCCCGGCGCCGCCGCCAGCCTCCGTGAAGGGATGGCCGAGACCTTGACCGTGCTCCGGCTCGGGGTGCCGCCCACCCTGGCCCGGACCCTGCGCAGCACGAACGCGGTGGAGTCGATGATCTCGATCAGCCGCGACCACTGCCGCAACGTCAGACGGTGGCGCGACGGGCAGATGGCACTGCGCTGGTGCGCCGCCGGCAT
>DATDAP010000155.1:0-2676 GCA_036525335.1 Microlunatus sp. | reverse complement strand
ACGTGCACCTTGACGTTCTCGCGCCGTGCGTACTCCACGCACCGCAGATGCAGGATCTTCGCCCCGCAGGCGGCCATCTCCAGCATCTCCTCGTACGAGATCCGCGGGATCCGCCGGGCGCTCGGCACGATCCGCGGGTCGGCGGTGTACACGCCGTCGACGTCGGTGTAGATCTCGCAGTGGTCGGCCCCGAGCGACGCCGCGAGCGCCACCGCGGTCGTGTCGGATGCGCCGCGACCCAGGGTGGTGACGTCCTTGGTGTCCTGGGCGACCCCCTGGAACCCGGCCACGATGACGATGTCGCCCTGCTCGAGGGCGGAAGTGATCCGGCCGGGGGTGATGTCGATGATCCGGGCGTTGCCGTGCGTACCGGTGGTGATGATGCCGGCCTGCGACCCGGTCAGCGACCGGGCGTGCAGCCCCTGGTCGGCGATCGCCATGGCGAGCAGCGCGGCGCTCATCCGCTCACCGGCGGTCAACAGCATGTCCAGCTCCCGCGGCGGAGGCATCGGCGACACCTTCAGGGCCAGGTCCATCAGCTCGTCGGTGGTGTCGCCCATCGCGGAGATGACGACGACCACGTCGCTCCCCTGCTGCTTGGTCGCGACGATCCGCTTCGCCACCCGCTTGATGCTCTCCGCATCCGCGACCGACGAACCGCCGTACTTCTGGACTACGCGGCCCACCGCCGCCCCCCTCGCTCCGCTCCGACAGCTGCCTGCCAGGAAATCCGCGGCAACTCTATGCCCTACCCGCGACCCTGCTCAGGTCTTGCGGTCGACCGAGACGAACCGACCTCGGTTGACCAGGAGCTGACCCGTTTCGGGCGAGAATCTCCCTCATCGCGCCACTGGCTACCCTCGATGTCGTGACCAGCCCCCTGCCCGCGCCGCTGAGCCGTCGGCTCTTTCTCGCCGGGTCCCTCTCGGCCGCTCTGCTGAGCGGCCTGTCCGCCTGCAGCGACGATGAGCCTGCCCCGTCGCCGAGCCCGACGCCGACGTTCCCGGTGACGGTCACGCACATGTACGGGACGACGACGATCACGTCCGAACCCAAGCGCATCGTGGTCGTGGGGTACACGGAGCAGGACGCGCTGCTCGCCCTCGGAGTCGTCCCGATCGCCACCACCCAGTGGGTCGGGGACGTGCCGTACGCCGTCTTCCCCTGGGCGGTCGACAAGCTGGGCGACGCCAAGCCGACGGTGCTGGAGTCCGCCGAGGGACTGTCGATCCCGGCGGTCACCGAGCTCAAGCCGGATCTCATCATCGGCACCAACGCCGGGCTCAGCCAGGAGGACTACACCGCCCTGAGCAAGATCGCCCCGACCATCGCCAACAGCGGCACCTACGGCAGCGAGTTCTACGAGCCCTGGCCGAGCCAGACGGTCATCGTGGGTCAGGCCGTCGGCCGGGGGGCCCAGGCGCAGAAGCTGGTCGACGACCTCACCCAGCGTTACGCCGAGCTCGCCGTCGCGCACCCGCAGTTCGCGACCACGGCCGCGTTCGTCCAGGCCCCGTACACCGACGGCAGCGTGATCGCCTGGCCCGACGGGCTCGGCACCAGTTTCCTCACCGATCTCGGCTTCACGATCCCGAAGTCGATCGACGAGTTCGTCGGCGAGCAGGTGGCCCAGGCTGAGATCCCGGCCAAGGACACCGGCGTCCTGAATGACGCCAAGGTGCTCGTCTGGTCGACCGACGTCGACGGCGACGGCTCGGACATCCAGCAGGACAAGGTCCTCGGCAAGCTGGATGCGGTGAAACAGGGACGCTCGGTGTACGCCGGCGAGACGCTGAGCTCGGCCATCTACTTCAGCACCATCCTCAGCCTCCCCTACGTGATCGATCGTCTCGTGCCCGAGCTGGAGAAGGTGCTGCCGGGCTGAAGTGCGCGCAAGGGGGACAACCCGGGCTGCGCTTTAGGTTAGGCTTGCCTCATGTCCTTCTCTCCAGCGATCAGTCGACGCCTGCTCCTCTCGGGGTCCTTGTCCGCCGCCCTGGTGGCCGGACTCGCGGGCTGCAACTCCTCGGCCACCGGGGCTTCCGACGAGGTCGAACCGTCCAGCCAGGCGGTCTTCCCGGTCACGGTGACGCACAAGTACGGGGAGACGGTCGTGCCCGCCGAGCCGAAGCGCGTGGTCGTGGTCGGTTTCACCGAGCAGGACATCCTGCTTGCCCTCGGTGTCGCTCCGGTCGCCACCACCGAGTGGTACGGCGACCAGCCGTACGCCGTCTGGCCCTGGGCCACTCGCGAGCTCGGCGACGCGGAGCCGGTGGTCATCAAGGCACCGGACAAGCTGCCGCTGGAGCAGATCGCCGCCCTCACCCCCGATCTGATCATCGGCACCAACGCGGGACTGACCAAGGACGTCTACGCGTCGCTGACCAAGATCGCTCCGACCATCGCCAACAGCGGCAAGTACGCCAGTGACTGGTTCGAGCCGTGGCCGACCCAGACCGTCATGGTGGGCAAGGCCCTGGGCAAGGAGGTGGAGGCCCAGCGGCTGGTCGAAGAGCTGACCAAGCGGTTCGCCGACGAGGCCGCGGCCCACCCGCAGTTCGCCGGGGTGCCCGCGATCTTCCTGCAGGCGCCCTACTACGAGGGCAACGCCATCGCGTACCAGGACGGGTTGAGCACCGACTTCCTGACCGATCTCGGCTTCGTGATCCCGAAGGA
>DATDAP010000154.1:0-8937 GCA_036525335.1 Microlunatus sp. | reverse complement strand
CCTCCATCAGGGTAATGCGCTCCGGCGGAAGTTCCGCGATCGCGGGCGAATGGAGCTCGACCCCGGGCCGCGTGCACCCCACGAAGTGGGCCAGGTCGAACAGCGTCTGCACGTCGCGCCAGGTCAGGATCTGGGCCAGCGCGTCCGCACCGGTGATGAAGAACAGGTCGACGTCATCACCCCGCTCCTCCCGCAGATCGCGGAGGGTGTCGACCGTGTAGGTGGGACCCCCCCGGTCGATGTCCACCCGGCTGACACTGAAGCGGGGGTTCGAGGCCGTTGCGATGACCGTCATCAGATAGCGGTCCTCGGCCGCGGACACGAGCTTGTTCGACTTCTGCCACGACCTTCCGGTGGGTACGAACACGACCTCGTCGAGGGCGTACCGGCTGGCCACCTCGCTGGCGGCCACCAGGTGGCCGTGGTGGATCGGGTCGAAGGTGCCGCCCATCACGCCCAGGCGATGGCGGTGACCCGGCCGGGCGGCCGGATCGCGGGCCAGGCCGAGAGTCGGCGTACGCGTCTCCCGGACGACAGGAATGTCAGTCACGATTCAGCTGTGCGGGCGACCCTTGCCGATCGAGTAGGTGATGAACAGCAGGATGGCCAGGATCCCGAAGGCGATGATGCCGAAGCCCCAGGCCGGGATCGGGATCTCACGGTGGGCCTCCGCCTCCAGCAGTGTCAGACCGAAGTTCACCTCGCACCTCTCCGTCGGCTCGACCGGGCGGTTGCCCGCCCGTCATGTCAAGCGCAGCCTAGTGGTTGCGGATGGACGTTCGTCAGGACACCCCGACGAACGTCCGGCCGTGACCACTGGCGGCTCAGCGCACCTGACCGTTGCCCACCACCACGTACTTCGTCGAGGTCATCTCCGGCAGCCCCATCGGGCCGCGGGCGTGCAGCTTCTGGGTCGAGATGCCGATCTCCGCACCGAAGCCGAACTCGCCGCCGTCGACGAATCGGCTGGAGGCGTTCACCAGCACCGCCGCTGCGTCCACCTCGGCCGTGAACCGCTGAGCCGCACGCTGCGAATCGGTGATGATCGTCTCGCTGTGCCCCGTGCTGAAGCGCCGGATGTGCGCCAGCGCCGCATCGAGGTCGTCGACCACCGCCGCCGCGAGGTCGAGGGACAGGTACTCATCGGAGAAGTCCGCATCGGTGGCGGGCACCACGTCGCCGTACGCGGCTGCCCGGGCGTCGCCGTGCACCGTCACGCCGGCCTCGGCCAACGCCGTCAGGGCGCGTGGCAGGAACTCGTCCGCGGTCCCGGCGTGGACCAGCAGCGTCTCCACCGCATTGCAGACCGAGGGCCGTTGGGTCTTCGCGTTCAGCAGGATCGCCAGCGCCATCTCGAGATCGGCGGACGCGTCCACGTACAGGTGGCAGTTGCCCACGCCCGTCTCGATCACCGGCACCTGACTGTTGCGGACCACCGCATCGATCAGACCGGCCCCGCCTCGGGGGATCAGCACGTCGACCAGGCCACGGGCCGCCATCAGCTCGGCCGTCACCTCACGGGGTCCGGGGATGAGCTGGACCGCGTCGGCCGGCAGGTCGGCGTCGGCCAGCCCCTGCCGGAGGGCGTCGACGATCGCCGCGTTCGAGTCGGCCGCCGAGGAGGACCCGCGCAGCACTGCCGCGTTGCCCGATTTGAGGCAGATTCCGCCGGCGTCGGCCGTCACGTTGGGACGCGCCTCGTAGATGATGCCGACCACTCCGAACGGCACGCGCACCTGACGGACCTGCACACCGTTCGCGTTGGTCCACCCGCGGACCACGTCGCCAACCGGGTCGGGCAGCCCGGCCAACTCCCGCAGTCCTTGCACCATTCCGGCGATCCGGTCCGGGGTGAGCCTCAGCCGATCGATCAGTGCGGCGCTGGTGCCGTTGTCCTCGGCCCGGGCGACGTCGACGGCGTTGGCGTCGAGCACCGCGGTCTCGGCCTTGCCCAGCGCGTCGGCCATGGCCACCAGCCCGGCGTCCTTGGCGGCGCGCGACGCCTTGGCCAGGACCCTCGCAGCCTCCCGTGCGCGAACGGCCTGCTCCGTGACGGTCATGACGTCCCTCCTCGGCTCAGCGGTCGTACGGGCCAAATCTAGTCATTCCGGGACGTAGGGCGGCGCGACTCCCCATCCCCAGCGCGGCACCGGCGCATCGGGCACGACGTCGGCTCCCGGCGCGGAGTTGGCCAGCGCGATCCGGGTCCCCCACTCGAGGTAGCCGACCAGCGCCGCCCGGAACTCCGGGTCGTCCGGCAGAGCGGCGTCGTCGGCCGCCAGGCTCATCAGCGACACGAACCGATGCCGCTGCTCCGGGGTGATGCCGAGGTCGATGTGCTTGCGCACCATCCGCGGATACCCCCCCAGGTCGTCGGTGTAGCGGGTCGGACCGCCGAAGACCTCGCTCCACCAGGCGATCACGTGGTCACGGTGGTCGGCGCCGACCCCACCACCGAACAGCGGCGCCAGCAGGTCGTCGGCCTCCACCCGGTCGTAGAAGGCGTTGATCATCCGGGCCAGGGCCGCTTCACCGCCGGCCCACTCGAACAACGTGGGGCGGCCTTCCTCCCCCGGCAGACTGCTCACACCGGCAGTGTAAGCATGTAATCATCAGCAGCAAACGGTCAGGCCGACAGCAGAGCGAGCCGGGCGCGCACGACGCCCCGCCTGCGCAGCAGGGCCCACAGCAGGTTCATCCCCATCAGCACACCCATCGTGGACGCCACCATCGTGATCGACTGCTCGCCGACCAACAGGGCCCAGGACAGCCAGAGCGCCTGGTTGACCCAGTTCAACGCCAGGAAGGGCAGCGAGACCCCACTGATGCGCGGGGCCACGACCAGCTCCTGGAACTGCAGCATCTGGGCGATCACCGAGGGCAGACCGGCGGCGATCGCGAACACCACCGGGCCGTAGGAGAGATCGAGACCGAGGGTGGTCAGCCCGAGCACCACGCTGGGGGCGAAGGTCGCCGCCCAGCTGAGCACCCGGTCGCGCCGCAGCTGGTTCAAGATGATCAGGCTGCAGATCATGAACATCAGGTTGGGCAGCCAGATGTTGGCGTGCCCGGCCACGACACCGTGACCGGTCCAGGCCACGTTGGCCGCCAGGGTGAGGCGCCACGCGGTCAGCGAGATGCCGGCGGTGGTGCGGTTGCGAATGAGCTTGATGACTTGTGGGATGGCCACAGTGGCGGCGAGGGCGGCAGCAACCCAGCCCAGGGCGACGACGAACACGGAGGATCGATCTTTCTGCGGTCGCTCAGCTGCAACCGCGGGCGGACGGGAATGATGTGTGGGCCGGCGGCGGTGCCGAGCGAGCGCCGTCCGTTCGAGTACGTCGCGGTGCGGTCGGATCAAGTCTAAGGCAATGTGACCGTACGACAAAAACGATTCAGAAGCGCGTCGTGAGCGTCACCGAGGGACCCACCGATGGTTACGAATCGGCTACTGGGGCGGCCGGGAAGTCTCGTCTGTCGGCAGGTGCGGCGAAACGCGGATGCAGCGCCCCGGGGAGCGGCTTGTTGGTCGGCAAGTGCGGGGAGACGCGCCGAGGAACCTGACCCTCGAGGTGAAGGTCAGCCGTTTGCCCACAGCACTGTCAGCACGACAAGCTCGAGCAAGAACAACAGGCCGAACGAGAGTCCGACGAGGATGCGCGTTCGGTCGACGCGGTCCATCCGGGTCTCGCTCACTCGACCCGCATCAACAGGCTGATCACCCAGGCCGCGAACGACGGGACGCACAGCAGCAGGAAGGCGTTCGATGCGGTGGTCCCCGACCCGCTCCTCGGAGTCGCATTCACCATGTGGTGACAACAGGAGCTTTGCGCGATCCCTGCCGGCGTAGCCGTGATGTCGTGACGTCGGAGACGATGGCCGAACGCTGAGCGCCTACAGACCGCGGGACTCCATCACCGAGAACACGTCGTCCAGGATGTCCTCGGTGTCGGCGCCGGCCCGGCGACCCGACTCGTAGACCTCGGCGACCCGACTCTCGACCTCGCGATAGCGACGCTGGTACGCCTCCTGGTCGGGTCGCCAGTAGCCCACGATGTCGAAGTGCTGGGAGCGCCACTTGAGCTCGTGCCGGAAGTAGCGGCGGACGTCGCGGGCACAGGCCGCTTCCCCGGCCATCCACACGTAGCCCTGGCCCGGGGGCAGCTCGATCGTGCGGACGGCCGCGCTCAACGGGCTGGGGATGGTCGCCGGGGACGGGTTGTAGGCCCAACAGACCTTCAACTCGGCCGGCGACGTCGGTAGGAAGGTGGCGGCCTCGTTCGGCGCCTCGAACACCGCGTGGGCGTGCTGGTGGGGCGACAGGTTCTCCAGGATCCGGCACGCCGCGGGGATGCCGGTCTGATCGGCCAGGATCAGCACCCAGTCCGCATCGGCGTCGATGCCCCGCCCGTGAGGCTGGGAGACGAGCAGCTGGTCGCCGACCCGGACGCTGCCGGCCCACCGCGTGGCCACACCGTGCTCGTGCACGACGACGTCCACGGTGATCCGGTGCCGGTCGGAGTCCCAGCGGCGCAGGCTGTACCACCGAGGGGACGGTTGCGGGTCGGCGAAGTGGAACTGCTGACCGTGTTTGACCGGCAGCTCGACCTGCGTCTGGCGCTGGGGCGGCACCATCAGTCGGAACCACTCATCCGGCGCATCCGAGGAGCGGTAGTCCCTCAGACCCGGACCACCGAGGACGATCCGCCGCATCACCGACGAGAGGCTGTTCACCTCGAGCACCTCGGCGCGGAAGTAGGCCTCCGGCAGCGCCGTCATCTCACGAACAGTCCCTTCGGTCCCTCGATCGCAGATAGTTAGGCTACCCTAAGTATCTTGAGCACTCCATTTTTGCACAGATCCTGGCCCCCGACGTGACTTTCCGGCGAGCCTCAGGAATTTCTCACCCGCCACGTAGGAATCACCTCTCACCACAGGCGGGGCGGCAGGATCTCCTCGTGCTCGAGCAGCCAGCGCTTGGTCTCCAGACCCTGCCCAGGTGGTCCGCCGGAGTAGCCGCCGAGACCCTCACCGGCCAGCACCCGGTGGCAGCCGATCAGGATCGGGACCGGGTTGGCGCCCATCACCGAGCCGATCGCCCGGGCCGGTAGACCCGTACCGCTCAGCGCGGCCAACTCCCCGTAGGTCACCGCGCGACCGTACGGGATCCCCTGCAGGGTGAGCAGCACGCGACGGGTGGCCGGTTCCAGCGAGCCGAGGTCCAGAGGGACGTCGAAGTCACGACGATGGCCGGTGAAGTACTCGTCGAGCTGGCGAACCGCTCGATCGAGCACGCTGCCGGGCTCGGGCACGTCCACGGTCGGCTCGGCCGCCGACCAGAACAGCCGTCGCACACCCTCGACGCCGGCGACCACCACGATCCGACCGACCGGGGTGACCAGCGCCGCCCGCGCCACCAGAGCCTCCGTGCTCACCGGACCGGTTCCACCACCAGGTCGGGGTCGACCACGCCGACCGTTCCGGCGGCGATCTCCTCGGCCCAGTGACAGGCGACCCGGCGACCCTCCCCCAGTGTGGGGATGACCCGCAGCTCCGGCACCTCCGTGTCGCAGCGGGTCGGCTGCCGGTACGGGCACCGGGTGTGGAACCGGCAACCGCTCGGCGGGTTGGCGGGGCTCGGCAGATCGCCGCGCAGCAGGATCCGCTCGCGATGGTCTTCCACCTCCGGATCCGGGATCGGGATGGCCGACATCAGGGCGATCGTGTACGGGTGCAGCGGCCGCTCGTAGAGGTCGTCGCTGGGTGCCTCTTCGACGAGCCGTCCGAGGTACATCACCCCGACGGTGTCGCTGATGTGGCGGACGACGGCCAGGTCGTGCGCGATCACCAGGTAGGTCAGACCCAGCAGCTCCTGCAGGTCCTCCAGCAGGTTGATCACCTGCGCCTGCACCGAGACGTCCAGGGCACTGACCGGCTCGTCAGCGATCACCAGGTCGGGGTTGAGCACCATCGCCCGGGCGATGCCGATCCGCTGCCGCTGGCCACCGGAGAACTCGTGGGGGTAGCGGGAGAGCGCCGACCGGGGCAGACCGACCACTTCCAGCATCGCGGCGGCCTTCGCCAGGTGCGCCTTCGCCGAGTCGCGCCCGTACGCCTCGGCGTCCTGACTCGACAGTCCGTGCACACTCAACGGCTCGACCAGCAGGCTCTCCACCGACTGCCGCGGGTTGAGACTGGACAGCGGGTCCTGGAACACCATCTGCATCCGCCGGCGCAGCTGGCGCAGCGCCTCGGGCTTGAGGGACCGCACGTCGACACCGTCGAAGATCACCGAGCCGGCGGTCGGCTCCTCGAGCCGAAGCAGCGCCCGACCCAGCGTGGACTTGCCGCAGCCGGACTCCCCCACCAGCCCGTACGTCTGCCCGCGGGCCACCACCAGGTCGACGCCGTCGACGGCGCGGACGTGCCCCACCGTCCGGTCGAAGACGATGCCCTGCTTGATGGGGAAGTGGACCTGCAGACCCGTGACCTCCAGCAGGTTCGCGCCGTCGTCGCTCATCGAGCCAACCCCCCGGCCGGGTCGTCCGACTGGTCCTTCTCGCTGCCGGGCAACGGCGCCGGGTGGACGCAGCGCATCCGGTGATCGCCCGGACCGTCGACCACCAGTCCCAGATCCGAAGTGGCGCAGGCGTCGTCGGCATGATCACAGCGAGGCGCGAAGGCGCAGGCCTTCGACCACGAGATCACGTCCCGAGGGGTTCCCCGGATCGGTCGCAGCGGTTCGCCGCGAGGGCTGTCCAGCCGGGGGATGGAGGCCAGCAGACCCTCGGTGTAACGGTGCCTCGGGTGGGCGAACAGCTCCTGCCGGCTCGCCGACTCGACGACCCGGCCGCTGTACATGACGTTGACGAAGTCGCACAGGCCGGCCACCACCCCGAGATCGTGGGTGATCATGATCATGGCCGTGTCCAGGTCGGCCACCAGCTCCTTGAGCAGCTCCAGCACCTGTGCCTGGATGGTCACGTCGAGCGCGGTGGTCGGCTCGTCACAGATCAGCAGTGCGGGCTTGCAGGCCAGCGCGATCGCGATCAGGGCCCGCTGCCGCATCCCCCCGGACATCTGGTGGGGGTACTCCTTCAGGCGGCGGCGCGCGTCGGGGATGCCGCACCGACGGAGCAGCTCCTCGGCTTCCGCCCTGGCCTCGGCGCGGGACACGTCGGAGTGGCGCAGCAGCACCTCGGTCACCTGGACGCCGACCGGCACCACGGGGTTCAGCGAGCTCATCGGGTCCTGGAACACCATGGCGATCTCGCGGCCTCGCAGGTCGTTCAGCGTCTTCGCCCCGGCCCCGAGCAGATCCTGGCCGCGATAGCGGATCTGGCCGCTGGTCTGGACACCGCGGCTGGGCAGCAGACCCATCACGGCCAGTGAGGTGACCGACTTGCCGCTGCCGCTCTCCCCCACGATGCCCACCACCTGACCCGGGCGGACCTCGAACGACACCCCGTCCACGGCGTGCACAGGTCGCGATCCCTTGCGGGCGAAGGTGACCGTCAGGTTGTCGACCTCGAGCAGGTTCTCGTCCCGGTTCACCGCCGCCCTGGGTCGACCCTGGGTCAGGGTCCTCTCACTCATCATCGCCTCGACTTCGGGTCGAGGGCTTCACGGAGTGCTTCGCCGAAGAGAGTGAAGCCCAGGGCCGTGACGGCCATGCAGATGCCCGGCATGATCGCCAGTCGCGGGTCGCTCTGCAGGCGGTCCTGGGCCTTGACCAGCATCCGGCCCCACTCGGCCACGGCGGGATCGGGCTGTCCGAGTCCGAGGTAGGACAAGGCGGCGACCTCGATGGTGGCGGTGGCCAGCACCAGGGTCGCCTGCACGATCAGCGGGCCGAGTGAGTTGGGCAGCACGTGGCTCATCACGATCCGGCGCTGACGCAGGCCCAGCGACGAAGCCGCCAGCACGTAGTCCTGGCCGCGCTGACCCAGCATCGACCCGCGCAGCAGCCGAGCGAAGATCGGCACCTGCGCGACACCGATCGCGATCATGATCGCCCAGGGATTGCGACCGAGAACGGCGGCGATGCTGACCGCGAGCAACAGCGACGGAATGGACAGCAGGATGTCGACGAAGCGCATCACACCGGTGTCCCACCAGCCGCCGAGTCCGCCGGCCAGAACCCCGAGCACGGCACCGCCGACGACGCCGATCATGGTCGACACGATGCCGATCACCAGCGTCTGCCGCGCGCCGTAGATGAGCTGGGTCAGCATGTCGGACCCGAACGAGTCCAGACCGAGGGGGTGCTCGGGAGACGGTCCCGGCACCGAGCTCGGGGTGACCTGGTCGATCCACTCGCTGCTCGCCGGCTCGTACGGAGCCAGCAGCGGCGCGAAGACGGCGATGAGCACCAGCAGCGCCACGATGGCGGCGCCGATGATCGCCGACGGGTTGCGACGGAGACGGCGGAACGCGCCCCGCCAGAGGCTGGTGCCGCGCTCATCCTCGAAGGGCTTGCCCAGCAGTCCTTCGTTGATGGCGCCCTGGGTGGCGTCGAGTGCGGTCATGGAGTGATCACCTCGTCCTCAGTCGGGGATCGATGACGCCGTACGCCAGGTCGACCAGCAGGTTGACCACGGCGTAGATCACCGCGATGAACAGGATGAACCCCTGCAGCACGGCGAAGTCCAGGCTGCTGATCGCCGCGAACAGGTAGGAGCCGATCCCGTTGATCGCGAACACCTGCTCGGTCAGCACGGCCCCGGCCAAGAGCGCACCGGTCTGCAGGCCGATCACGGTGATCACCGGCAGCAGGGCGTTGCGGAGCACGTGCCGGCGGGTGATCGTCGACTGGGAGAGTCCCTTGGCGTTGGCGGTACGGACGTAGTCCTCGCCGAGCACGTCGACCACCGAGGCCCGGGTCATCCGGACGATGATCGCCAGCGGGATGGAGCCGAGGGCGATGGCCGGCAGGAT
>DATDAP010000153.1:0-2950 GCA_036525335.1 Microlunatus sp. | reverse complement strand
GGCACCAAGCTGATGCTCGCCGACCGCGCACCGAACCTGGCGGGCCTGGTGGCGAAGCCCTGGATCGAGATCGTCGCGATCGCCGCCATGATGGGGCTGGCCCTCTTCGGAGCGGCGTTCGCGCTCAACATGGACGATGGCGGATCGTTCGTCTCGTTCCTCGGTTTCATCGGGGCCGTCATCGCAGTGCTCTTCACCACGGGCGTGATGGGCTTCCTCTCCAGCTGCACCCAGCGGCACCGCAAGGTGCTCATCCTCTCGGCCTTCGTGGTGGCCTTCGCCTTCCCGCTGACCCAGGGCGGCTCGGACGCGAACATGTCGATCGCCACCCAGGTGATCATCTTCGCGGCCACGGCCATGGGTCTGAACATCGTGGTCGGTCTGGCCGGGCTGCTCGACCTCGGCTACATCGCCTTCCTGGGAGCCGGTGCCTTCACCGCGGCCATCCTGTCCAAGTCGGCGTTCGCGACAGTCGACTGGCATCCGCCGTTCATCGTCGTGGTGATCATCGCCGGCTGCGTGTCCGCCACCCTTGGTCTGATCATCGGTTCTCCGACCCTGCGGGTGTCCGGCGACTACCTGGCCATCGTCACGCTGGCGTTCGGGGAGATCTTCCGGATCTCCATGATCAACCTGGACGGCACCGACGGGCCGGACCTGACCCACGGCTCCAACGGGATCCCCGGGGTTCCCGACCTGGTCCTGTTCGGGTTCGACTTCGGCGAGACCCACGAGCTGTTCGGTATCCCGCTGGGCCGCTTCTCGAACTACTACTTCCTGCTGCTCCTGGTCCTCGGCCTCATCATCCTGGTCTTCGTCCGGCTCAACAACAGCCGGATCGGGCGGGGCTGGGTGGCCATCCGCGAGGACGAGAAGGCCGCCGAGGCGATGGGCGTCAACGTCTTCGGACTGAAGCTGTTCGCCTTCGCCGGCGGCGCCTTCCTGGCCGGCGTGGCCGGTTCGGTCAAGGCCCACGTCGACGTCTCGGTCACACCCGACCAGTACGTCTTCCTGGAGTCGGCGTTCCTGCTCGCCGCCATCGTGCTCGGTGGCATGGGCACGGTGCTCGGCGTGCTGATCGGGGCGACCATCCTCAAGCTGATGCCGGAGAAGCTCCGCTTCGTCAGTGAGTACCGGCTGCTGATCTTCGGACTGCTGCTGGTCTTGATGATGCGGTTCCGGCCCGAGGGCCTGGTGCCCAACCAGCGTCGCCAGCTGGAGTTCCACGAGGACGACGAGGAGCTGGCCGAGCGGATCGAGGAAGAGGTCGAGCAGACCGGGATCGTCAAGGGAGGTGCCCTGTGACCACCACGAGCGCGTACGACCGGGCCGCGGGTGCCGTGGGCGAGGTGATCCTGCAGGCCGAGGACGTCACCATGAGGTTCGGTGGCCTGACCGCGGTCGACTCGGTGAGCTTCACGGTCCACCGCGGCGAGATCATGGGGCTGATCGGTCCCAACGGTGCCGGCAAGACCACGTTCTTCAACTGCCTGACGGGTATGTACCTGCCGACCAGCGGACGCGTCGTGTTCGACGGCGCCGTGCTGCCGCCCAAGCCGCGCAAGGTCGTGATGGCCGGTATGGCCCGAACGTTCCAGAACATCCGGTTGTTCGGCAACATGACCGCGTTGGAGAACGTGATGGTCGGTCGCTACTGCCGCACCACCACCGGACCGTTCACCTCGATCATCCGCGGACCGAAGTTCAAGCGGGACGAGGTAGCGGTACGCGAGAGGTCCCAGGAGCTGCTCGACTTCGTCGGGCTCGGCCACACGACCGACCACCTGGCCCGCAACCTCCCGTACGGCGATCAGCGTCGGTTGGAGGTCGCTCGGGCCCTGGCCACCGACCCGAAGCTCATCCTGCTCGACGAGCCGACGGCCGGCATGAACCCGCAGGAGACCCGCCAGGCCGAGGAGCTGATCTTCCGGATCCGCGACCTCGGGCTCGCGGTGGTGGTGATCGAGCACGACATGCGGTTCATCTTCAACCTGTGCGACCGGGTCCTCTGCCTGGTGCAGGGCAAGCGCCTGATCGAGGGGACCCCCGCCGAGGTGCAGAGTGATCCCCGGGTGATCGAGGCCTACATCGGGACCGGACCGGAAGACTCCGCCGACGAATCGGAGCCACAGACTCCGCCGGCGGACGGCGGCGCAGCAGGAGGCCGTGATGCTTGAGATCAAGGACCTGAAGGTCGCCTACGGTCGGGTCCGCGCGGTCAAGGGGATCTCGTTCACCGTCGAGGAAGGGCAGGTCGTCACCCTGGTCGGCACCAACGGGGCCGGCAAGACCACCACCCTGCGGACCATCTCCGGGCTGATCAAGCCGGAGGCCGGGGAGATCTGGTTCCAGGGGAAGCGGATCGACGCCACCCCGGCGCACGAGATCACGGTCCTCGGACTGGCTCACTCCCCGGAGGGGCGTCGGATCTTCCCGCGGCTGACGGTCGAGGACAACCTCATGCTCGGCGCCTTCGCGCGCCGGGACAAGGTGGCGATCGCCAAGGACCTGGACCGGGCCTTCGACCTGTTCCCGATCCTGAAGGAGCGGCGGGACCAGCCGGCCGGCACCTTCTCCGGCGGCGAGCAGCAGATGCTGGCCATCGGCCGGGCCATGATGAGCCGGCCCAAGCTGCTGATGCTGGACGAGCCGTCGATGGGGCTGTCGCCGCTGATGATGCAGAAGATCATGTCGACGATCGTCGAGCTGCAGCGGGAGGGTGTGACCATCCTGCTGGTCGAGCAGAACGCGCAGGCGGCCCTGTCCCTGGCCGACTACGGGTACGTCCTGGAGGTGGGTCAGATCGTCTTGCAGAACACCGGCAAGGCGTTGCTCGTGGATGAGAACGTCCGCAAGGCGTACCTCGGCGAGGACTGACCGCTCGTACGCGCTGTGTGTGGTTGCGTTTTGGTGGGCGGTCGGCCGGGGTGCCCACGCCCCGAACACGTCT
>DATDAP010000152.1:0-4264 GCA_036525335.1 Microlunatus sp. | reverse complement strand
CACCGCGAACTTCGCCACGAGCACCTCGTCCAGACCCGTTTGTGGCATGCCCCAAACGTAGGACCGACAGCACGAAGCGGGCTGCTACGAAACCCCCTCCGTGCAACCCGTAATCTAAACGTTATTTACTTCCAGGACCTAAGGGTGATCGTGCAGTAGTGCCTGGCGAGCGCTGGCAGAATCGGCTCCCACTGCGAGGGCGCCAGATGGAGCGGGAAGAAGATGACAGGCGGACCGCTACCCCTGGCTTGATACCGGAGACCAGCTATCTCGCCCTCACCATCCAGCTGAAGCTCCGGAAGCGGTGATCGGCGGTCAGCCTCAGCGAGGTGGGTCATCAGTGCGGCTTCGATCTCGTCGGCGCGATCGGCAACAGTGTCACTCCAGTGCGCGCTCACCTGCCCGCGCAGGACGACCGCCGTCGCGTCGGGATCAACCGCCATCACGAGCGCCGATTGAGCACTCAGTGGCCCGGCGTCGCTGTGAATGATCAAGCGCGGCGCGACGACCCGTCGCGATACCGCGAGTTGCCGTAGCGGGGCCGCAGCGCCAGCCGCGGGCGTGACCAGAGCAAGAGACGCAACGATCTCCGGGTGCCCTGCAACCTCAGTGACGCCCTGCACCACGTGGGCTCGATCGATACCTAGCTGTCGAAGGAGGCGAATGACCCGATCAGCCGTCGTGAGCTCACACTCGTTCACGCTCTACCCCTCGCTACTCAACCCTCTCGAATGGAAAGTCGGCCCGTGCCATCTGCAGACCGGCGCTTTCCTGCCACGGTGATCGGATCCGGCATATCGCAAGGTCAGCTGGCCCCGGTGAACCTGCAGCAGCCCTGCAGCAGTCCCGTGGCGGTAGGGCTGACTGCCCCACCATTCAGACTTCCAGTCGGTTCTTCGCCGCGTGCGCAGGCACTGACATCAGGGCCAGGAACCGAATGCCCCCCACGATCGCGAACGCGAGTGGTGCAGCCCTTGTGTTGCATCGGGTCCCCCCGTCGCGTAGCGGGCGCCGTTGCCCACTGACCATCATCATCGTCCCGTACCCACATCCTGTCGATGCTTGAGAGCAGACGGCGGCGACAGCAAACGCCACACGGCAGGCGTTCTGCGCCTTGTGCCTGCCCCTTGTGCCGCTGTAGGAGCTTCGCCGTCAGCCATTTCCCGGCGCTATCCCGGCTCCAGAGGTCAGCGGGAGAGAGATCCTGGCGCCCATGGTGACGCCCGAGATCATCGCCTCCTGCGAGAAGACCCTCGCCGCCCACATCGACGGCGTGAGCAAGACCGTCCGCGGCGCCGACAACGTGCGGAAGCTCCTGCAGACCTTCTTCGACTCGATGGGCCCGAACCCGCACATCGGCGAGGCGTTCTACCCGGGGACAACAGGACGGCCCTCGAGGTGCTGACCGTCTTTCCCGAGGCTTCGACGGGCAGCAGACGGGGCAGGTCGTCGAGGTCCGGTCCATGGGTGTCTTCCTCTTCGACGGTGCCGACATGCACACGGAGAAGCTGTACGCCGATGCCTCGCCCTCGGTGCCGTTCATGCCGTGGCTGGTCGAGGCCTGACCCGCACCGGGCCGGGTATTGGGCCGTTCGTCCCCGGGCAGGTTGATGACCGCCGCAGGCAGAGTCCTGTGGCGGTCGTCGGTGTCGCGGTTGATCTTGCTCGGATGGTCGTGATGGTGATCTTGGTCAGGGGTGCTGTCCTGGAGGATCCGGCGGGTTTGCCGTCCCTGCCAGGGGTTGATCGAAGTTCAACGGATCTTGGGGGTCCCAGTTGTTGATGGTGATGCGGGCGTTCAGGATCGGGCGTTGGTGTCGGTCGATCCATTTCGGTGGGATCCAGACGGGGAGTCCGTCGTGGTTGATCACGCATTGCCAGCCGCGTTGGGCGAACTGGTGATGGTGGTAGAGCAGACCAGGGTCAGGTTCGCGATGTTGGTGTCTCCGCCGTCGTACCAGGCGATCACACGCGTGCTGGACGAGCAGGATCTCCCCGGCCTCCACGGCGGCGGGGTCGCAGTGTTTGACTTTGCGGAGGGCGGTGTCGATCAGGGTGACTTGTTCGGGGGTGACGAGCCCGTCGCGTTGGGCGGTGGCGAGGTGGGGTCGGATCGGGGTCAGGGGTTCCCCGGTCATGCTGGTCCGGTCGGCGAGGTGTTCGGCGGCTCGGACCCGGCGGGCCGCTTCGCCGGGCGAGAGTCTCAGCCCGTTCGTCAGCACCCGGTTCATGGTCCGTTCCGACAGCACGGCAGGATGAACGCACCCGACGAACCGTGATCAGACAGCCCGCGGTCGGGCGAGAACGAGCAGCCCGATCATGGACACCGCTGCCCCGATGATCATGAGCAGGGCCATCGGCACGGCGGTGTCCTCGCCACCGAGTCCGGCGATCGGGGCGATGGTGCCGGCGGCGACCCACTGCACGAAGCCGAGCAGAGCCGATCCGGTGCCCGGGTGGTCGGGGACCTCGGCGGAGGCGAGCGCGCCGCCGTTCGGCCCGATCAGTCCCTGGGCGGTCATCAGGACGAAGAAGCAGACCATCGCCAGGATCAACGGGGTGTCGAACCAGAGTGCACCGATCACCATGGCGACACCGGCGGCCAGGGCGGCGATCTGGCCGACGAGGATGACCTTCCGGGTGGCGATCCGACCGGCCAGCCGGGCGGCGACGAGTGCGGCGATGGTCATGCCGGCGGCGTTGGCGGCGAAGTCGATCGAGTAGGCGATCGGCGACAGCCCGTTCATCGACTGCAGCACGAAGGCGGACGTCGCCACGTACGCGAACAGGGCGCCCATCGCGGAACCCGAGACGACGAGGTAGCCGACGTAGCTGCGGTTGCGCAGCACCTGCCGGCCCACGACCACGAACGTACGGAGCCCGCCGCCGTGTCGCTGCTCGCGAGGAAGGGTCTCCGGGACGGCGACCAGCACGGCGATGATCATCACCGCACCGAGCGCGGCCACGGTCCAGAACGACACCCGCCAGTCCGACAGCTGCAGGATGACCGCGCCGATCAGGGGTCCGACGATCGGGGCGATGCCGCCGACGGCGGCGATCACGTTCAGTACCCGGACCAGCCGGGCACCGGTGGCGAGGTCGACGATCACGGCTCGGCCGATCACCATGGCCCAGCCGCCCGCGAACCCCTGGATGAACCGGGCCACCATCATGATCGCGATCGTCGGAGCGAGAGCACAGGCGATGGACGCGAGGGTCATCACCGCGACCGCGGCGACCAGCAGCCGCCGCCGGCCCCGCTGATCGGAGATCGGACCCCCGATCAGCTGACCGAGGGCCATCCCGACGAAGAAGGTCGTCAGGGTGAGCTGGACCTGCGTCGCCGTCGCGGAGAGGTCGGCGGCGACCCGCGGGAACGCCGGCACGTACATGTCGGTGGCCAGCGGTGCGATCGCGGTCAGGAACACCACCGTCGCAACCATGGCCGAACTGAGCCGAGCCTGCTTCCGGTGATCATGATCGGGCGCGGCGTCGGGTGCGTCCCCCAGGAACTCACAGTCCGGGCAGTAGCCCAGGTGCGGTACGGCCGTCGCTCGTGTTTCGGTCACGAAGAGGAGTCAACTCGTTCTCCCGCCGCCGGGGGAGTCCCTGTCGAGAGGTGTACCGACAGGGAACCCCACGGGGCGAGCCGCCATCATGGGGTCAGACCGACGCGTTGCTCTTTCCGAGGATCTTGAACGCCTGGACGAGGACGCCGACACCTTCGCGACTGACCACCGTGCCCTGGTCGCGGCTCTGCCGGTTGTCGCAGCCCGGGCCCCAGATCAGACCGGCCTTGGCCGCGATGGCCTCGCCGACCTCGGGCATGGAGCCCGCGGCGACGTCGGCCCGAGCGGCTGCGGCGGCGAACACCCGGGACGGCGTACTGCCGGGACCGGGAAAGTACCGCGGTATCTCGAGCAGCGCGCACAGGTCGTCGAAGAGGAGCTGCGCGGAGCGGCCGCCGTGCGGATCGGCCGCGGTGTTCACTAGTCGGGGGGCTCGACAGACGTCGCACCACGCCTGGGTCATGCCATGAATACATTCGTCAGCCACGCTGACACCTACCCGTCTCTCACCCCAAGCATAGGTGCCGTTGGCACACGCGGCTGACGTGTCCTTGTGGACACCCCCCTGACGTGGGAGTGTGGCCCTGCCCCCTCCACTAGGGATCGTCGGGCACGTACCTGCCCGTGGAAAGGAAGTGTGGCGTGGCCACAGTCAGTTTCAAGGACGCAACTCGCGTCTACCCCGGAGCGGATCA
>DATDAP010000151.1:0-3192 GCA_036525335.1 Microlunatus sp. | reverse complement strand
AACTACCGACGGGGACGTGGTTCGGCATCGGGTGGTCGCGCGTGCGTCGAGGTACTCCGCGCGTCGCGCAGCACCAGGTAGGTGGCCACCAACAAGATGGGGGCGACAGCGATGGCGAGCCAGGCTGTGAGACCGATGGTCAAGCTCATTGCCAGGAGTACGAGGTCAAGCGCCAACAGCAGTGCGAATCCGGGTATACGGAGACCCGGTCGACGTGGCCACGTCAAGTGCCTCACCCACTCCAACTGGGCAGCCAGCACGCGAGCACTCGTGCGCTGGCGGCATCCGTCCTCCCATTGTGACGGGTCGAGGACCCTGCTACGGGGCGGGGGTAGGCGGTTGTTGAGAGCTCGTGCGTCTTGCGGAGGGGATAGAAGCCTTCGTGCTTCGGCAGCGGACGCGGCTATCCCGACCGCCGGAGTCGCCGGTCGGTGCTACTGACGTTCCCTTTGGCCCCGATGTAGACACGCAGGTCCAGGGGCTGAGGCGGTTGCGGCGCGCTCGCCTGTGAAGTGCAGGGAACACCGGCTCGAGAGAGCCACGGTGGCGACGACGTCCTAGGTCGCCGCGACGTGGCCGGGCCGATCGTGGCGGGCTAGCCACCAACGCCGTGTGACACTGCTCGACGAATGTCTCCGGCGATCAGGGTCTGAGCGCGTTGACGTGGCCGGGTCGATTCGCGTCCGCCTGCGTCTGCACTGCGAGCATGGATCGGCGGGAAGGATGACCCTCAAGGACATCGGGCCGGGCGCCTCAGAGTTTCGACATGGAGAAGGCGACGCTCGAGAACACCGAGTATCGCGCAGTAGCCCGGCCCTCAGCCCTGCTGATGATGCGGCTCCCATGACGATGTCTCGATCGGCCTTAACCTGAGGCGGTCTTGGCACCCGGTTCGGCTCCGTTCGCCGCGTCAGGGCCGACCCGGCACAGCGGCGTGGGCTGGCAGGCCGACGCCTGTGACGCCGGTGTCGAGGAACTCGGCGTAGGGCACCCCCAGGCTGATCTCAGGTGTGACGGTCACTGAGGCGTCCGGCCGCACGGTGACAACGGCGTACGTCGTCTGGCCGTCATCGCCGCGCACTGTCAGGATTGAGAAGGTCGCCGGATCCTTGATGTTCCCGGGATCCGGGCGGGTGTCCTTGTGCCCGCCCGAGCTACCGCCCGTGTAGTGCAACGTCGACCCGCCTGCCGTCGTGCCGACCTCCTCCGGTCCGAGGAATTCGAACGAGCGTCCGTCGAGGACGGCGATCTCCTGGCAGCCGGCCTCCGCGATCTCTCGCCCCAGCCGGTGGTCGTGCAGTAGCACAAGGTCGGGGCGCTCCGCACAGGCCTCCTCGATCGTGTCGTCGAGGAACTGCCCGACGTCAACGTCGGGATCACGCAACAGGTTGTTCGTGCCAAAGCTCCCTACGGTCGAGATCCTGGGGTCGGCGGCGGTGAGCAGAGTGAGACCCTCCACCTCGGTGGCTCGCCCCTCCGCGACGTGCCAGTCGCGGGCGCGCGTGGCTGCGACCACCACCTCGGTGTCGTGCAAGCCGGGTGTGAAGTAGACGGGTCGGCCATCGGAGTAGTGGTCGATCGTGTCGATGATGTAGGTCTCCACGGGGAGCCCAGCGAAGGTGAGGTCCCCGGTGATCGCAAGGAAGGTTGCGTCGACCAGGTCGGCGGCCAACCCGACCTGGCGTGCCATGCCGTTGACGTCTTCAAAGTCCTCGGCGAGCACGAGCACGACCTCGCCCTCTGAGCGTTGCAGCGTGGGTTGACGGTCGATCGCGCGCTCCAGGTTGGCCGCCACGGCGTCGTAGAATGTGCTCCTTGGTCGCAGGATCGAGAGGAAGGGCAGCACGTCAGCCATCAGGCCGTTGACCTCCATGCCTTCCAGAGCGGTGCCGGCGAAGACCGGGCTGCCGACCACATTGTGGTGATCCTCGTGGAGATAGACGGTGAGCGCGAGGCTGTGCACACCCAGGACCGTCGTTGCCCCCGCCACGGCGAGCCCGCGCCTGAGCCCGCGGTTGTGGCGCCGTACCAAAGCCGCGTCCCTCGGCGAGTAGGAAGCCAAGCTGCGACGTCGCTGGATCAGAGCTAGCCAGGAGCTCGCCACCAGGGCGGTTCCGAAGGCGAAGCCGACACCGGCACAGATGGCGACATGACGTCGGGCGGTGTCTTGGATGCGTGCGATCTCGGGAACCGGGTCGTTCCAGAGGTCCGCGAGGTACCCCCGCGTTCGCTTGTCTCTGGGGATAAGCCGGTTCCAGTCGGCGTCGACGTCCAGGCCGACGTCCTTGCTGATCAGGTGCAGGTGTGCGTGCTCAGGGCTCACCAGCGCGCCGTCGAGCAGACGACTGGTGTCTTGCCCGATCACTGGCTTCAGTGACACCCATTGGCCCGCGATCTCGATGCGGGTCGGCGGTGCGAAGGCGACGGCGAGGAGCGCAAATGACAGGGGAAGTAGCGCAAGCAACGCACCCACCGTTATGCGGGCAACCATCCTTGCGATCGTGGTGCCGTCCATGCACATGTCCGTTCGAGGGTAAGGCCGCGACCGGCTGTCCGACCGAAAGGACCGCCGCCGTCTGAGGCCCATCGGATCTGCACGGGGCGTGGTGGACCGGCGGTGGCCCCGAGGTGTCAGTAAGGCGCGGGCCGATCTGGACGAGTGGTGCACCGCCCCCTCGGACACGCTGCACAAGAGGGACGCACACGACCCCGCGAAAGTTCGCGGAGTTCGGGTCGGCGCTACCGACAGGAACTCGGCGACCCCGAACGAGTCTCCGCGCTGGCGTCACCTTCGGCCGATGGCCGGACATGATCGGTTGACGCTGCTCACCGCCACCAAGCGCCTCGATCTGAGCCAAGGGGCGATCCTCGCGAGCTCCTGAATGTTCGCGATTGCCGACGTCAGGCAGCCATGGCCGCCAAGAATGACCGACCCCTGACCTGCCCGCGCCGCCCGAGGCGGGCGAGACTTTTCACCAGCCACTGGGCCAGCGGGGCCCACTCGATTCGCCGACATTCCGCGCCGTTTCAACGGGCCATGTCAGCGGCAAGGGAACGGAGAAGGTCATGTCCATCGTGCTAGGGGTTTTGGCAGTCGTCGGCGCTTTGGCGATCGCAGCTGCGGTCGCTAGCTTGCGCGTGGTCAAGGAGTACGAGCGGGGTGTGGTCTATCGATTCGGGCGGGTGCGTCCG
>DATDAP010000150.1:0-2866 GCA_036525335.1 Microlunatus sp. | reverse complement strand
CGTCTTGTGGGCGAAGAGGTTGAACGACTGGAACACCATGCCGACATCGGCCCGCAGATGAGCGAGAGCCTTGCCCTCCTCCGGCAGCGCTGTGCCGTCGATGGTGATCTTCCCGCCCTGGATGGTCTCCAGCCGGTTGATGGCCCGACACAACGTCGACTTGCCCGACCCGGACGGGCCGAGCACCACCACGACCTCGCCCTTGTGCACCGTCAGGTCGATGTGCTGTAGGACGTGTAGGTCACCGAAGTACTTGTCGACGTCACTGAGCACGACCAACGGCGCCCCGACGCTCTCTGGGGCGACCGACGGTCCTTCGGTGGGGTCGTTCAGGTCACCCGGCTCCGCCGCTTCCGCCATGGGCTGACCCTAGACGAGATAATGCGGCAGCGGTGGGAAGCGGATGTTGAGATTCGGTTACTTCCCTGGCCGACAGCCGAAGATTCCGTCCCCGGTACGCCGGCGCAGTTCTCGTCGGGTCGCCGCCCTCAGGCCCCGTCGATGCCCCACACGTACGACACCGATCCGCCGGCGGGGAGGGTGATCATGCCGTCGTGCGTCGGTCCGGGGTTGAACGCGTTGGGCCCGCAGGTCATCGGCTCCAGCGCGATCGACAGGTCGCGGCGGTCGTTGCCGGTGAACACCTGGATCCAGTCCAGGCCCTCTCCGGCCCAGAGCTCGGCCCACCGGTCCCCGCGCTGCAGCCGGGCCCGCCAACGGCCGTCCGCGCCCCGGGCCAACCCGGCCAGCGCCGTGTCGAACCGCCGTGAACCCAGGACCTCGGCGGTGCGCAGGTCCTCGTCCCGCCCCTCGACGAGGATCAGGTCCAGCGGCAGCAACCGGTCGTCGACGGCCAGGTAGCGCTCGGCGGGCACGCTGATGACGACGTCGTCGACCGTGTCCTCGCCGACCGTCAGATAGGGGTGAGCGGCGTAGCCGAACGGTACCGGGCCCGACCCGATGTTGGTCACGGTCAGCTCGGTGACCACGCCGTCGTCACCGACCGTGTGGACGATCGTCGCCGCGATCGCGCCCGGCCAGCCGGGCTGCGGATAGACCCGCACCCGCTGCTCGACCCGGTCGCCCGTGTGGGCGACGAGCCGCCACGGGATGTGTCGGACGAGACCGTGGATCGCGTTGTGGCGGGCCGGCTCCGAAAGGGCCAGCTGCTGGGTGGTGCCCTCGAAGGTGTAGCGCCCGTCCCGGATCCGGTTGGGCCAAGGGAGCAGCTGCTGGCCGCGGCCGCCGGCGATGACCTCGTCGGCGGCGAACCCGCGGACCACATCGCGGCCGTCGACGGCGTACGAGCGCAGGGTCGCCCCCACCTCGGTCACCACGGCGACCCGCGCTCCCGCGGTGATCTCGTACTGGTCTCCGGTCGGGTTCACGGCATCGGTGGTCATCACGAAGTCGAACTCTAGTGACCCGCGGGACTATCCTGAGCGGCGCCATGACCCTCTCTTTCGCCACCACTGACGCTGCGTCCACGACCGCCGCGCGCACGTACCAGATCCGCACCCATGGGTGCCAGATGAACGTGCACGACTCCGAGCGGCTCGCCGGTCTGCTGGAGAACGCGGGCTACGCCAAGGCGAGCGAGACCGAGCAGGCCGACGTGGTCGTGTTCAACACCTGCGCGGTGCGAGAGAACGCCGACAACCGGCTGTACGGCAACCTCGGTCAGCTCGCTCCGGTGAAGAAGGCGAAGCCCGGGATGCAGATCGCGGTGGGTGGCTGCATGGCGCAGAAGGACCGCGGGGTCATTCTCGACCGGGCGCCCTGGGTCGATGTCGTCTTCGGCACCCACAACATCGGCGCACTGCCGGCCCTGCTGGAGCGGGCCCGGATCGCGGAGGAAGCCCAAGTCGAGATCGCGGAGTCGTTGGAGCGGTTCCCCTCGACCCTGCCGACCCGACGCGAGTCGGCGTACGCGGCCTGGGTCTCGATCAGCGTCGGCTGCAACAACACCTGCACCTTCTGCATCGTGCCCAGCCTGCGGGGCAAGGAGACCGACCGGCGACCCGGCGACGTCCTCGCCGAGGTCGAGGCGCTGGTGGCCGAGGGCGTGCAGGAGATCACCCTGCTCGGCCAGAACGTGAACGCGTACGGGGTCGAGTTCGGCGACCGGCAGGCCTTCGCCGAGCTGCTCCGGGCCTGCGGGGAGATCGACGGGCTGGAGCGTGTCCGGTTCACCTCCCCGCACCCCAAGGACTTCACCGACGACGTGATCGCCGCCATGGCCGAGACCCCCAACGTGATGCCTCAGCTGCACATGCCGCTGCAGTCCGGCTCGGACAGTGTGCTCAAGGCGATGCGCCGCTCGTACCGGAGCAGCCGCTATCTGTCGATCATCGAGAACGTGCGCGCCGCGATGCCGCACGCCGCCATCACCACCGACATCATCGTCGGCTTCCCGGGCGAGACGGAGGCCGACTTCGCCGCCACCCTCGACGTGGTGCGGGAGTCGCGCTTCGCCTCGGCCTTCACCTTCCAGTACTCGATCCGGGCCGGAACCCCGGCGGCGACCATGCCGGACCAGGTGCCGAAGCCGGTCGTTCAGGAACGCTACGAGCGACTGGTCGACCTGGTCGGGGAGATCTCCTGGTCGGAGAACCTGGCGCAGGTGGGTCGCACGGTCGAGGTGATGTTCGCCGACGGTGAGGGCCGCAAGGACGCTGCGACGGCGCGCTCCTCCGGTCGCGCGAAGGACAACCGCCTGGTCCACGTCGCGGTGCCCGAGGACGAGGCGCTGCGACCCCGGCCCGGGGACATCGCCGAGGTCGAGATCACCTACGCCGCGCCGCACCACCTGACCGCCGACCACGGTCTGTTGTCACTGCGCCGCACGCGCGGCGGGGATGCGTGG
>DATDAP010000149.1:0-23725 GCA_036525335.1 Microlunatus sp. | reverse complement strand
CAAGGACCTGCTGCGGGTCGCCCCGTACGTGGGTCGCACGCTGCCCGAGCTGCTGTCGGTCGAGTGCTGGGGCGGGGCCACGTACGACGTCGCGCTCCGCTTCCTGCAGGAGGACCCGTGGGAGCGGCTGGCCGTGCTGCGTCACAACATGCCGGGGCTGTGCCTGCAGATGCTGCTGCGCGGCCGCAACACGGTGGGCTACACCCCGTACCCGACCAAGGTCACCACCTCGTTCGTGGCGGAGGCGGCCGACGTCGGCATCGACATCTTCCGCATCTTCGACGCCCTCAACGACGTGAACCAGATGCGCCCGGCGATCGAGGCGGTCCGCGAGACCGGCACCACGATCGCGGAGGTGGCGCTGTGCTACACCGCCGATCTGAACGACCCGAACGAGACGCTCTACACCCTCGACTACTACCTGCGCCTCGCCGAGCAGATCGTCGAGGCCGGGGCGCACGTGCTGGCGATCAAGGACATGGCCGGGCTGCTCCGGCCGCCGGCCGCGGCCAAGCTGGTCTCGGCGCTCCGGGACCGGTTCGACCTCCCGGTGCACCTGCACACCCACGACACCGCCGGCGGCCAGCTGGCGACGCTGCTGGCCGCGGTCGACGCCGGGGTGGACGCGGTGGACGTGGCGTCGGCCCCGATGGCCGCCACCACCTCCCAGCCGCCGGCCTCGGCCCTGGTGGCCGCGCTGGCCCACACCGAGCGCGAGACGCACCTGGATCTCCGCGCGGTGATGGACCTGGAGCCGTACTGGGAGGCCGTTCGCAAGATCTACGCGCCCTTCGAGTCCGGGCTGCCGAGCCCGACCGGTCGCGTGTACGACCACGAGATCCCCGGCGGGCAGCTGTCCAACCTGCGCCAGCAGGCGATAGCCCTCGGACTGGGGGACCGGTTCGAGGCGGTCGAGGCCACGTACGCGGCCGCGTCCCGCATCCTCGGTCGACCGACCAAGGTGACGCCGTCGTCGAAGGTGGTCGGCGATCTCGCCCTCCAGCTGGTGGCCATCGGGGCCGACCCGGGAGACTTCGAGGCGAACCCGAAGAACTACGACATCCCCGACTCGGTGATCGGCTTCCTGAACGGCGAGCTGGGTGATCCACCCGGCGGCTGGCCGGAGCCGTTCCGGACCAAGGCGCTGGAGGGCCGGATGATCCCGGTCCGCGACGTCGAGCTGGCCGAGGAGGACTCGCGGCTGCTCGACGAGCCGGGCACGCTGCGTCAGCAGACCCTCAACCGACTGCTCTTCCCGGGTCCGACCAAGGACTTCACCCTCGCCCGGGAGACCTACGGGGCCGTGGGTCGGCTGGACACGCTGGACTACCTGTACGGGCTCCGGACCGGCGACGAGCACACCGTCCCACTCGGCCGCGGGGTCAGTCTGATCCTCGGGCTCGAGGCGATCGGCAATCCCGACGAGCGGGGCATGCGCACCGTGATGTGCACGATGAACGGTCAGCTGCGACCGATCCGGGTGCGTGACACCTCCGTCAAGGTCGACATCAAGGCGGCCGAGAAGGCCGACTTGAGCAAGCCGGGCCACGTCGCCGCGCCGTTCGCGGGGGTGGTGTCGGTGGCCGTGGCGGAAGGTGATCAGGTCGAGGCCGGTCAGACCGTGGCCACCATCGAGGCGATGAAGATGGAGGCGGCCATCACCACGCCGGTCGGCGGCACGGTCCAGCGGCTGGCGCTCGGCTCGGTGCAGCAGGTCGAGGGCGGCGACCTGGTGGTCGTCGTCACTCCTGGAGGCGACCCCGCATGAGGAAGGTCTTCAACTTCAGCGCCGGGCCGGCCGTGCTGCCGGAGAGCGTGTTGCGCCAAGCCGCCGACGAGATGCTCGACTGGCGGGGCTCCGGCCAGTCGGTGACCGAGATGAGTCACCGGGGCAAGGAGTTCACCGAGATCGCCGCCCGGGCCGAGGCCGACCTGCGGACCCTGCTCGGGGTGCCCGACGGCTACCACGTGCTGTTCCTGCAGGGTGGGGCGTCGCTGCAGTTCGAGATGATCCCGCTCAACCTGCTCCGCGACAAGCCGACAGTCGACTACGTGCACACCGGTGAGTGGGCCAAGAAGGCGATCGCCGCCGCGCGCAAGGTCGGCGGGGCCGAGGTCAACGTCGCCGCGTCGGCTGAGGACCGCTCGTTCACGTACGTGCCGGAGCGGGCCGACTGGCGACTCAGCGAGGACGCGGCGTACGTGCACTACACCGCCAACGAGACGATCGGCGGAGTCGAGTTCGCCACCGTGCCCGATGTCGGCGACGTGCCGCTGATCAGCGACATGTCGTCCACCCTGCTGTCCCGACCGCTGGACGTGTCGCGCTTCGGGTTGATCTACGCAGGGGCGCAGAAGAACATCGGGCCGGCCGGACTGACCATCGTGATCGTGCGGGACGACCTGGTCGGACTGGCTGATCCACCCCTGACCCCGATGCTCGACTACGCGACGCACGTGAAGGCCGGCTCGATGTACAACACGCCCCCCACGTACGCGATCTACCTGGCGGGGCTGGTCTTCGCCCAGCTGCTGGCCGACGGCGGGCTCGCGGCGGCCGAGCAACGCAACATCGCCAAGGCCGAGCTGCTGTACGGCACCATCGACGATGTGCCCTTCTACGCCAACCCGGTCGCGCCGCCGGACCGGTCGCGGATGAACGTGCCGTTCACCCTCGCCGATCCTGTGCTGGACGCGGAGTTCCTGGCCGCCGCCTCGGATCGCGGGCTGATCCAGCTCAAGGGCCACCGGTCGGTGGGCGGCATGCGGGCGTCGATCTACAACGCCATGCCGATCGAGGGTGTCCGGGCGCTGGTCGACCACCTGCGCGACTTCGCCGCCACCCACGGCTGAGCAACCACACAGGAGATGCCGCCCATGACCGAGAAGTTCCGGATCCAGGTGCTCAACCACCTGTCGGCGCGAGGGCTGCGGCGGCTGCCGTGGGACCGGTTCAGTGTCTCCGCGGACGCGACCGATCCGCACGCGATCCTGCTGCGGTCGGCCGACCTGCACTCCCGCCCGATCCCGGCCTCGGTGCTCGCCGTCGGCCGGGCCGGTTCGGGGACGAACAACATCCCGGTGGCCGCGCTGTCGGCCCGCGGCATCCCCGTGTTCAGCGCCCCCGGCGCGAACGCGAACGCGGTCAAGGAGCTGGTGCTGGCCGGGATGCTGCTGGCCGCGCGGAACATCGACCGGGCGCTGCCGTACGTGACCGCCCAGAGCGCCGACGATCCGGAGCTGGAGTCACGGATCGAGGCCGGCAAGAAGACGTACGTCGGGTACGAGCTGGCCGGGCACACCCTGGGGGTGGTCGGGCTCGGCAAGATCGGCTGCCTGGTCGCCGACGCGGCGATCAAGCTCGGGATGGACGTGATCGGCTACGACCCCGAGATCACCGTCGAGGCGGCGTGGAGCCTGCCGGCCTCGGTCCGCAAGGCGCACAACCTCGGTGACCTGCTGCGGCACAGCAACTTCGTCACCCTGCACGTCCCGCTGGTCGACGCCACCCGGGCGATGATCGACGCCGGGGCCCTGTCCCAGCTGAAAAGGGGCGCGGTGCTGCTCAACTTCTCCCGGGGCGGGGTGGTCGACGACTCGGCCGTGCTGGAAGCCCTGCGGGAGGGGCAGCTGTCCCGCTACGTCTGCGACTTCCCCTCCCCCGAGCTGGTCGGCCGGCCCGGAGTCATCCTGCTGCCCCATCTCGGGGCGTCGACCGGGGAGGCCGAGCAGAACTGTGCGGTGATGGCGGCCGACCAGGTGCGCGACTACCTGCTGGACGGCACGCTGCGGAACGCGGTGAACTTCCCCGACGTCGAGCTGCCGCGGGAGTCGCGGTGGCGGATCGCGGTGGCCAACGCCAACGTGCCCAACATGGTCGGCAGCATCACCCACGAGCTGGCCGCCGCGGGTCTCAACATCGCCACGATGACCAACAAGTCCCGCCGGGATCTCGCCTACACGCTGCTGGATGTGGACAGCGGCGTGCCGGGCCACGTGATCACGGCGATCGAGAGGATCGATGGGGTGCTGATGGTGCGATCGCTGCCGGCCGCCACCAGCTAGGACGCGACCTGTCTTGACACCGCGACGGTCACTCGGCCCAGAAGCCGATCAGGTCCGGCACCGGCCGACCGAGTCCGGCGGCCACCCCGGACCACGGGATGAATCCGTCCAACCACATCACCAGGGCCGACACCAGCTCGCGCTGCTCGTCGGTCTTGATCTGAGGCATCGCGGCCCGATAGGCGTCGGCCATGTCCAGCGCCCTGTCGTGCCGGTGCCACCCGACCGTCATCCCGGGCACCGGGATGAGGCGCACATCGGTGTTCGATCTCAGCAGGTGCCCCAACCCGACCGCGGCGGCCACCCCGCCGCGGGCCAGAGCGAAGTCCAGGTCGTCCAGCGACTGCGGGTTGAGGGGCAGCCGGGTCGAACCCCAACACCGGTACTGGACCAGCACCTCGAGCACCCGCCAGCTGGCGCCCATCCGCTCGGGGGAGATGTAGGCCCCGGCCAGCAGGACGTCCACGTCCCTCGGCTCCGGGTCGGTCGGGGAGATGACCGGGGCGTCCGGCGTCCGGCGGAAGAGTGGCCCGAGCTTGCCGATCAGGCCCTTGGACTTGGGCTGCTCGGCCGGAGCGAACGCGCGGCGGGCCGCTTCCCGGAGCTCGGCCGTCCTGTCGCCGGCGCCGACGATGCCTCGCAGCTCGTCGATGCCGAGCGCGTACAGCCTCAGCTCTCCCATGGCAGACACGGTAGACCGTCGGATCCCGACAGGGCTCCTATCCTGGCCGGGTGAATCCTCGCGTCCGACGGCTCATCGTCTCCGGTGTGCTGATCGGGCTGCTGGTCGTGGTGGTCGTGGCGGCGCTATGGCGGAGGCTCGTCGGCTGAGACCGAATCGCGCTCCGGGTCCGCCGGATGGGACTCTCGAGATCCGCCGCTTGGATCCGACCCGCGTGGTCGGCGAGCTGACGACAGCTCGGTGCCCGACCGTGGAACCAGCAGTCCTGCTCGACTCGGCGATGCCATCCGACAACGACAAGAACCTGGCGCCCACCGGACCAGAGCGTTCACGGCCGAGCTCGTGCTCGCCCTCGATCCGCCCGTGGTCTTCGACTCAGGTCGGTCACTGCGCCAGCGTGACGACGATCTCGGCGATCTGGTCGCCCAGCCATTCTCCGTAGGTCCTGAGGTCCCAGCCGCGCTGCTCGGTGAACACCAGGGTGAGTTCCGGGGAGATGAGGGCGTACACGATGTCGACGGCCTGAGTGAACGCGTCGGCGGCAGGGTCGGCGCCGGACAGCTCGGCGAGCAGGTGCTGGATGCCGCTGAGTCGTTCGGCCCGGGTCTGGGCGAGCAGGTCGGCGAGATCAGGTTCGTACGCGGCGTCGGCCAACACCTGGAGAAGGGGGCCGATCCGGCCCACCAGGGCGGCGGAGAGGTGACCGAACGTTCGCGCGGCTGCAGCTCGGTCGGGGTCGGCCAGCATCGCGCGGTACTGCTCACGGTCGACGACCGGCACAGGGGTGTCGTCACCGACGACGGCGACGTCCCAGCATGCTTTGAGGACGGCCTGCTTGCCGCCGAGGAGGTGGTAGACGGTTTCGCGGGAGACCTGAGCAGCGGTCGCGATGCCGCCGACAGACGTCTTCGCGTACCCGTGCTGGATGAACTGGGCGAGTGCCGTCTCGACGATGCGGCGTCGTGTGTCGGCGGTCTGCGCCTCGCGCAGTGGCGAGGCGTATTCCCGCTTGCGGGTGGAAGCCATCCGTCCTACCATTCTATTCAACATACTGTCAGATCAATACAAGGAGTGTCAGGTGATGATGGATTCTATCCACAGCGAAGCCCCCGTCGGCATCCTCGTGGCCATGCTTCCGGCCGCTGATCTCGCCGCGTCCGCGTCGTTCTACCGGCGTTTGCTGGGACTGGAGCTCCGTCGTGAGTTCGTGGCGGACGGTCAGGTGACGGGGTGCTCGCTCAGTCGAGACGGTCTTCCGTTCGCGCTGAGCCTGCGTCGCACGTCGACGCTGCCCGGCGACGTGGACCTGAGCGGAGAGCACCCGGTCATCTGGAGGGTCGCCGACGAGGATGCCCTCGAGCGCTTTCACGCGCACGCCGAGCGGCTGGGCCTGAACCCGACGATGCGACGGCACGACGACGCCGTGTTGGTGTGCGTCGTCGATCCCGACGGCCACGACGTGCTCGTCGGTCTTCCCGTACGGCCGTGGACCACCTTCGTGGGTTACGAGCTCACCCCCGGCGGTTATCGGCAGAGCCACCACAGTCCCCGCCTCCAGAAAGCCTGACCAGCGAGGTGACGACGGGGAAGGTCCAGGCGACCGGGGCCGACTCGAGCCACGCCGAGCTCTCTTTGGCCCGCCCCGGGCGGCTCGCCGTCTCGACCCGTGCCGCGCGGTGACGCTCGTGTCTCGATCCCGTACCCGTCTGACCGATCATGCGAGAGTGACCGAGTGGACGTCTTCGAGGAGATCGCCGACGAGCGGCGCGGCCTGGCCGACCTGCTGTCCGGGCTGACGGTCGAGCAACGGGCAACGCCGAGCCTGTGCAGCGGGTGGACGGTCCAGGACGTCCTCGGGCACTTGATCGTTCCACTCGTGGTCAGCCTGCCGAAGTTCGTGTTGGCGATGGTTCTCAGCGGGGGGAGCTTCGACCGAGCCAACGACCGGCTGGCTCGCCAGCAGGCGAAGCGCCCCTTCGAGGAGATCGTCGAGATCTTGCACCGCAAGGCCGACAAGCGGTTCACCCCACCCGGGGCGGGTCCGGAGGCGCCGCTCACCGACGTGCTGGTGCACGGACTGGACATCCGCTGGCCGCTGGGGCTGACTCGTCAGATACCTGCGGAGCGTCTGCACGTGTCACTCGCCTTCCTCACCACCCCCTCGGCCAGCGGTCTCATCGCGGGGAAAACCCTTGATGGTCTCCGCTTCGAGGCCACGGATGTGGACTGGGTCCATGGCAGCGGTCCACGTGTGCTCGGCAGCGCAGAGGCACTTCTGCTCGCGATCACGGGCCGTACCAGCGCCCTCTCACACCTGCAGGGGGACGGCGTCGCGACCCTGCGCGACCGGCTGTCTCCACCCGGCGATCGACGACGCCCCTGAGGACACCACGCGCGGGTTCAGCTCCCCCAGACGGCGGTGGCTCCGGAGTGACCGATGCGGATCACCTGCACGATGCTGACGACCGCCGAGATCGCGGTGATCACGCCGCCGGCGATCAGGGCGATGCGGCCCCGGGGGTTCTGCTGGTCGATCAATCGCTGAGCGACCATCACCGCCGCGGTGCCGAAGAACAAGATGATCACCCAGATCAACAGGCTGCCGCCCAGGTCCATGTGGGTCTGCATCGCCTCCGTCTTCCGCGCGAAGGTCGCGGCGAACGACTCACCGGCCTGCTGGGCGACGAAGGTGCTGCCGGCCGCGGCCGCCGCGAAGGCGACCGTCAACCAGCCGTACCGCTTCCTGGCCGTCGTCCAGGCGCTGATCACGATCCCGCCCAGAGCCGCCAGCGGTACGAGGATGACGACGGCGTGCACGACGAGGGGGTGCAGGGGCAGACCCATGATCTCCATCGTTGAAGCCTAAACGGAATGGCCCGGACGCGGCTGTGAGCGGGCTGTGAGGGCGCTGATCGCGTACGCTCCCAACAGCATCACCTGTCACACGCGTCACCACACGCTGCTGCCCGAAGGAGTCCAGCGATGGAGCCGTCGCCCCGACGTCGCCGCCCGGTCCTGAGGGGTGCGACCACGGCACTGACCGCCGCGCTGATGATCAGCCTGCTCGGTTGGTCGGCCGTGCTGCCCGCCGCCGCGGACACCGTCGAGTTCACTATCGCCGACCCGGACATCACCGAGTCCTCGGGGCTGGCCACCGACGCCGATGCCGAGCGCTACTGGACCGTCAACGACTCCGGCGCCGCCGGGATCGCGTACGCGCTCGATGATCAGGGGGAGACCCAGGGAACGCTGGTTTTCCGGGTCGATCCGGTCGACGTCGAGGCGGTCGCCTTCCACGAAGGCCGGCTGTACGTCGCCGACATCGGGGACAACCGGGCGCGCCGCGACAACGTCACCGTCTACTTCTTCGACGACGCCGCGCCGGCGAGCGAACCGGTGGTCTACAAGGCGTACGACTTCTCCTACCCGGACGGTCCGCACGACGCCGAGACGCTGCTGGTCGACGGCGACGGGCGCTTGTTCATCGTCACCAAAGGGAGTCAGGGTGGCATCTACGCAGCACCGTCGTCACCCTCCCGGCAGGGAGTCAACGAGCTCGAGCGCGTGGGTGAAGCCCCCGCGCTCGTGACCGACGGCACCGTGCTCCCGGACGGTCGGTTCGCGCTCCGGACCTACACCTCGGTCGAGATCGTCGATCCCGACTCGTACGAGGTCGTCGCCCGCGCCGCCGCGCCGGCCCAGAAACAGGGCGAGTCGATCACCACGACGTTCAACGGCAAGGCCCTGTTGATCGGGAGTGAGGGCACCCGCTCGAAGGTGCTGCGGATCGACATCCCGACGGGCCTGGGCGCGGCCCCGACGTCCTCGGCCTCCCCACCGACCACTGCGCCGAGACCGAGAGCCACCAGGAGTCCGAGCCCGACGGGCCAGGTGCCGTCGGCCTCCCCGTCCGGCGAGGACTCCGGTGCGTCCGAGGACGACGTGCCGGAGGACACCGGAACGTCCGCCACCAGTCGGCAGGGAACCCTGGCCGCCCTCGGCCTGGCGGCGGCCATCGCCATCGTCGCCGGATCGGTCGTGGTGTTGATCCGACGTCCGTGATCGTGCGTCGGCGGCGACGTAGCTCGGTGTGGGCCGTCAGAGCCGTTCGATGACCCAGTCGATGCAGGCGCACAGCGCACTGACGTCGTCCGGTTCGACAGTGGGATACATCCCGACCCGGAGCTGGTTGCGACCGAGTTTGCGGTAGGGCTCGGTGTCCACGACCCCGTTCGCCCGGAGCACCCGGGCGATCGTGGCTGCGTCGACGCCCTCGAAGTCGATGGTGCCGACGACTGGGGACCGCACAACGGGATCGGTGACGAACGGGGTCGTGTACGCGGCCGCCTCCGCCCACCCGTAGAGCCGGCTGGACGAGTCTGTGGTCCTGGCGGCGGCGAAGGGGAGTCCGCCCAGGTCGTTGAGCCAACCGAGCTGATCGCGCATCAGGAACAGGGTGGCGATGGCGGGGGTGTTGAGGGTCTGGTCGGCGCGGGAGTTCTGCACCGCGATGTCCAGGCTGAGGGAGGACGGGATCCAGCGGTCGGTCGTGGCGATCTCGGCAACCCGGTCCAGGGCGCGCGGCGACAGCAGGGCGAACCACAGCCCGCCGTCGGAGCCGAAGCTCTTCTGCGGCGCGAAGTAGTACACGTCGGTCTCGGCGACGTCCACCAGCGTGCCGCCCGCGGCGGAGGTGCCGTCGACGACCATCAGGGCGTGGTCGGCCGCCCCGGGCACCCGTCGGACCGGGGCGATGGCGCCGGTCGAGGTCTCGTTGTGGGCCCAGGCGTAGACATCCGCGTCGTCGACCGCGGCCGGGACGGCGACGGACCCGGCGTCGGCGGTGACCACCGATGGGCTGGCCAGATGAGTGGCGGCCGCGGCGGCCGCGGCGAACTTGGCCGAGAACTCCCCGAAGCTCGCGTGGGCGCTGCGATGCCGGATCAGGGAGGCGACGGCGACGTCCCAGAACAGGGTCGATCCGCCGTTGCCGAGCACCACCTCGTAGCCGGCGGGCAGGGCGAACAGCTGCTCCAGACCGACCTTCACGTCGCCGACCAGACGTCGGATGGGAGCCTGTCGGTGCGAGGTGCCCAGCAGGCTCGGGCCCGTCGCGGCCAGCGCGGCCACGGACTCGGGGCGGACCTTGGCCGGACCGGAGCCGAAGCGTCCGTCGCCGGGCAGCAGGTCAGGGGGGAGCACCAGGTGCTTCGGGGAGGGGGCGGTCACGGCGGGCATTCTCCCAGCCCCGGCCGTAGGCCGCCGACTGCGGCGCCGGCGCACCGGTCGTCGCTCGAGGGCTGCGAGACTGGCATCATGCCCGGATCGGATCTCGGCGGCGAGCGCGTCGACTACGTCGGTGATCATCTGCTCGAGTCCGCGGTGCCGGCGGAACCGTACGCGCTGTTCCGGCGTTGGCTGGACGAGGCCTTCACGGCCCGCGACCGCGGGGAGCTGGCCGAGCCGACGGCGATGGTGGTGGCGACCTGCGTCGACGGTCGACCCCGGGCCCGTACGGTGCTGCTCAAGGAGCTCACGGCCGACGGGTTCACGTTCTTCACCAACTACACCTCGGCCAAGGGCGCCGAGCTGAGCGCCGACCCGGCGGTGGCCCTGCACTTCGGCTGGCACGCCATCCAGCGCCAGATCCGGGTCGAGGGCACCGCCGAGAAGGTCACCCGGACGGAGTCGCAGGGGTACTTCGCCACCAGGCCACGTGGCTCGCAGCTCGGCGCCTGGGCCTCGGCCCAGTCGTCAGCGGTGGACTCGTTGACCGACCTGCAGGACGCGTACGCGGCCGCCGAGCAACGCTTCGCAGGACAGGACGTGCCCTGCCCCGAGCACTGGGGCGGCTACCTGGTGCGACCGGTCGAGATCGAGTTCTGGCAGGGGCAGCCGAGCCGGATGCACGATCGTCTCGTCTACCGACGGCGCGACGACCGGTGGACGATCACGCGCCTCGCGCCGTAGGACGCGGTCGTCTCACGCGAGTTCGTTGAGCGTGATCACCACGCACCGCAACCGGCGTACGACATCGTCCAGCACCGTTCGGGTCGGATCGCCGATCGCGAAGAAGCGCGGCTCGACCAGTGGCGCGAGCACGACCAGCCGCTCGTCGGCCAGCACGGCGGAGACACCGGCGCGATCGCCGCCGGTGAGGAGCGCGCCGATCGTCGGGCGGTGCGGGGCGAACACCTGGACCGCCCCGACCACGGCCCGGTCCCACACCTGCTGGGTCTGGTTGCCGCGACGCCGGGCGTACCGCTGCTGCGACCACCCGCCGGCCCTGGTCGTCCCCTGGACGTAGCCACCGCCGGTGTCGGCCGCGACCAACCCCCCGTTCGTCACGACCGCGGCCGCCCAACCTCCTCGCCGCACGAGCAGGACCCCGACCGTACGGGAGCCGCTGACCTGGTCGATCAGCCGCTCGATCGGCGACCCGGTCGAGGCGGACAGCGGGCCGAACGGAACGGTGAGGTCCGCCCTCGCGCCGTCGGCAGCAGCGATCCCGACCACCTCGGTCTCCTCCGCGGAGCCGACCACCGCGACCGTCAACGCTCCATGTCGGGCGGCGAACCGCTCCACCCAGCCGGGCAGGCGGTCGAGGTCGACCTCGACGACGCGACCGGCGGCGGGCATGCGGTGAGGGTAGTCACCAGAAGACCCTGCCCGCTTCGGTGGGTGCGTCGATGCGGAACAGGGTGGCCTCGTCCCGGGTGCCGACGTAGGCGCTACCGGTGACCTGGTCGACGGCGATGGAGAACGGCAGTCCCTGGTCGAGGTGGTCGTCGCCGAGCTGGAACCGGGTGGCGACTCGGCCGTTCAGGCCGTCGACGATGGTCAGTCCGGCCTCTCCGGCCACATAGGCCAGCCCGCTGCCGGATCGCGACTCGACCGCACGGCCGCCGCTGAACAGCGGGACCCTGTGCAGCTCCTTCATGGTGGGGTGTTCCAGCACGACCAGTGCCGGGGCGATGTCGTTGCCGCCGAGGCAGGACACGAAGATCAGCTTGTGTACGGTGTCGACCGCCACGTCGACAGGTTGGGTCAGGATCGGGCCGAGGTTCAGGGAGCGAACGATCGTGTGCGTACCGGTCGCGGTTCTTCGGATCTGGGTGACTGCCGACTCCTCGCTCTCGTCCGGGATGCCTCGCACCGTCCGGGCGGCGTAGATCATGGCGTCGCCGCCGGTGCCCGGGAACACCGCCAGACCGTGTGGTCGGCGCAGCCGTACGGGGTCGACGACCTCCCCTTTCACGGCGAGGTTGTCGGCGGACAGGATCAGGATCTTCGCGGCGCCGAACAGGGACACGTAGACCAGCCCGGCGGCGGAGTCGACCTCCAGGTCGACGTGCAGGCCCACCTTCTGCTCCGCCAGTGTGGCCAGCGTGTCGGCGTCCAGCATCGACACGCTGCTGCTCGGGACACCGTTGTTGGCCACGTAGATCCGCTTCCGCTTGGGGTCGACGGCGAGGCTGCGGGGCTGGTGGCCGACCGTGGCGGTCTTGACGCCGGCAAGGGTGTCCGGGCGGCGTTCGTGGATCACCGCGCGGGGCTCCGGGCTGTCTGCCGTGCCCACCGGCGGGGAGACGGTGACGAGGACCCGACCAGGCTGGTTGGCTGCCGTCGAGGGCACCACCGCGACCGCGGCGACCGAGCCGCTGGTGTTCGCCGACACCAGCCGGACCGATGACACCGACGGTCGGGCGGGCTTCGGCACCACGGGTCGGGCCTGCCGGGTCACGCCATCAGCGGTCTTCGCCGTCAGCGTGGGCGGATGTGCCCCGGTGGGCTTGTGGACCTTCGCCAGCGCGGTGGTGACGATCTTGTTCTCCGGCACGAGCACCGCCGACGGGACGGACACCGTTGCTGGGTCGCTGCTGGCCAGGGTGACCTTGACCCCGCCCGGCCCGGCCGGCCCGGTGAGCGCGACGGTGACCATGGCTTCGGCCCCGACCCGCAGGCCGGCGCCGGCGAAGGCCACCGAGCGCAGGGAGGCGGTGCCCTCGGGCACCATGCCGTCGTAGAGCACGTCGACGGTGATCGACTCCAGGTCGGGCAACACGGTGATCGTCTCCCCCCGCTGGACATGCCAGCTGGCCACGGCGCCGCGGCCGTAGATGGGGAAGTCGATCGGCTTGATCGGCGTCTGGTTGGGCGCGTTCAGGGACGTCTCGCCCTCGTACACGGCATCGTCATCGGCGATGACGCTGACGTCGATCGAGGCCGGCAGCATCGTCTGTCGGTGCTCCTTGCCGTTCAGATCGCGCTGGGTGGACAGACCGGTGTGGGTGACGATCAAGGGGACGTCAGACCCCGGTCCGGCGACGGCGAACTCCAACGACACCTTGACGCCGACCACCCGCGCCTCAGCGTGCGGGCTGGACCCGGTCTCGCCGGCGAGGTCGGCCAGGCTGGCGTCGAACCAGAACTCCCCGGTGTCGGCGAAGCGCTTGATCACGTCCGGTCGCGTGGCCAGCGCGAACGTCTTCCTCAGCGGGGTCGAGGGGATGCCGACGAGGGGGATGCCGCGCTTGAGATAGTCGTTGTAGGGCTTCGCGGTGTTCTCGCGGCGCACCTGCTGGATCACGTGGTCGAAGATCGATGGCGCGAACCTCAGCGGGGAGCTCTCGCGCAGATCCAGCTCTCGGTCCGCTGAGTGCAGGATCGGCGCCAGTCGGGCGATGTTGCCGGTGGCGAAGTCCTGCGGGAACGGGTAGTCGCTGATCACCGCTGGCGGAGGGTCGGCCAGTCCGAAGGTCAACAGCTCGGACGCCCGGGCGGCCCGGTCGGCGTACCACTGCAGGTCGTCGAGCAGGCACCGCACACCGGGCAGCAGGTCGGCCGGAGTGGGGCTGGTCACCGATGCGGTGGCCGCTTTGGCCACCACCCGCTGAATCTGCAGGGTCTGCCGCCCGGCCAGCAGCTGCTCGATCCGCGCCCGCGCAAGTCGCCACACGTGCGTGATCTCGGCGAGCTCGACCAGCAGGTCCACCACGGCCCGGTCGCCCGCCGCCCCGCGCAGATCGTCGGCGACCGCCGCCAGGTCGACCGTCACCGGCTTCTCGTCGGTTCCCGGTGCCCCGGTGGACACCCGGTCCCATTCACCGAGACGGGCCAGCCCGGCCGCGCCTGTGCGCAGCGCCACGAGCTCGGCAGCCGTGATGGTCTCGCCGCGGTTGCGGACGCTCCGGTGCACCAACAGGTCGAGGTCGACCGGCAGCAGGGTGGCTTGGTCGCCGGACGGCTGGAATCCGTACGGCTGCTGCGGATCGATCGGCGGAGTCGCAGGCAGACCGGCCGGTACGGGGACGACGAAGGGCGCCTTGGGACCGAGGACGTCCGTCAGACCCTTGGCCACCACCGGAGCCTGCAGGCCGAGGCCGCCTACGGTGACCGACGGGTTGGCCGGTTGCCCGTCAGGGGGGGCGAGGATGGCATTCAGTCGACTGGCGATCCGGCTGGACCGCTTGGCCAGGGAGCCGATGAGCTCCACGGCGTCGCCCACCCGGCCGCGTAGGTCGTTGTCGCGCTCGGTGAACGAGCTGCCCGGTGCGACCATCACCTGCACCTGGTCGCGGATCGTCGCCAGCCGGGTGGCCGGATCTCCGCTCAGCGTGGCCCCGTCGGGCAGGGCGATGGCCAGCGCAGTGGCCCGGTCGGTGTGCTTCCCGGCGTGCACGGCGATGTCGGGCACCAGGTCGGCGTCCCGCGCCACTCCGGTGACCGCGCGATGGTCGCGAATGAGGACCGGCAGGTGCGGGACCAAGGCGCTCACCACCGGCAGTGACCCGTTGGCCACGACGCCGGCGGCGGCCAGCTCCTTCAGCGCCTTTGCGGGCTGATCTCGCCGGAACAGCTCGAGCGCGAGGTCGGTGCGCAGCCGGGCCCAGCGCGCGGTCACCCCGGCGCCGTTCAGCGCGCTGCGCCACGCCTGTTCGCCGGTCGTCACGGTGGCCTGCTTGTCCAGTCCGGGGTCACCCTCCCCGCCGGGGAGTCCGGGCTCGCCCGGCAGGCTGTTGATGTTATGAGGCTTCTCGCCGATCCCGCCCTGACCCCCTTCGCCCTTCGCCCCGCCCAGCCCTAGCCAGGCCCCGGTGAAGGTGGAGGGAAAACGCAGAAGCAGCTCAACCGGCCCTCCGTCGCCACCGCGCTTGCCCTTGCCGCCGTCCTCGCCGTCGCGTGAGACGATCGGGGGTGGCTTGGGACTGTTCTTGCCGGGGGGCGGCTGGAAGACCGGTGGCATATCGACCCCGTTGAGGCCCTTCTTGCCCTTCCCGCCTCGCTGTCCACGGGACGTGCCTCGCCCGCCGAAGAGGTTCTGGGCGATCACCCGCAGCCGGAGTCCGACCCGGCCGTCTCGCTCGGCCCCCGCCGTCGGGGTGGCCGACAGGGCGATGAAGTCATCCCCTCCGAGGTGGCCCACCGAGTCGGCCACGATGGTGACGCGGTGGTTGCTGAGGGTGGCGCCACTCGGGGCCACCGTGTTGCCGACGATCAGCACCTCCTTGTCGGCCGCCAGGTCGATCTCGAGGGGCTGCGGCGGCAGCTGGTCGAACAGGTCGTCGCTGAGGATCACGGTGCTGCGGACGTGCTGGCGGAACTGGTCCATGACGTGGTGCCTTCTGGTTGCGGTGAATACGGTCAGCCGATGCCGAGGGTGGCCCGGTCGGCGGTGTCGGTGTAGACGACCCGGCTGTCGGCGCCGGGTCCGGAGACGGCGAGACCGTTCTGGGTCTCCTCCACCACGACCCGGCCGGCGCGGAGGTCGGAGATCACGTTGGCCGGTGGTGGGCTGCTGCCGGTCCAGTTCAGGACCAGACTGCTGAGCACGTTGAGCCCGTCCTCCTGAGCGGTCACGTCGCTCAGCACCCAGCCCGCGGTGCCGGCCGCCACACCGGCATCGGAGAAGATGTCGATCCCGGGCGACGCCGGGGCGTGGACCCGCCGCTCCTGACGCAGCGTGAAGGAGCTGTTCCGGGTGACGGCGCCGCTGACCACGACCTTCACCCCGAAGCTCCCGACCCGGGAGAACACCGCCTTGCGGGTGGGTGGCAGCTGGCAGAAGTCGGTTTTGACGACCTTGGAGATCGACAAGCCCTGCTGCGAGTTCGGCTGGTAGCGGACCAGCGCCAGCCGGACGAACGGCCAGGAGGTCTCGGTGATCAAGATGTCGATGTCGGCGAACCACAGGTCGCGGGCCGGGTCGAACTCGACCCGGTGGCCGGCGATCGTGAGTGCTTTGCCGGTGGCGGTGTCGTCGCGCAACGCGACGGCTTTGGTGGTGCCCGGGTCGCGGCGGGCGAACCGGCCGGGAGTCAGGTGCGCGACGGGCTTGGGGGTGGTCTCTTCCAGCGGGTCGCTGCCCCAGCGGGCGACCAGGTCCGGTCGCCCGTCCTTGACGGCCAGGGCTGCGTTGCCGGTGGCGATGTCGGGGAAGACCACCACGCCGAGCTGCTCGCCGTCGCCGGTGACGTTCCAGCGCCGCTTGAGCAGCACCCGGACACCGGTGCCGGTCCGGGTGGTGGTGACGACCCCGGTCGCGCTGACGGCCCGGGTGGTGGAGAAGGTCGGGACCATGCCGACGACCTCCGGCTCCGGGGGAAAGGCCCGGTTGGGGATCGATACAACGGCTGCCGGTCCCGTTCGCTGGCCCTCGGGTCCCGCCGCCCGGCCGGCGAAGTACTCGGCGAACCGGGTGCTGGCCACCGCTGAATAGGCGACGGTGGCGGCGCGGGTGTCACCGAGCTGGTGGATGGCTTCGACCGGGACCGGCCCGGTACCGCGTTCGACGTCGACGCTGCCGGCGACGACGGTCCGGGTCGTGGGCCGGACCGGGCCGCTGCCCGTGTCGACGGTCTCGGTCCAGGTGCCGACCAGGTCGAGCCGCGCGGTGCTGTCCCGGTGCGCGCTGATCTTGGCGGCGATCGGCACGCCGGTCTTGCCCGGCTGTGCGGCGTGGGTCGGGGCGGCAGCGAAGGTCGGTGCGGTGACCGGCTTCCGTACGGCGTGCACCAGCGTGAGCTCGACCGCGGGCGTGAGCAGCGGGTGCTGGCCGGTGGTCGGCTGCTGCGGGTCGGGGTTCGGTCCGAGATCGAACTCAGCCAGCCGCTCCCCCCGGATCGTCGAGGACAGGCGCACGGTCCGCTCCACCCCCGGCGGCAGATCCACGAACAGCACCGGTCGGCTGTTGTCGGTCTTGACCGTGGCTGTCACGGCCGTGCCGGTGGCGTGCCGGACGACGATGCGACCCGGCGCCACGTCCGGCCAGGTGCCGGCGTACGGCAGCAGCACCGGAACCGGCGTGAGCCCTGCCACCGCCGCGCCGCCGATCGGGACGTCGGCGAGGTACGGAAGCCGCGGGGCCGAGGAGTCGTGCACTACATACACCCCGTTGGGCAGCGCCTCCCCCCGCGGCACCGGCAGGGTCACCGACGGCACCTGCGCCGGGTTGTTGGTGACCAGGGCGACCCCGGGACCGGGCTCCAGGAACGACCCGGCCTCCCGCTTCGCGACGGTCAGCATCGCTGCCCGCGCCGCTGCCCGGGCGGGGGTGTCCGGTCCGAACGCGGCGTCGAAGGCGCCGTGCCATTCGGCCAGCTCGACCGAGGACTTCGGCGGCGCCACGTGACGTTGCGACTCCCCACCGATCGGCTGCCCGTCGCCGGTGCTGCGCACGACCATCCGGGTCAGCGACTCGCCCTCGGTGTTGCGGACCCGCTGGACCAGCGTGGGAGAGCTCACCGCCTCGGTCCGCAGATAGGCCCGCTCCGGCGTGACCTGGCTGGTGTCGGCGAGGGTGGACGGTGCCGACAGTCCGCCGAGGAAGACGGTCCGGCCGCGCAGCCGATATCGGCGGCCGTAGCGCAGCGGGGTGAGGCTGCCCGGCTCGGCGGTGACCTCGGCGGTCAGCGGGACGCCGGGGATCGGCTGCGGACCGATCGGCTCGGTGGTGTTCGGGTTGTCGGGCTCACCCGCGACCGTGCGGCCGGGCGGTGGCGCGGCCATCGACCAGCCCTTCCACTGCCCGATCTCCTCACCCACGCGCAGCCGACGGAGGGGGTCAGTGTCCTTCTGCTGTACGGCGACCGCGCGCTGCACCGTGCCCTCGTCGGAGCCGGGGACGTCGGCCAGGGGGGCGGCGAGGATCGTGGTCGCCGTCCCCGTACCCACGGTGTAGCGGGTGCGGCGTTTCACCAGGGACCGGAACGGACCGCCGTTGCTGGACACGTCCATCCGGTAGCCGGTGGTGACGTCGGCGGCGGTGAGCACCGGCGCGCCGTCGACGCTGCCGACGCCCGCCGACAGCGCGACAGCGTTGTTCATCGTCGACTCGACCACGCCGGTGGGCCGGTTGCCCTGGGCCAGAGTCAGGCCGACATTGCGCCGGACGGGAAGCCGTGCGGACTCGCCCGGCGCCGGCGGGGTGATCGAGGCGAGATGGTGGGACAGGCCAGTGACGTCGGTGGTGGCGACCAGGTACGGCCGGACCGGGTCGCTGCTGCTGAGATCGAGGAGGCCGTTGCGGACCTCGGCACCGTCGGCCATGGTGAACACCCCGGCGGCCCGGTCGAGCCGGACCCGGCTCCACGGCTGCGGCCGGGGGATCATCGCGGTGTGGTCCGGTCCGGTCGGCGGCGGGTCGCCGAGCGGGGTGCCGTTCGCCCGGATGACCCGGATCAGCGGCAGGCCTGCCAGTCCGCTCGCCGGGATGGTGACGACCAGGTCGAGGCGGAGGCCGACCGCCACGGCGAGCACGGGGTGGTCGAGCAGCATGCCCATGATCTGGTGCACGTCGGACTGCGGGAGGCGGTTGATGCCGTCCAGTGGCGCTGGACCGGACGCCTCGGTCACCGGGCCACCCGGCTGCGGTGCAGCCGCCCCATCGACACCACGCAGCGCGGCGACGTGCGCGGCGATGGGCAGCGCGACGGCGAGGTCCTCGTGGCCCTGCTGGCGGAGGGCTGTGACCGTGGCGGCGAGCTCGACCCCGCCGAGCGCGTGCAAGGCGACCGGGCCACGGGATCGGGCCGAGGCGGGCAGCGCGGCGGACAGTCGTGCGTTCCCGCGGCCGCCGTCGAGGGCGAGCCCGTGCAGGGCGGTGATCGCCCGGGCGCCGAGATCCGGAGCGCCGGGAGTGAGCTCCGTCGCCGGACCGCCGCCCGGAGTGGTGAAGATCGTCTCCAGGCTGGCGGCCGCCTGGACGTACGTCTCGTCGGGGGTGGTCAGCACCCGGCGGGCGTTCACCGGCCGGGACACCTTGGTGCCCGTGGGCAGCATTCGCTGCCACACCTGGCTGCTCGGCGCGGCACTGGTCACCGAGGCGGGCAGCAGCGTGGGCTGCCCCTGGATCTGCAGGGCCAGCGGACCCAGGTTGCGGACCCGAGCCGGCCAGTCGGCCAGCTCGGAGGCGCCGAGGTTGCTCACCTGACCCTCGATCCTGGGCGAGGCGATCAGGCTGAGCCGGATCCGGGCTGGGTTGGTCGGGTCGATCCCACCCGGCACGGTCGTCCAGAGCACGTTGAAGGTCATCGGTGGAGCCTCTCGAGATCAGGCTGCGGCGTACGCCAGGCAGTAGGTGTCCCACGGCGGGGGACCGGGGGTGTTCGGCGGCGCCATCAGCTCGGCGAACGTGGGGTCGGCGTTCTGGCCGGCGAACTGCCGCTCGAACTCGACGACGACGGTCTCGGAGAAGAACAGCACCGTCACGTTGATCGCCAGCTCGGCCTTGCCGAACAGGAAGTTGCCCTGCTCGATGTAGCGCAGGCTCAGGGTGAAGGTGACCGACACCGAGATCAGGGACAGCACGTCCAGCTCGCCGTGGATCCGGAAGTACGCGAGCACGTCGATGCCGACATCCCTGATGTACTTGGCGTAGACGCCGCCCATGGCCTCGACCGAGGCCTTGGCCACGATCAGGTCGATGGCGAGCCGGGCGCCGAACTCCAGCGAGGCGGCGATCGACTTCAGTCCGCCGGTGTCCAGCTCGATCTCCAGGTAGCCCCCGCCGCCCAGGGCGGCGACGGTGACGATGAACGGGTCCTCGCGCCGGGCGAAGCTGAGGGTGAGGCTCATCGGGTCGCCGGTGAACGGCAGCCGCAGTGACGTGCCGAATGAGATGTTCTCCAGTGAGAACACGCCGATCGCCACGTCTGGGATCGGGAACTCGAAGGAGGAGGTGATGCCGTTCTCGTCGACCGCCAGGGCCGGCGGGTCGTTGAACCCGGCCTGGTCGATCAGGTCGGCCAGCGCGCCGAGGAAGGCGAGGAAGCCCCCGAACCGGACCGGGCCGAGGTCGACGTCGATCTCCGGCTTCTCGCCGTCCTTGGAGGTGAGCACGATCCGGGTGAACGGCACGGTGACCAGGGCTGTGGTGTCGTCCTGTGCCTCGGAGGCGTGCACCTTCAGGGCGATCGAGGTGATCGTCGCGATCGAGGTCGAGGTCACCCGGCCGGTGGCGATCTCCAGCTTGGTGGTCTGGTCGACGGTGAGGGTGGTGTCGTGCGGCTTGGTCGGGTCGCGCCGGAACGGGCTCAGCGACACGTACGAGAAGCGCAGCGGCTTGTCCTTCTTGTTCTCATCACGGAGCAGCGGCACCGAGAAGAACATCTGAGTGGTGGCGACCCCGTTCTCCACCGTGGTCTTGATCTTCTGGGTGTCGGCGATCTTGAGGGTCGGCGTCGTGGGTATGAGCGCGTCGAGCGGCACGAAGCCCAGCAGCTTGTCGGCCCCCTTCAAGAAGCTGAGGTCGACGTCGCCCTGACCGAGGGCCTTGATCCGGCCGGCGATCTCGGTCGCGGTGCCGTCGGTGAGGTTGGCGCTGAGCGCGCCGAGCTCGCGGGACAGCCCGGCGACCGGGAGCGCGACGCTGGCCATGCTGGCCGCGCTGGCCCCAGCCTGTTGAGCCAGGTCGACCGCGGTGCCCTTGGCCAGCTGCAGGAACAGCTGACCCTGCGCGTTGGCCGCGTCGAACAGGTTGTCCACGTAGGGCTGGGCGTAGGACAGCGCGACCTGCTGGGGGCCGGAGTTGGCGTACCGCTCCAGGGCCTCGACCCGGCCGGTGATCTCGGAGGTGACCAGCTGACCGGCATCGTTGACCGTGGTCGTGACCGTGGTGGCCAGCACCGTGGTCGCCTTGGCCGCCTCGGCCGACAGAGTGCCGGCCGCGAGGGCGGCCCGGGCTCCGGTGGTGGCGGCGTCGGTGGGCGGAGCGACGGCGAGGGCCTGACCGGCGAGCCCGATGTCGGTGAACGACGTGCTCACTGTCTTCGCCAGGGCGTGCAGCGACTTCCGGTTGGCCGGGGTGTCGGCGACCGAGTCCGGCACCCAGAGCAGCGGCATGCTGAAGGTGCTGGTCTGGCCGGCCCGGTCGACAGCCGTGATGGTGAAGACGTACGGGGTGTCGCCGACGGGAGGGTTCGGGACCTCCGCCGTCGGGGCCGGCTGGCTGGGAACCCGCTGCAACCGGACGCCGGACAGGCCGGGTGGTGTGCCGCCGGGAGGTTCCTTCGCGGTCCCGGGGTCGGACGTGGGGTCGACGATGGTCACCGACTCCCAGGGCCACCCGGCGTTCGCCCTGGTCTGGGTGTCGATCGGGAAGGTGACGGTCGGGGTGGTGACGGCGATGACGTTGACTGTGGTCAAGGCGGCGGCTCGGCCGGTCGGGTTGCCGGCACCGCCCGTGGTCTCGAAGTCGCGGGCGGTGTCGCCGGTGAGGATCGCGCGGTGCCCGAACGGGAACAGCCGGCCGGTCTCCACCACCCGGATCTGCCGGTCCCGCCCCATGTCGATGATGTGCGCGTACTCCGGGAACTCCGGCCAGGAGCCGCGGACGTCCAGCCAGCCGCCGAGGCTGGACAGGCGGAGCCGGTTGAGCGTTGCCGGGACCACGACGCCGGCGGAGGGCTGGGTCTGACCGGCCAGCACGGTGCTGCGCTCCAGCCGCAACGCACTCAGGATCAGGTCGTCCTTGACGACGTCCTTCCACTCCTGGGTGGGGTTGGTGTCCTTCGCCACCGGATCGAAGACCATCGCGATCCCCGGTGTGGTCGGATCGGGCGTGGGCTCGAACAGACTGCTGTGCCACAGCTCGGTGCGCTCGTTGCGTCGCGCCGGCGCGGCCAGGTGGGCCAGCCGAACGGTGGTGTTGTGTGGCCGTTGCGAGATCCGATGCGGGAAGGCGAACCGGGTCCCGGTGGCTCCGGCCACGTGCAGCGGCAGCCGGGCCAACGCGGCCAGGATGCCGGCGATCGACAGCGGGATGCCCGGGTCGGAGGCCGGCACCCGCACCACCACCTCCGTCCGGGGGGAGAGGATCGGTTTCGGCTGGATGGTGCGGGTGCCGCCGAACGGGGTGGCGTACTCGACGAGCTGCTGGGCGGGGAACCGGACCCGGAGCGTGCCGACCTGGTTCACGGGTGCCGGTGGCGACGGGGGCGTCTTCAGCACGAACGGACTCGGCTGGTCCCGGGTGGGAGTGACCGCGACGGGCACCAGGTCGGTGATGACCACGTCGAGCACGACATGGTCCTCCGCGCGGACGAGCCGGAAGGTCGACGGCACCGACATGAGGGATCCGATCGGTTGAGGAGCGGTTTCGCCTCACGATCCCCGTCGTGGGCGGGTCGGCGCATCCGTAGTGACTACTGAGTCGCTGCGGGGACCTACGGAAGGCCCGGGGAGCCACGATGGCCCGGACCGCTGTGCGAAGGTGATCATCGTGACGGTTCAGGTTCCACATCGTCGTCGCGCCAGCGGCCGCGTCGCATCCGCTTCTTCTCCCGGCTGGTGAGTGTGCTGGTGGTGGCCGCCACCGTGCTCGCGTTGCTGCTGACCCGGGGCATCCGGGCGACCCGGTCCCGAACGCGACAAACCCGCGAACTGTCGTGGCGGCGATGAGATCGGGAGATCTCGGTGCCGTCCACGGCCGGGGGACGAGTCCGACGTTCGCGGGTTCGGGTGTTGGCTGTGGATTAGCCGGCCACTGCGGACCGACCTGATCACAGGTCGCGCAGCGGCCTAGCTGGCCGCCACCTCACAAGTCCTCGAAGAATTCATTCCTTGGACCACCTCCCTTCCTGTGTACGCACAAAAGTAGGCGGGAGTCGACGGCTCGTCAACGGATTTCTGCTGTGAGCTTCCTGGGATCGAGACGGTCGGACGGGATGACCCGAGCGGGTCAGGCGAGGATGACCTCGACCCCCCGGGCTTCCAAGGTGGCGACCATCTCGGGCGGGGCGGAGGTGTCGGTGATGATCGCGGACACCTCGTTGACGTGGCAGATGCGGGAGAACCCGACGTGGCCGAGCTTGGAGGCGTCGGCGACCACGACGGTCCGCTTGGCCTGGGTCACCATCACCCGGTTGATCGCGGCCTCGGCCTCGTCGTAGGTGGTGATGCCCGCGGCCGGGTCGACGCCGATCGCTCCCAGGAAGCAGATGTCGGGGGTCAGCTGTCCCAGCGTCTCGGTGGCCAGTGCCCCCACCAGCTCGTAGCTCTGCGGCCGGGCCACCCCACCGCAGACGACGATCTTGATGAACGGGCGCACTGTCAGCTCGGTGGCGATGTTGATCGCGTTGGTCACCACCGTGACGCCGTTGTGCAGGGCCTGAGCCCCGGGAATGGCACGGGCGACCTCGACCGTGGTCGTCCCTCCGTTCAGGGCCAGCGTGCAGCCGGGCCAGAGCATGCTCACCGCGCACTCGGCGATCCGGAGCTTGGCCTCGCCCCGGCTGCTCGACTTGTAGCGCAGGGGCAGGTCGTAGCTGGTCGTGTTCGGGACGGCGCCACCGTGGGTCCGCGACAGGAGCTGCTGGTCGGCGAGATAATCCAGATCCCGGCGGATGGTCGCGGCGGACACGCTGAAGTGGGAGGCCGAGTGCTCGACGTCGATCCGTCCATCCGAGACGAGCATCTCGAGCAAGGACGACAGTCGATCGGCCCGAGTCACAATCGGCATGATATGTTCATATCTGCTTG